>NZ_JBEXSR010000023.1:0-38647 GCF_040613735.1 Streptomyces sp. NPDC006235
GTTGATAGGCCGGATATGGAAGCACGGTAACGTGTGGAGTTGACCGGTACTAATAGGCCGAGGGCTTGTCCTCAGTTGCTCGCGTCCACTGTGTTAGTTCTGAGACAACGAACAGTTGTCGGCTTTGAGTAGAACACACAATTGAAGAGTGTGCTTGTTCGCTCGAAACCATTAGGGTTTCGGTGGTTATAGCGTAGGGGAAACGCCCGGTTACATTTCGAACCCGGAAGCTAAGCCTTACAGCGCCGATGGTACTGCAGGGGGGACCCTGTGGGAGAGTAGGACGCCGCCGAACAATCTTTGGAAGGACCCCTGGTCACCAGCGTTCAGCTGGGACCAGGGGTCCTTTTTGTTTTTGCACTGCGCGCTGGGCACCCGGCTGCGCGAGAATGACTTGCGGTACCGAAGACAGGAGTCACCATGTCCACCAACTCTCCCGACGACCGACCGGAGCGCGACCAGCAGCGACGGGAGGGGGACCGTGGGGACCGTGGCGGATTCCGCCGCAGCGAGCGAAGCGACCGCAGCGACCGAAACGACCGCGGTGAGCGGAGCGACCGTGGTGAGCGTGGTGGCTTCCGGCGGGACGACAACCGTGGTGGCGGTTACGGCCGGCGTGATGACCGTGACCGAGGGCCGCGCAGGGACGACCGTGACCGGGGTGACCGTGGCGGGTTCCGGCGGGACGACCGTGGTGACCGTCCCTCCTTCCGGCGGGACGACCGCTCAGAGCGTCGGGACGACCGGGACCGTGGCGGATTCCGCCGGGACGACAACCGCCGCGACGACAACCGTGGCGGTGGCTACGGCCGCCGTGACGACAGCCGGCGTGATGACCGACGGGGCGATGACCGCGGGCAGCGCGGTGGTTTCCGGCGCGATGACCGTCGGGACGACAGGCGCGAGGGCGACCGCGGAGGGTTCCCCCGGCGTGACGACCGTGCCCCCGAGCGCCGCGACAACCGGGACCGTAACTTCCGTGGGGGCGACCGGGATCGCGGGCCCCGTGGCGACGACCGCGACCGTGGTTTCCGGCGTGACGACCGCGACCGAGGCTTCCGTGGGGACGACCGTGACCGCGACCGCGGTTTCCGGCGTGACGACCGGGATCGTGGGCCTCGCGGTGATGACCGCGACCGTGGTTTCCGACGTGACGACCGCGGTGGTTTCCGCGGCCGTGACGACCGGCGCGACGATCGTCGTGACGACCGGCGCGGGGACGACCGCGGTGAGCGTGGCGGTTTCCGGCGCGACGACGCACCTCGGGGCGGGCGTGGCGGATTCCGTCGGGACGACGCACCTCGAAGCGAGCGTGGCGAGGTCCGTCGGGACGACAGCCGCGACACCCGTGGCGACCGCGGCGGTTTCCGTGGACGGGACGACCGCGGGCGTGACGACCGTGGCCGTGGCCCGCGGCGCGACGATCGTGGTGGGCGGCCCGGGGGCTTCCGGGGCCGTGACGACCGCCGTGACGATCGGCGCGGTGGCGGCCGGTTCCGTGAGGAGCGGGAGCGCGACAGGGAGCCGATCAAGCGGCTGCCGATCCCCGAGGACGTCACGGGCGAAGAGATCGACAAGGACGTTCGGCAGGAGCTCCAGAGCCTGCCGAAGACTCTCGCGGAAGATGTCGCGAAGAACCTGGTGATGGTCGCGCGGCTCCTCGACGAGGACCCCGAGGGCGCGTACGGCTACTCCAGGGTGGCGTTGCGGCTGGCGTCGCGGGTCGCCGCCGTGCGGGAGGCCGCCGGGTTCGCCGCGTATGCCACCCAGAAGTACGGCGAGGCGCTGGCCGAGTTCCGTGCCGCCAAGCGGATGACCGGGAACATCGACCTGTGGCCTGTCATGGCCGACTGCGAGCGCGGGCTCGGGCGGCCGGAGAAGGCGCTGGACATGGCCGGGGCACCCGAGGTGCACAAGCTCGACAAGGCGGGGCAGGTCGAGATGCGACTCGTCGCGGCCGGTGCGCGGCGGGACATGGGGCAGCTGGACGCGGCCATCGTGACGCTGCAGAGCCCGGAGCTGGCCTCCAACTCCGTGCAGCCGTGGACCGCGCGGCTGCGGTACGCCTACGCCGACGCGCTGCTGGCGGCCGGGCGGGAGCCCGAGGCGCGGGAGTGGTTCGCGAAGGCCGTGGAGGCCGACCGGGACGGCAGCACCGACGCCTCGGACCGGCTCGCCGAGCTGGACGGGGTGGAGTTCATGGACGCCCTGGCCGAGGACGAGGGCGAGGACGAGACCGTCGGCGAGGGTGAGGGCGGCGACGTCGGCGAGGAGAAGAAGGACTGACCTCGCGCAGAAGGGGCGGATCCCGTTCGGGATCCGCCCCTTTCGCCTTCTGTGGGTCTGACGTCAGAGGTCCAGCGCGCGCAGGACCAGGCCCGAGGCCGGCTTCGGGCCGAACGAGGTCGACTTGCGTGGCATGGTGACGCCCTGCCGGGCCAGGTCGCGGACGACCTCTTCGCGGACCGGGTGCATCAGGACGGCCGTACCGCCGTCGCGTTCCGCCTTCGCGACCGTGGCGGCCGTGTCGTGGATGTAGGTGATGTGCGCGGGGGAGTCCTCGGGGATGCGCCAGACGTGGTCGAGGAGTGTGGCGTGCAGGACCGTCGCGTCGAGGGTGCGCCAGGCGGTGGGGCGGTCGGCGGGGATCGTACGGGCCAGGAGATCCGGGTCGGGGCGGTCGACGAGGTGGAAGGCACCGTCGCCGGCCAGCAGGAACGCGTTGCTCGCGCAGGCCGCGTCCGCCAGTGCCTCCAGGGCCTCCGGGAGCGGGACGTCGAGGCGGCGTACGCGGAGATGGCCGTGCAGGGCGGCCACGGCCTCGACGACCGGCAGGTCGTGCAGGAGGCGGTGGATGGCGCGGACGCGGAGAGGGTAGCGGGCCGTGTCGACGAGGAGGACCAGGCCGTGGTCCCACGGGCTGGGGGACGGGTGCTCCGTGCGCAGGCGGCGGTAGGTCGCCCAGCGGTGGTGGCCGTCGGCGATGAGGGCCTGGTGACGGGCCAGGTCGTTCTGGATCGTCGTCAGGTCGGCGGGGGCGGTGACCGACCACAGGCGGTGGCTGAAGCCGTCCTCCGTGGTGGTCGCGAGGAGCGGTGGCTGCTCGGCGGTCCGCTCGATCAGGTCCGCCGTGGCGGTCGTCGAGTCGTCGCCGCGGTAGGTCAGCAGGAGGGGTTCGAGGTTCGCGGAGGTGGCCCGCATCAGGGCCGCCCGGTCGGCGACGATGTGCGGCATGACGTCCTCGTGCGGCAGCACCACCTGCTCGGTCGGATCCGTCACGCGCAGGGCGCCGATGACGCCGCGTTGCAGCATGCCGCTGCCGTCCCGCTGCTCGTAGATGTAGAGGCAGGGTTCCGGGTCGGTGGTCAGGACGCCCTCGGACAGCCAGCGGCGCAGGGTCTGCGCGGCCTGGTCGTTGCGGGCGCCGGGAGTGTCGGCCTGGGGGAGGATCAGGCGGACGATGTTGTACGGGTCGGCGGACTCGAGATGGAGAACTCCGTCGGGGCGGACGACGACGTCGTACGGCGGGGACGTCACTGCGGCCAGGCTGCCGACCCGGTCGGGGTCGTAGCGAAGGCCTCGGAACGGGGTGAGTTCCAGGCCTCGGCGCTCCGTTGCTTCCGAGTGACCTGCTGTGTTCATCCCGGCATCGTACGGGTGTCAGTGGCATGGGGGATGATCGGGGGAAAGCCGTCGAACGAGGAGCGATGCGGGATGAGCCGGAGCGTCAGGACGAGGCCCGAGGGCAGTGGGCAGGCCCTGAGCGAGGCGTACGACACGGCGCTGCTCGACCTGGACGGTGTCGTGTACGCGGGCGGGAGCGCGATCGCGTTCGCCGTCGAGTCGCTGGCCACGGCCCGGGCGGGCGGGATGCGCCTGGCGTACGTCACCAACAACGCGCTGCGGACGCCGGACACGGTGGCGGAGCATCTGACCGAGCTGGGCATACCGACGGGCCCGGACGATGTCATCACCTCGGCGCAGGCGGTCGCCCGGCTGATCAGCGAGCAGGTGCCGCAGGGCGCCCGCGTGCTGGTGGTCGGCGGTGACGGGCTGCGGGTGGCGCTGCGCGAGCGCGGGCTCGTGCCGGTGGAGTCGGCGGACGACGATCCGGCGGCTGTGGTGCAGGGCTACGGCGGTCCCGAGCTGCCGTGGGGCCGCTTCGCGGAGGCCAGTTACGCGGTCGCGCGCGGTGTGCCCTGGTTCGCCTCGAACACGGACCTGACGATTCCGAGCGGGCGCGGCATCGCGCCGGGCAACGGCGCGGCGGTGGAGGTCGTGCGGATCGCCACGGGTGCCGAGCCGCAGGTCGCGGGCAAGCCGCTGCCGCCGATGCACCGGGAGACCATCCTGCGGACGGGTGCCGAGCGGCCGCTGGTGGTGGGGGACCGGCTGGACACGGACATCGAGGGCGCGTTCAACGGGGAGGTCGACTCGCTGCTCGTGCTGACCGGGGTGACGGACGGCGCGCAGCTGCTGGCCGCGCCGCCGCAGCATCGGCCGACGTATGTGGACGCCGATCTGCGCGGGATGCTCAGCGGCCAGCCGGTTGTCGTGGAGGCGGGGGACGGCGGGTTCCGGTGCGGTGGCTGGACGGCGACGGCCGGTGCGGACCGGCTGGAGCTCGACGGGGACGGCGAGGCGCTGGACGGGTTGCGCGCGTTGTGCGCCGCGGCGTGGACGGTCGCCGGTGACGGCGTGTGTGAGCTGGACGGGGGGAAGTCGCTGGCGAGGCTGGGCCTTTGAGCGCCCGTTGGATCCGTGGTTCCGAGTACGGGTTGGATCCGCGGTGCGCGGGCACGCTCCGGGCGGGCGTCCGTGGCGGCGGCCGGGCTCCGGATCGAGATCGGATGGCAGGGTAGGCTAACCTAACCTGCGTGTTGGTCGACAGTCCCCCCGAACCGCGCGCGGAGACCGCCCCCGCGCCCCCGACCCGACGGGCGATACGGGCCTTCGGGCTCCTCCTGGCCGTCGCGATCCTGGTGCTCGTCGCGCTGGCGAGCCTCGCGATCGGAGCGAAAGAACTGTCCCTCGGGCAGGTCTGGCACGGCCTGTTCGAGGACTCGGGGACGTACGGCGACGTCGTCGTCGGGGAGCGGCTGTCGCGGACGCTGCTCGGGCTGCTCGCCGGCGCCGCCCTCGGCCTGGCCGGGGCGGTTCTCCAGGCGCTCACGCGCAACCCGCTGGCCGATCCCGGGCTGCTCGGCATCAACGCGGGCGCGTCGGCCGCGGTCGTCACGGCCGTCACGTACCTCGGGGTCACCTCGCTCAGCGGCTACGTCTGGTTCGCGTTCTTCGGCGCGGCCGCGGTCGGCGCGCTGGTGTGGTTCCTCGGCGGCAGCCGGGGCGCGACGCCGGTGCGGCTCGCGCTCGCCGGTACGGCGATCAGTGCCGCGCTCTACGGCTACCTCCAGGCCGTGATGATCATGGACGACGCGGCGCTCGGCAAGATGCGGTTCTGGACGGTCGGTTCGCTGTCCTCGGCGAGCGAGTCGATCATCCGGCAGGTCCTGCCGTTCCTGCTGGCCGGTGTGGTCCTGGCGCTGGCGTTGTCCCGGCCGCTCAACGCCATGGCCATGGGCGACGACACGGCCAAGGCGCTCGGCGCCAACCTGAACCGGACACGGGCGCTGTCCATGCTGGCCGCGACCGTACTGTGCGGGGCGGCGACCGCGGCCTGCGGGCCGATCATGTTCGTCGGGCTGATGGTGCCGCACGTCGTGCGTTCCTTCACCGGGCCCGACCTGCGCTGGATCCTGCCGTACGCGGCGATCCTGTCGCCCGTGCTGCTGCTCGGCGCCGACGTCATCGGCCGGATGGTGGCCCGGCCCGCGGAACTCCAGGTGGGTATCGTCACCGCGATCCTCGGCGGTCCGGTGTTCATCTATCTCGTACGACGGCGGAGGACGGCGCAGCTGTGAAGACCACCAACCGTGCCGTGCGGACCCCGGGTGGGCTCTCCGTGCGCCTGGACGTGCGGGCCTTGACCGTCGTGCTCCTGCTGCTGGTCGCGGCGCTCACGGCGAGTGTCGTGCTCATCGGCACCGGCGACTTCCCGATCCCGGCCGCCGACGTGCTGCGGACGCTGTTCGGCGAGGGCAACGCGGGCCAGGAGTTCATCGTCAACGAACTGCGGCTGCCGCGGGTCCTGGTCGGGCTGCTGGTCGGCGCCTCGCTCGGGCTCGGCGGCGCGCTGTTCCAGTCCATCTCCCGCAATCCGCTGGGCAGTCCGGACGTGCTGGGCCTCGGACAGGGGGCGACGGCCGGCGCGCTCACCGTGATCGTGCTGTTCTCCGGGAGCGCGAACCAGGTCGCGGCCGGCGCGCTGGTGGGCGGCCTGGTGACCGGCCTGGCCATCTACGTGCTCGCCTGGAAGCGGGGCGTGCACGGATACCGGCTGGTGCTGGTCGGCATCGGCGTCTCCGCGATCGTCACGGCGGTCAACGGCTACCTGCTCACCAAGTCCGACATCGTGGACGCGGCCCGCGCGGTCGTGTGGATGACCGGATCCCTCGACGGCCGTGACTGGGCCCAGGTCTGGCCGCTGCTCGGGCTGTGTGCCGTGCTCGTGCCGCTCGTCCTGTGCAACGCGCGCGGGCTGCGGATGATGGAGATGGGCGACGACGTGTCGTACGCCCTCGGGGTGCGGGTCGAGCGCGTGCGGCTGTTGCTGATGGTGGCGGCCGTGCTGCTGACCGCGTCCGCGACCGCCGCCGCCGGTCCCGTCAGCTTCGTCGCGCTCACCGCGCCGCAGCTGGCCCGGCGTCTGACCCGCGCGCCCGGCCCGAACCTGCTCGCCTCCCTGTGCATGGGCGCCGCCCTGCTGGTCGTCGCCGACTGGCTCTCGCAGCGGGCGTTCGGCGCCGAGCAGTTGCCCGTGGGCGTGGTCACCGGCGTGCTCGGCGGTGCGTACCTGCTGTGGCTGCTGGTCACCGAGCGCAAGGCGGGCCGGATATGAGCAAGAACCGAAGGAGCACCGTGAACCGTCTGTCCGCCGAGAACGTCACCCTCGCCTACGACCAGCGGGTGATCGCCGAGCAACTGTCGGTGGAGATACCCGACAACTCCTTCACCGTGATCGTCGGCCCGAACGCGTGCGGCAAGTCGACGCTCCTGCGGGCGCTGTCGCGGATGCTCAAGCCCAGCGACGGCCGGGTGCTGCTCGACGGGCAGGTCATCCAGTCGATGCCCGCGAAGAAGGTCGCGCGCACGCTCGGTCTGCTGCCCCAGTCGTCCATCGCGCCCGACGGCATCACCGTCGGCGACCTGGTGGGCCGCGGCCGCTACCCGCACCAAGGGATCCTGCGCCAGTGGTCGACCGAGGACGAGCGGGTCGTCCAGGAGTCGATGCGGCAGACCGGCGTCGCCGAGCTGGCCGAGCGGTACGTCGACGAACTGTCGGGCGGTCAGCGCCAGCGCGTGTGGATCGCCATGGCACTCGCCCAGCAGACGCCGCTGCTGCTGCTCGACGAGCCGACGACCTTCCTGGACATCCAGCACCAGATCGACGTCCTGGACCTGTGCGCGCAGCTGCACGAGGAGCAGGGGCGCACCCTCGTCGCCGTGCTGCACGACCTGAACCACGCCGCCCGCTACGCCACCCACCTCATCGCCCTGCGCGAGGGCCGGGTCATCGCCGAGGGCGCGCCGAAGGACATCGTGACGGCCGGCCTGGTGGAGGAGGTCTTCGGGCTGCGCTGCCAGGTCATCGACGACCCGGAGACGGGCACACCGCTGGTCGTGCCGGCGGCGCGGAAGGCACGCGTCGGGGCGCCGGCCGGGGCGGGGACCGGGGCCGGCAACGCGGTCGCTACAGAAGCTTCCTGAGCTGGAGCAGGTCCCGCACGCCGGCGGACAGCTTCACCCGGCCCGAGCCCCAGGCCTTGGCGAAGCTCAGCTCGCCGTCGACCAGGGCGACCAGGTCGTCACCGGTCATGGCCAGTCTGATCTCGGCCTTGTCGGGCGGCGGCCCCTGGACCGTGTCGCGCACGACGATCCGCCCGCCCTGCATACGGCCGACGAAGGTGACGTCCAGGTCCGTGATGTGGCAGCTCACCGAACGGTCCAGGGCCGCGGCGTCGCGGACGTCCCCTTCGGCGCGCTGCATGTTGTCGGAGAGCTTGTCGAGTGCGCTACGGCACTCCTCGATCGTGGCCATCGCGGTCGACGGTACCGCAGCGGTTCGCGGTAGCGTCGGGGCATGGACGACGCAGTTCCCGAGACCCCGGCGGTGGCGCAGGACCAGCCCGCTCCCGATCCCGGGTACGACCCCGCTTCCCCCGCCCCGCTGAACGTGCCCCGCACCCCCACGGGCGACGCCGGCGTGGACGCGGCCCTGGACCGGCTCGGCGACGCCGACCACCTCGCCACGGACGGACACCTCGAGGTGTACGAGGATGTACACCGGGGGCTGCGCGACGCGCTCACCGCGCTCGACGCCCGCCCGGGACCTCCGGCGCCCCCGCGGCCGTACGAACACAGGAGCTGAACACACCGTGGCAGGAGTCGCACGCCGCCGTCTCGACGCGGAGCTGGTCCGCCGGAAGCTCGCGCGCTCGCGTGAGCATGCCGGCCAGCTGATCGCCGCCGGGCGGGTCTCCGTCGGCAAGACCGTCGCGACCAAGCCCGCCACGCAGGTGGAGACCGCAGCCGCGATCGTCGTCGCGGCCGACGCCAACGATCCCGACTACGTGTCCCGCGGCGGTCACAAGCTCGCCGGCGCGCTGACGGCGTTCCTGCCGCAGGGCCTGGTCGTCGAGGGACGCAGGGCGCTCGACGCCGGCGCGTCCACCGGCGGTTTCACCGATGTCCTGCTGCGGGCGGGCGCCGCCCATGTCGTCGCCGTGGACGTCGGATACGGACAACTCGCCTGGTCTCTTCAGAACGATGAACGCGTCACCGTCAAGGACCGTACGAACGTTCGCGAATTGACACTTGAAGAGATCGATGGGGAGCCTGTGGATCTTGTCGTGGGGGATCTGTCCTTCATCCCGCTCGGGCTGGTCCTCCCAGCCCTGGTGCGGTGCGTGAAGCCGGACGCGGACCTGGTGATGATGGTCAAGCCGCAGTTCGAGGTGGGGAAGGAGCGGCTGGGCAGTGGGGGAGTCGTACGCAGCCCCCAGCTGCGGGCCGAAGCGGTGACGGGGGTGGCCCAGAAGGCCTGGGGGCTGGGGCTCGGGGTGAAGGGCGTGACGGCCAGTCCGCTGCCCGGGCCGTCGGGGAATGTCGAATACTTTCTGTGGCTGCGGGCCGGGGCACCGGAACTGGACCCGGCCGATGTCGACCGTGCAGTGGCGGAGGGGCCGCGTTGACCGAGAACCGAGCTCGTACTGTTTTCCTGCTCGCCCACACGGGGCGGCCCGCCGCCGTGCGCAGTGCCGAGCTCGTCGTGAAGGGCCTGCTGCGCTCCGGTCTTGGAGTGCGCGTCCTGGAGGCCGAGGCGTGCGACCTGCCGCTGCCGGAGGAGGTGGAGCTGGTCAAGGAGGCCACTCCGCAGTGCCTCGACGGGTGTGAGCTGCTCATCGTGCTGGGCGGTGACGGCACGCTCTTGCGCGGTGCGGAGTTCGCGCGGGCGTCGGGCGTGCCGATGCTCGGCGTCAACCTCGGCCGGGTCGGATTCCTCGCGGAGGCCGAGCGGGACGACCTCGACAAGGTCGTCGACCGGGTGGTGAGCAAGGCGTACGAGGTCGAGGAGCGGATGACCGTCGACGTCGTGGTGCACCGCAACGGGGACATCGTGCACACGGACTGGGCGCTGAACGAGGCGGCCGTGCAGAAGGTGTCCGCCGAGCGGATGCTGGAGGTCGTCCTGGAGATCGACGGGCGGCCGGTGACGGGGTTCGGCTGTGACGGGATCGTGTGTGCGACGCCCACGGGGTCGACGGCGTACGCGTTCTCCGCGGGCGGGCCCGTGGTGTGGCCGGAGGTCGAGGCGCTGCTGATGGTGCCGATCTCGGCTCATGCGTTGTTCGCGAAGCCATTGGTGACGTCGCCGGATTCTGTGTTGGCTGTGGAGGTTCTGCCACACATTCCGCCGGGGGTTCTGTGGTGTGACGGGCGGCGGACGGTGGAGTTGCCGCCCGGGGCGAGGGTGGAGGTGCGGCGCGGGGCTGTGCCGGTGCGGCTGGCTCGGCTGCATCATGCGTCGTTCACGGATCGGCTGGTGGCCAAGTTTGCGCTGCCTGTTTCCGGGTGGCGGGGGGCTCCTCACTAGCGGTTTGTGGGGGGTGGTTGCTCGTCGTCGGCGGGTGCGGGGCGTCTATGGCTGGTCGCGCCGTCCCCGCGCCCCTGAAAAGAAGGTCTGTGCCACTCTCGTGGGTGACAGGACCGGGCCAGTCGCAATCCTTGGCTCGGACCTCGTAAGGTCGTGTCCGTGTTGGAGGAGATGCGGATACGGTCGCTCGGTGTGATCGACGACGCCGTTGTCGAGCTGTCGCCGGGGTT
Source organism: Streptomyces sp. NPDC006235 (assembly GCF_040613735.1). Classification (NCBI taxonomy): domain Bacteria; kingdom Bacillati; phylum Actinomycetota; class Actinomycetes; order Kitasatosporales; family Streptomycetaceae; genus Streptomyces; species Streptomyces sp. NPDC006235. The sequence goes on from NZ_JBEXSR010000023.1 coordinate 10,444, forward strand.
CACCGCGGTCACCGGTGAGACGGGTGCGGGCAAGACCATGGTGGTCACCAGCCTCGGATTGCTGCTGGGCGGGCGCGCGGACCCGGCGCTCGTGCGGATCGGGGCCGGTAAGGCCGTCGTCGAGGGGCGGATCACCGTCCCGGACGACGCCACGGCCGCCGTACGCGCCGAGGAGGCCGGGGCCGAGCTCGACGACGGGGCGCTGCTGATCAGCCGTACCGTTTCCGCCGAGGGGCGCTCGCGGGCGCACCTGGGCGGGCGCAGCGTGCCCGTGGGAGTGCTCGCCGAGCTCGCCGACGAGCTGGTGGCCGTGCACGGGCAGACCGACCAGCAGGGGCTGCTCAAGCTGTCCCGGCAGCGGCAGGCGCTCGACAGGTACGCCGGTGACGCGGTCGCGGTGCCGCTGGCCAAGTACGGCGAGGCGTACAAGCGGCTGCGGGCCGTCTCCGCCGAGCTCGACGAGATCACCACACGCGCACGCGAACGGGCCCAGGAGGCCGACATGCTGCGCTACGGGCTCGACGAGATCGCCGCCGTCGAGCCCCGGGCCGGTGAGGACGTGGAGCTGGCCGAGGAGGCCGAGCGGCTCGGGCACGCCGAGGCGCTGGCGTCCGCCGCCGCGGTCGCGCACGCCGCGCTCGCGGGCAATCCGGAGGACCCCGAGGGCGTCGACGCCGGGACGCTCGTCGCGGGCGCGCAGCGGGCCCTGGACGCCGTACGGTCGCACGACCCGGCGCTGGCGGCGCTCGCCGACCGCATCGGGGAGATCGGGATCCTGCTGCGCGACGCGGCCGGGGACCTGGCCGGGTACGCCGACGACCTGGACGCCGATCCGCTGCGGCTGGCGGCCGTCGAGGAGCGGCGGGCCGCGCTGACCGGGCTGACGCGGAAGTACGGCGAGGACATCGCCGCCGTGCTGACCTGGGCCGAGCGCAGTGCCGCCAGGCTGACCGAACTCGACGGCGACGACGAGCGGATCGGGGAACTGACCGCCGAGCGGGACGCGCTGCGGGCCGAACTGGGCGGGCTGGCACAGGCGTTGACGGACGCGCGGACGGAGGCCGCCGCTCGGTTCGCGGCTGCCGTGACCGCCGAGCTGGCCTCGCTGGCCATGCCGCACGCGCGCGTGTCCTTTGACATCCGGCAGACCGAGGACCCGGAGGGTGTCGAAGTCGGGGGCCGTCCGGTCGCGTACGGGCCCGCGGGTGCCGACGAGGTCGAATTGCTGCTGGCTCCGCACCCGGGCGCGCCGGCACGGCCGATCGCCAAGGGGGCGTCCGGCGGTGAGCTGTCCCGCGTGATGCTGGCCGTGGAGGTCGTGTTCGCGGGGACGGATCCCGTGCCGACGTACCTCTTCGACGAGGTCGACGCCGGTGTCGGCGGCAAGGCGGCGGTCGAGATCGGCCGGCGGCTCGCGCGTCTGGCGAAGACCGCGCAGGTCGTGGTCGTGACCCATCTCCCGCAGGTCGCCGCCTTCGCGGACCGGCAGTTGCTGGTCGAGAAGACGAACGACGGGTCGGTCACCCGTTCCGGTGTGAAGGTGCTGGAAGGGGAGGAGCGGGTCCGGGAGCTGTCCCGGATGCTCGCCGGCCAGGAGGATTCGGAGACGGCACGCGCGCACGCGGAGGAGCTGCTGGCGACGGCTCGGGCGGATCTGTAGTGAGAGAGCCGAGCAGTAGTGAAAGAGCGGATCTGTAGTGGAGGAGCGGTCGCGTAGTTGACGGGAGATGCGCCGATCTTCACTCGTGTGGGTGACCCGGCCCGGCGCGCCTCCCCGATGCCGCGCCCCACTGTCACGCCGCCGGGCTCCGGGCGTTCCCGGAACCCGCATATGTCCTGGCATCCTTGGCGGAGTACGCGTGGGAATCCTGCGCGGTGACCCCCGACCCGAACCAGGAGCCCGGCCACGTGACCCCCGTGAGCAGCCACTCACCGCATGGCCAGTCGCCGTTGCGCACCGTGCAGGTGCTGGGCGGAGGCAATGCGGCCAGCAGTGCGCATGTGCGCTCCCTGGCCGCGGGGCTCGTCGCGCGGGGCGTGAAGGTCACGGTGTGCGCCCCCTATGAGGCGGACCGCGCCTATGACTTCAGCGGTGTCGGGGCCGACCATGTGCATGTGCCGCGCAGCAGTGACCCGGTGTCGGTGGCGGCCCTGCGGGCGGCCTGCGCCGACGCCGATCTGGTGCACGCGCACGGGCTGCACGCCTCGTTCCGTACCGTGCTCGCCCTCAGCGGGCGGCGGGTGCGCACTCCGCTCGTCGTGACGTGGCACGACCGGGCGCATGCCGACGGGGCCCGCGCCCATCTGCTGCGGGTCCTGGAGCGGCGGGTCGTGAAGGCCGCCACCGTGGTGCTGGGGACGACCTCGGCCCTCGTGGACCGGGCGCGGCTGACCGGCGCGCGGGACGCGCGGCTCGCGGCCGTCGCGCTGCCCGGCCCCCGCAGGCCCGTGGAGCCCGAAGACCCCGACCGGCTGCGGCCCAAGGTGCGCGCCGAACTCGGCGCCATCGGACGGCCGTTGCTGATCGCCGTCGGCTCCCTGGAGCGGCACCGGGGATACGACGTGCTGCTGGACGCCGCCCGCGCCTGGCGCCGGCTCGATCCCGTGCCCCTGGTCGTGATCGCGGGCGAGGGCTCGCTGCGCGGTGAACTCCAGGAGCGAATCGAGGGCGAGGGGCTCCCCGTCCGCCTCATCGGGCGGCGCGAGGACATCACCGACCTGCTCGCCGCCGCCGACCTCGCCCTGCTGCCGAGCCGGTGGGAGGAGGCACGCTCCGTCCTCGCCCAGGAGGCCCTCCACGCGCGAGTGCCGCTCGTCGCGACCGACGTCGGCGGCATCCCGGAACTCGTCGGCGACGCGGCCGAACTCGTCCCGCGCGGCGACGCGGAGGCGCTCGCCGGAACCGTCGTACGCCTGCTCGGCGACCCCGAGCGCCGGGAGCTGCTGAAGGCCAAGGGCACGCGGCAGGCGGCGACCTGGCCGAGCGAGGACGAGACGGTCGCCCAAGTGCTCAGCGTGTACGACGAGTTGACCCAGCCCCGGCCCCTCGCATAGACACCCTTGGCCGCTGGCATGGACACCCCGGGCGCTAGGGAACGTGTCTGCGGGCTCGCAGGGCCAGGCTCAGTGCCAGCACCGTCTGCGGGTCGTCGAGGTCCGTGCCCAGCAACTCCCCGATGCGCGCCAGGCGGTTGTAGAGCGTCTGCCGGTTGAGGTGGAGCTCCCGGGCCGTTTCCGCCTTGCGTCCCGCGTGGGCGAGGTAGGTCGACAGGGTGGGCAGCAGCGGCGGCCGGGCGCGCCGGTCGTGCTCCAGGAGCGGACCGAGGGCCCGGTCGACGAAGGCGGCCAGGTCCGGATGGTCGCGCAGCCGCCACAGCAGCAGGTCGATGTCCAGCCGGCGGGCGTCGTACCACGGCCGGTCCGGCAGGCCCTGGGCCGCCGTGGCCGTCTCGGCGGCGTGCCGCAGGCCCGATGCCGCAGCCGTCCAGCCGCCCGGCACCCCCACGACCACCACCGGCGGCTGCCCGCCCGGCCGCAGCATCCCGGCCCGGCCGGCCCCGGCCCGCAGCGCCGCCGCGACCCGTTCCGCCACCGTCGCCCGCTCCGGCTCCGCGCGCAGCCCCAGCAGCACCAGCACCCGGCCCTCCACCGGCCGCACACCGAGCAGCACCGGCACGCCCACCGAGGCCAGTTCCTCGGACACCGCCCGGGCCAGCACGGCCCAGCCTCCCCCCGGCGACAGGGCGTCCCCGAGCCGCATGACGACCGGCAGCAGTGGGCCGTCGCCCGGCCGGAAGCCCAGCACGCGGGCCTGCGCCGGGGCGTCCTGCGCCGTGACCCGGCCCTCGGCGAGGTCCGTGAGGAAGTCGCCGCGCCCACGCGCCGCCAGCTCCTCCTCCTGCCGCGCCTGCATCAGCACCACGGCCAGGATGCCCGCGGCCCGCTCCGCCGCCATCCGGTGCACCGGCGCCAGGGACCCCCGTACGGGCAGCAGCACGAGCCGCGCGCGGACGCCCCCGCTGCCGGGCCCGCCGCCCGGCACGTCCACCAGGACCGAGCCCGCGAGCGGCGGCTCGTCCTTGTGCTGGCCGCGCAGCCCCTCCCACACCTGGAGCGGGTCCGCGCCCTCGGGACCCGCCCCGGCGGCGTACAGCAACTGCCCGTCCGCCGTCTCCAGGAAGACGGGATTGCCGCCGAAGTCGGCCAGGATGCCGAGGACTTGAGGTACCCCACCGCCGCCCAGCAGGGCCTGTGTGCACCGGCGGTGCACCTCCTCGGCCCGCTGGAGCAGCGCGTAGTGGCCGTTGACGATCTCGGTGTGGATCTCCTCCGTGACCGTGACGAACGGCACCTCGCGGTGCAGCTGGACGAGCGGCAGCCCGGCCGAACGGGCCGTGTCGACGAGGGCGGCGGGCAGCCGCGTGAAGCGCGGGCCGAGCTCCACGACCAGGGCGGTGATGCCCCGCTCGGCCAGCGTGCGCACGAACGCCCGCTGTTCGGCCGGGCGGGTGCCGAGGCCGTAGCCCGTGGTCAGCAGCAGCTCACCGCCCTTGAGCAGCGAGGCGATGTGCGGCACCTCACCGGCGTGCACCCAGCGCACGGTCCGCCCCAGCCGGTCGGCGCCCGCCAGCACCTCGGGCAGCCCGCTGCGCAGACCCGGCAGCTCCAGTGCCCGCTGCACGGTGATCCCGGCCCCCTGAGTGCCGTAGCCGCTGTCCGTCGCGCTGTCCATGAGCCGGACGCTACCCGCGCGGGTGCGTGTCGGACATCTCAGGGACGACCGAGCCCGGATTACGCCGGAGGGGACCGGGTACGGGCGCGGTCATGGACATCAGCGTGGTCGCCGTGGGGCGGGAGGACGACAGTCCGGTCGAGGAGCCGTTGCGGGTGGCGGCGCTCGCCGACCGGCTCGGGTACCGGGAGGTGTGGGCGGGCGAGGGACCGACGTGGGACTCGTTCGTCCTGGCGACGGCGATCGGCGCGGCCCCCGGGCAGGCGACCCTGACGGCCGGGCCCGTGCCGGTGTCGGTGCGCGACCCGCTCACCATCGTGCGGGGCGCCGCGTCCGCCGCCGCCGTCACCGGCCGGCCCGTCGGCGTGGCCCTGGGCACGTCCAGCAAGCGGGTCGTCGAGGGCGTGCACGGCCGGCCGCGGACCCGGCCCGCCGCCGCGCTGGCGGAATCGGCGGCGGCCGTGCGCGCGCTGATGGACAGCCGGCCGGGCGAGCCGATCGTGCCCGGCAGCGGCTTCCCGCGCCGGCTGCCGCAGCCCGGAGGCCTGCTCACCGTGGCAGCGTTCGGCGAGCGCGCGGTCGCGGCGGCCGTCGAGCATGCCGACCGGATGCTGCTCGACCTCGTCTCCCCGGAGCAGGTCCGCATGCTGCGGGCCCGGATGCTCGTCGCCGCCGAGCGGGCCGGACGTACGCCGCCGAGGCTGGCCGCCTGGCTGCCCGCCGCCGTGGATCCGGAGCCGGAGACGCTCACGCAGGTCCTGCGCAGTGTCGTCGGCTATCTCGCCGTGCCGGGCTACAGCGACATGTTCGTCGAGGCGGGGTTCGCCGAGGTCGTCGAACTGGCCGCCAAGGGAGCCGACCCGGACTTCCTGCTGCGGGCCCTGCCGCCTCAGGCCGCGGACACGGTCGCCCTCGTCGGCGACGCCGGCACGGTCCGGGCCCGCATGGACGCCTACGCCGAGGCGGGCCTCGACGAGATCGCCCTCGTCCCCGCCACGGCGGGCGACCCGGCGGGGGAGCGGACGCTCACGACCCTCAGGCCGGCATGATGTTGTGGTTGAAGCGGAACACGTTGTCCGGGTCGTAACGCCGCTTCAGCTCCGCCAGCCGCCGGGCGTTCTCGGCGCCCAGCCCCGCCACGACCCGGTCGGTGCCCTCGTCGCCGATGAAGTTCAGGTAGACGGCGCCGGTGCTCCACGGCCGCACGTCGGCGCGCACGTCCCGCACCCACCGCACGCACCGCTCGTCGTCCGCCGGGTCCTCCCAGATGCCGAAGGGATGCACCGCCCACGGCGCGTCCCGGTAGGGCACCGGATACTCGCCCGGGCCGTCGGCGATCGCCCCGCCCTGCGGGAACAACACGTGCTGGGTGCCGGTCGGCACCGGCATGGAATCGGCCCGGGCGCAGAAGACGTCCACGAAGTCGTCCGGCGCGCCCGCCAGGTACTCGGCCGACCAGTAGTTCCGCATCCCCGGCGGGTCGTCGATCATGCACTGGACGTCGGCGTACGGCATCGCGCCGACGATCTCGGCCTCATGCGGCAGAGCCAGCAGGGGCTGGGCGACCTTGCGCATGTCGTCCTCGCCGCCGGCGTACGTCAGCAGCACACCGCACACGAGCCTGCCCACGAGACGCTCCGGTACGAACTCCTCCGGCGGGCCGGTGAGGTAGAGGACGCCGCCGCCCGCCTCGTCGGGCCCGTGCGCGATCACCTCGCGGAAGGTGCGCACGACCTCTGGCCCGTGCTCGGGCAGGAACAGCACCAGCGCGATGGAGAACTCGGGCAGTTCGTGCAGCCGCAGCGTCATCGCCGTGGCGACGCCGAAGTTCCCGCCGCCGCCGTGCAGGGCCCAGAACAGGTCGGGGTTCTCGTCGGCGCTCGCGCGGAGCCGGGTGCCGTCGGCGGTGACGAGTTCGACACCGAGCAGGTTGTCGACGGCGAGCCCGCACCAGCGGTCGAGCCAGCCGGTGCCGCCGCCCAGCACGAAACCGCCGACGCCCGTCGTGGAGGCACGGCCGCCGGTCGTCGCCAGTCCGTACGGCTCGGTGGCCCGGTCCAGGTGGCTCATCGTGGCCCCGCCCGCGACCCGGACGGCCTGCGCCGCCGGATCCACGGTCACCTCGCGCATCCGGCGCAGATCCACCACCACGCCGCCGTCGCCCACGGCCATGCCCGCCACGCTGTGGCCGCCGCCGCGGACCGCGACCGGCAGATCCAGCTCCCTGGCGAACCGCACGGCCCGCACGACGTCGTCCTCGTCGGCGCACTGCGCGAGCACGGCGGGCCGCCGGTCGATCATGGCGTTGAAGACGGCCCGGGCCTCGTCGTAGCCCGGGTCCTCCGGGGCGAACACGTCGCCGGTCAGATCCTCGCGCAGCGCGGTGAGGGCCGCGCCCGCCTTCGAGAGGGAAGCCATGGCCGCCCCCTTCCGAAAAAGGGGCAATCGTCCGCTTCCAGCCTAGGCGGCCACGGCCGGCCGGGCCCGCTCAGCCGCCGTACGCCCCGGAAGCCGTCAGACGCAGTGCCGTGTCGATCAGCGGCACGTGGCTGAACGCCTGCGGGAAGTTGCCCACCTGGCGCTGGAGGCGCGGGTCCCACTCCTCCGCCAGCAGACCGAGGTCGTTGCGCAGCGACAGCAGCTTCTCGAACAGCCTGCGGGCCTCGTCCACGCGGCCGATCATCGCCAGGTCGTCGGCCATCCAGAACGAGCAGGCGAGGAACGCGCCCTCATCGCCGGGCAGGCCGTCGACGCCCTCGTTGTCGCCCTGCGTCGGGTAGCGCAGGATGAAGCCGTCCGGCGTGGACAGCTCCCGCTGGATCGCCTCGATGGTGCCGATGACCCGCTTGTCGTCGGGCGGCAGGAAGCCCATCTGCGGGATCAGCAGCAACGACGCGTCCAGCTCCTTCGAGCCGTACGACTGCGTGAAGGTGTTGCGTTCCTTGTCGTAACCCTTCTCGCACACGTCACGGTGGATGTCGTCGCGCAGTTCCCTCCACCGCTCCAGCGGGCCGTCCGCGTCGCCGGACTCGATCAGCTTGATCGTGCGGTCGACGGCGACCCAGGCCATCACCTTGGAGTGCACGAAGTGGCGGCGCGGGCCGCGCACCTCCCAGATGCCCTCGTCCGGGTCCTGCCAGTGGTCCTCCAGGTAGCGGATCAGCTTCAGCTGGAGAAGTGAGGCGTAGTCGTTACGCGCGAGGCCCGTCATGTGGGCCAGGTGCAGGGCCTCGGTGACCTCGCCGTAGACGTCCAGCTGGAGCTGGTGCGCGGCGCCGTTGCCGACCCGGACCGGGGTGGAGTTCTCGAAGCCCGGCAGCCAGTCCAGCTCCGCCTCGCCGAGCTCGCGCTCGCCGGCGATGCCGTACATGATCTGGAGGTTCTCCGGGTCGCCGGCCACGGCCCGCAGCAGCCACTCGCGCCAGGCGCGGGCCTCCTCGCGGTAGCCGGTGCGCAGCAGGGAGGACAGGGTGATCGCCGCGTCGCGCAGCCACGTGTAGCGGTAGTCCCAGTTGCGGACACCGCCGATGTCCTCCGGCAGGGAGGTGGTCGGCGCGGCGACGATGCCGCCGGTCGGGGCGTACGTCAGGGCCTTCAGCGTGATCAGCGAGCGGACCACGGCCTCCCGGTAGGGGCCGTGGTACGTACAGTGGTCGACCCAATCGCGCCAGAAGTCCTCCGTTGCCTCCAGCGACTGCTCCGGCTCGGGCAGCGGCGGCGGCTCCTTGTGCGAGGGCTCCCAGGAGATCGTGAACGCGATCCGGTCACCCGGCGCGACCGTGAAGTCCGCGTACGTCGTCAGCGACTTGCCGTACGTCTCCGCGGATGTGTCGAACCACACGGAGTCGGGGCCCGCGACGGCCACCGTGCGCCCCTCGTGCTTGTGCACCCACGGCACCACCCGCCCGTAGGAGAACCGCATCCGCAGCGCCGAGCGCATCGGCACGCGGCCCGAGACGCCCTCCACGATCCGGATCAGCTGCGGGGCGCCGTCACGTGGCGGCATGAAATCCGTCACCCGGACCGTGCCCCGCTGGGTGTCCCACTCGGACTCCAGGATCAGCGAGTCACCGCGGTAGCTGCGCCGGGCCGCGGTGGGCGGCTGCTGGTCGGAGGCGTACGCGGGCCCGAGCCGCCAGAAGCCGTGCTCCTCGGTGCCCAGCAGGCCGGCGAAGATGGCGTGCGAGTCGAAGCGGGGCAGGCACAGCCAGTCCACCGTGCCGTCCCGGCAGACCAGGGCAGCGGTCTGCATGTCTCCGATGAGTGCGTAGTCTTCGATGCGCCCGGCCACGTGCAACTCCAGTCGAACGGCCACGTCACCCCGCAAGGGGGCTGTCGCTAGTGCGGTCAAGGGGGATTTTCAGCAAGTCTTGCAATGCGTCGTTGAGCGATGAAGCAAAACAGGTCACTCAGCCGTGATGCAAAGCGCCAATTGTTGCTCAACGAACTGACGAGCTCACGTTGTTCCGGTACTTACGGGCGGTGGGTGGTGCCGTTGGGCCGGCGGGCTCGGCAGTGAGTGTCCGAGCAGGATACGACGCACGCCGATGTTCCGGGTGCCCGTCCAGGCAAGGCGAGTACGCCGAACGAGTGAGCAAGGGGTGAGAGACCGGTGAGGGGGACCGTCTCCGTGTCGACCTGTGCGCGGAGCGTGGCCGGAAGCCATCGCCCCGCGGCGCTGATACGCTGGTAGCCCGTGGACCGGTGGGCAGCAAAACCCCCGAACCGCAGCGACGGCGACCCCCCGGAAACCTCCGGCAGGCAGCCGTACCGCACCCCCAGACCGCGACCACGGGAGCCCCGTCTTGGCCATGCCGCCCGCCGCATTTCGTAATTCGACGACCAAGCACATCTTCGTCACCGGGGGTGTCGCCTCCTCGCTCGGCAAGGGCCTGACGGCCTCCAGCCTCGGCATGCTGCTCAAGGCCCGCGGTCTGCGCGTCGTGATGCAGAAGCTCGACCCGTACCTCAACGTCGACCCCGGCACGATGAACCCCTTCCAGCACGGTGAGGTGTTCGTCACCAACGACGGCGCCGAGACCGACCTGGACATCGGCCACTACGAGCGCTTCCTCGACCGTGACCTGGACGGTTCCGCGAACGTCACCACCGGCCAGGTGTACTCGACCGTGATCGCCAAGGAGCGGCGCGGCGAGTACCTCGGCGACACGGTGCAGGTCATCCCGCACATCACCAACGAGATCAAGCACCGCATCCGCCGCATGGCGACGGACGAGGTCGACGTCGTGATCACCGAGGTCGGCGGCACGGTCGGTGACATCGAGTCGCTGCCGTTCCTGGAGACCGTCCGCCAGGTCCGGCACGAGGTCGGCCGCGACAACGTGTTCGTGGTGCATATCTCGCTCCTGCCGTACATCGGCCCCTCGGGTGAGCTGAAGACGAAGCCCACCCAGCACTCGGTTGCGGCCCTGCGCAACATCGGTATCCAGCCGGACGCGATCGTGCTGCGCTGCGACCGTGAGGTCCCGACCGCGATCAAGCGGAAGATCTCGCTGATGTGCGACGTCGACGAGGCCGCCGTCGTCGCCTGCCCCGACGCCCGCTCGATCTACGACATCCCGAAGACCGTGCACGGCGAGGGCTTGGACGCCTACGTCGTCCGCAAGCTCGACCTGCCGTTCCGCGACGTCGACTGGACGACCTGGGACGACCTGCTCGACCGGGTCCACAACCCCGACCACGAGATCACCCTCGCGCTGGTCGGCAAGTACATCGACCTGCCCGACGCCTACCTGTCGGTCACCGAGGCGCTGCGCGCCGGCGGCTTCGCCAACAAGGCCCGCGTGAAGATCAAGTGGGTCACCTCCGACGACTGCAAGACCCCGGCGGGCGCCGCGGCGCAGCTCGGCGACGTCGACGGCATCTGCATCCCCGGCGGCTTCGGCGACCGCGGTGTGCTCGGCAAGGTCGGCGCGATCAAGTACGCCCGCGAGAACAAGATCCCGCTGCTCGGCCTCTGCCTCGGCCTGCAGTGCATCGTGATCGAGGCCGCGCGCAACCTGGCCGACATCGGCGACGCCAACTCCACCGAGTTCGACCCGGCCACCGCCCACCCGGTCATCTCCACGATGGCCGAGCAGCTCGACATCGTCGCTGGTGAGGGCGACATGGGCGGCACCATGCGGCTCGGCATGTACCCGGCGAAGCTGGCCGAGGGCTCGATCGTGCGTGAGGTGTACGACGGCAAGGAGTACGTCGAGGAGCGCCACCGGCACCGCTACGAGGTGAACAACGCCTACCGCGCCGAGCTGGAGAAGCGGGCGGGCATCCTGTTCTCCGGCACGTCCCCGGACGGCAAGCTCGTCGAGTACGTCGAGTACCCGCGCGACGTCCACCCGTACCTGGTCGCCACCCAGGCACACCCGGAGCTGCGCTCGCGCCCGACGCGCCCGCACCCGCTGTTCGCCGGGCTCGTCAAGGCCGCGGTCGAGCGGAAGACTTCGAAGTAACACACCAGTTGTACGGTGGCCGGGGTGCATCCCTTCAAAGGGTGTGCACCCCGGTTTCTTTTCGGCACGTCGGGCCCGGCACGCGCAGTCGCGCCGGGCACCTGGAAGGACAGGCATGACGATCAAGGACACCCCGGAGGAATGGGAGATCCGGGCGACGGACACCCCCTTCGTGGGCAACAAGACCTCCGTCCGCACCGACGACGTGGTCATGCCCGACGGCACCGTGGTCGGCCGCGACTACCAGGTCCACCCCGGTTCCGTGGCCGTCCTCGCCCTCGACGAGGCCGACCGCGTCCTGGTCCTGCGCCAGTACCGCCACCCCGTGCGCCACAAGCTGTGGGAGATCCCGGCCGGTCTGCTCGACGTCCCCGGCGAGAACCCGCTGCACGCCGCGCAGCGCGAGCTGTACGAGGAGGCGCACGTCAAGGCCGAGGACTGGCGGGTGCTGACCGACGTCTACACCACCCCCGGCGGCTGCGACGAAGCCGTCCGGATCTTCCTCGCCCGCGACCTGTCCGAGGCGGAGGGCGAGCGTTTCGCCGTCGAGGAGGAAGAGGCCGACATGGAACTCGACCGGGTGCCGGTCGAGGACCTCGTCCGGGGCGTGCTGGCCGGGGAACTGCACAACAACTGCCTCGTCGTGGGCGTCCTCTCCCTGGTCGCCGCGCGCGCGGGTGACGGCCTGGACGCCCTGCGCCCGGCCCAGGCACCGTGGCCGGCGCGCCCCTTCGAGGCGTGACCCCTCCGGGGGCGGGCCGGACCGGGCGGTGGCCCATGTCCGGTGGCGGATCCGGCCGCCGGACACGCTGCCCGCGTGACCCGCCGCGCCCGCCGCCCCCGGCGCCTGCGGCGGGCGGGGGCTGCGCGCCGCCCGGTGTGACGGGGCACCGCTGCGTTGCCCTTCCCAGCCGACCGCTGCGTTCGTCCTCCGCGGCTGACTGCTTCGCTCGCGCGGAGGCCCCTGTCTCCGCAGCGGCACAAGGGCGCCGATGGTTGCCGGCGAGCAGCTCCGGCAGTGGTGTGAAGATCGGCTGATCCGATCGGGGGATGTGCCCGCCGTGCCCGTCGTGCTCCGGCCGGGGAGTTGCAGAGCGTGAACTAGGCTCTGTCCACGCCCGGACCGGAGTCCCGGCGGGCTTGTGCGTGTGGTGGGACGGGAGTGTGGCCCGTGACGGATCAGGTCGTGGAGACAGGCGACGTGTGGCTGACCGGACACGCGTGCGGGGAGAGCCGATTCCTGGGCCGCACACGGGAGTTGAAGGAACTGCGCGCCGACATCGAGCGCGCCGGACTCGACACCCTCGCCGGCCGCAAACCGCCACGCGCGCGCGTGCTGCTCATCGCCGGCCGGCCCGGCTCCGGGCGCACCGCCCTCGCCGAGGAGCTCGTCCGGCAGATCGCGGACCGTTACCCCGACGGGGTGCTGCGCGCCCGCCTGAGCGAACCCGACGGCACCCCCGTACCGGTCGGGCGCACCGCCAGGGACCTCCTCGCCGCCCTCGACCAGGAGGCCCCGGCCGGCGCCTGCGAGGACGATCTCACCGAGGCCCTGCGCACCGCCCTGGCCGACCGCCGGGCGCTGCTCCTGCTGGACGACGCGGCCGACGCCGGGCAGGTCGACGCCCTGCTGCCCGACACCCCGGAATGCCTGGTCGTCGCGGTCTCCGAAGGCCCGCTGACCGGCATCTCGGACGTCCGCCCCTGCACCCTGGGCGGCCTGGACGCCAAGTCCGGGGTGGAGCTGCTGTCCCGGCACACCGGCTCGGTCCGCATCACCGTCGACCCCCGGGCCGCCGAGGGCCTCGCCGAGGAGTGCCAGGGGCAGCCGGCCGCGCTCATGCTGGCGGGCGGCTGGCTCGCCGCCCGCCCCAACGCGGCCGTCTCCGACCTCGCCAAGCAACTGCGCGCCGAGGACGGTGAGGGCACCGCGCTGAACCGGGTCTTCCGCCTCGCCTACGCCGCCCTGCCCGCCACCGCCGCCCGGATGCTGCGCCTGCTCGCCCTCGCCCCGGCCGGACTGGTCGACCCGCAGACCGCCTCCGCGCTCGTCGGCTGCTCGGTCGACAGCGCCCGCACCACCCTCGACGACTTCGTCGCCCTCGGCTTCCTGCACGCGGTGGACTCACCGCTGCCGCAGTACGAGGTGCCGGGCTGTCTGCACGACCGGCTCCGCGTCCTCGCCGAGCACCACGAGCGCCCGGCCGAGCTCCAGCTGGCCCGGGCCCGCATGCTGGAACGGACAGTACGACTGCTCCAGGCCTGCCGGGCGATCACCGAGACCGACAGCCCCCAGGCCCGCCAGAAGCTCCTCGACCTGCCGCGTGCCCTGCGCTTTCCCACGCCCCGGGAGGCCGCCGACTGGCTGCGCGTGACCCGGCCCGCCCTGCTGGCCTCGGCCCGGCTCGCGGTCGCCGACGGGCAGCTGGACACCCTGGCCCGGCGGCTGATGTCCCAGCTGGTGCGGGCCATGGTGGCGCATGTCGGCACGCAGGCGGCGGCGCCCGACCTCTACGACATCCACAGCCTGGTCCTCGACGTGGCCGAGCGCCGGAACCTGCCGAGGGAGCGGGCCGCCGCCCTGCTCAACCTCGGCGACCTCGACGCCCGGACCGGCCGCACGGCCGACGCGCTGGCCCGCTACCGGGCCGCGCTGGACGCCGGGCGCGAGGTGAACGATCCGTATGCGACCGGCCGCGCAATGGAATCCGTAGGCGGCGCGCATCTGGAGCTCGGTGACTTCGACCGGGCCGCCGACTGGTTCGGCCGGGCCCTGGTCGAGCGGCTCGCCCGGGACGAGCGCGCCGAAGCCGCCCGGCTCTACGGGCGGATCGCCGCCGCCCACACCTTCGCCGGCCGCTACGGCGAGGCCCTGCGGAACTGGCGTGCGGCCATCGTCGGGCACCGCAAGAACGGCGACGTGGCCGCCCAGGCGCGGGCGCTGAGCGAGTTGGCGCGGGTCCAGGAGTACGCGGGCCGGCCCGAGGAGTCGCTGCGCACCTGCCGGGAGGCCGTGGAATGGGCGCGGCGGGCCGAGGACACGCGGCTGCAGGCCGCGCTGCATCTGCGGGTCGCCGACACCCTCGAACACCTCGGCGACCCCGCGTCGGCCCGGCTGCACCGGGGCGCCGCCGAGCGGATCCTCGGGAAGTACCAGGAGGACCAGGAGGGGCCCGTGACCGCCTCCGACGGCGACTCACAGCGGAAACCGGAGCCTGACACCTGCGAAATCCGTGGCGCATCCGCTGAAGATTGATGCAATGAAAGGCTAGACAGCGGGAACGCCTTCATTAGACTGGCTCTGCCGCACGTTCTCCTGCGGTCTCTCCCGGTGTGCCCGTGCGCGCCCGGGTATGTCTAGTAATACGCCCATACCCTCTGAGCCAAGGACCGTGATCGACGTGAAGGTCGGCATCCCCCGCGAGGTCAAGAACAACGAGTTCCGGGTGGCCATCACCCCCGCCGGTGTGCACGAGCTGGTGCGTCATGGCCACCAGGTCGTCATCGAACGCGGCGCCGGCGTCGGCTCCTCGATCACGGACGAGGAGTACGTCGCTGCCGGTGCGCGGATCCTGGACACCGCCGACGAGGTCTGGGCCGCCGCCGACCTGCTGCTGAAGGTCAAGGAGCCCATCGCCGAGGAGTACCACCGCCTCCGCAAGGACCAGACGCTCTTCACCTACCTGCACCTGGCGGCCTCCAAGGAGTGCACGGACGCCCTGCTGGAGTCCGGCACCACCGCGATCGCCTACGAGACGGTCGAGCTGCCCAGCCGCGCGCTGCCGCTGCTCGCCCCGATGTCCGAGGTCGCGGGCCGGCTGGCCCCGCAGGTCGGCGCCTACCACCTGATGCGCGCCAACGGCGGCCGCGGCGTGCTGCCCGGCGGCGTCCCCGGCGTGCCGGCCGGGCGGGCCGTCGTCATCGGCGGCGGCGTCTCCGGCTGGCAGGCGGCGCAGATCGCCATCGGCCTGGGCTTCCACGTGACCCTGCTCGACAAGGACGTGAACAAGCTCCGCGAGGCGGACAAGATCTTCGGCACGAAGATCCAGACCGTCGTCTCCAACGCCCTGGAGCTGGAGAAGGCCTGCCTGGAGGCCGACCTCGTCATCGGCGCGGTGCTGGTCCCCGGCGCCAAGGCCCCGAAGCTGGTCACCAACGAGCTCGTCTCGCGGATGAAGCCCGGAAGTGTCCTTGTCGACATCGCGATCGACCAGGGCGGCTGCTTCGAGGACTCCCGTCCGACCACCCACGCCGAGCCGACCTTCCGGGTCCACAACTCGGTCTTCTACTGCGTCGCCAACATGCCCGGCGCGGTGCCGAACACCTCCACCTACGCGCTGACCAACGCCACGCTGCCCTACATCGTGGAACTCGCCGACCACGGCTGGGCGGACGCGCTGCGCCGCGACCCGGCGCTGGCCAAGGGTCTCAACACCCATGACGGCAAGGTCGTTTACAAGGAGGTCGCCGAGGCGCACGACGTCGAGCACGTCGAGCTGTCCTCGCTGCTCGGCTGAGCCCCGCGGGCCGCTGAGTCGACCAAGTCACCAACACGTAAAGGCGATACGTCAACACGGGTCGTCAACGCCGCGCACCCGGCCGGACCTTGCCCGACAAGGTCCGGCCGGATGTGTGTATGGTCACTTCGCGATTCTCGGGCAACTCGCCTCGAACGTAACCCTTCAACCGATTCGCACACCGGTGAAATCTGCCGTGCGACGGCCGTACGCCCTTGACAGCGGGATGTTTCATTGCCGACACATCGGGCCGGGTCCGGCGGATTGTGTTGCTGCGGACGCCCGACACGCCATAGAGTCGCCAACCGTCGGCATGGTGCCACGCTGACCTGTCTAGAAGTTTCCTGGTCACCAAGGAGGTAAGACGACTTGTGAATGAGTCGACATTTACTCCCGGGGGTGGCCAACCAGGAACGCCTGCACGGGACCAGGCGCCCGCGGGGTTCGCGGCTGTCGGCTCCGTCGCTGTGCGCACCTTCGCAGCCCACCAGAGTCAGCAGACGACTCACACTGCACACCAGAAGATGGATGGCCATCACGTGAACGCCATGGCCGGCGACGGAAGTGGCGCGCCCCACAACCACTTCGCCGACTACGACGAACTGCCCGAGGGGCACTTCTACGACCCCGACGCGGAGTACGAGCCCGATCCGGAGTACGCGGCCACTCTCGCGCCCGACGCGGCCAGACAGCGCCGGGAGCGCATCGGCCCGACCGGACGCCCGCTGCCGTACTTCCCGATCCCGGGCCCGCTGACCGACCACGGACCCGCGAAGATCATCGCGATGTGCAACCAGAAGGGCGGCGTCGGCAAGACCACGTCGACCATCAACCTGGGTGCCGCGCTCGCGGAGTACGGACGCCGTGTCCTGCTCGTGGACTTCGACCCCCAGGGCGCGCTGTCGGTCGGACTCGGCGTCAACCCGATGGAGCTCGACCTCACCGTCTACAACCTGCTCATGGAGCGGGGGATGGCGGCCGACGAGGTGCTGCTGAAGACGGCGGTCCCCAACATGGACCTGCTGCCCAGCAACATCGACCTGTCGGCGGCCGAGGTCCAGCTGGTCTCCGAGGTCGCCCGCGAGTCGACCCTGCAGCGCGCGCTGAAGCCGCTGCTGGACGACTACGACTTCATCGTCATCGACTGCCAGCCCTCGCTCGGCCTGCTCACGGTCAACGCCCTGACGGCCGCGCACAAGGTGATCGTGCCGCTGGAGTGCGAGTTCTTCGCGCTGCGCGGTGTGGCCCTGCTGACGGAGACCATCGAGAAGGTCCAGGAGCGGCTCAACCCCGACCTGGAGCTCGACGGGATCCTCGCCACGATGTACGACTCGCGCACGGTGCACAGCCGTGAGGTGCTCGCGCGGGTCGTCGAGGCCTTCGACGATCACGTCTACCACACGGTCATCGGGCGCACGGTCCGGTTCCCGGAGACCACGGTCGCCGGTGAGCCGATCACCACGTACGCCTCCAACTCCGTCGGTGCCGCCGCCTACCGCCAGCTCGCCAGGGAGGTGCTCGCCCGGTGTCACGCCGAGTGAGTCTGCCGGGGGCCGACGAACTCTTCCGTACGACAGGGGGGATGGCGCTTCAGTCGTCCCAGCCCAGGCGTCAGGCCAACGGCGACGCCCGGGTGCCCGCTCCGGCGGGGGAGGGCGACGCGGTGGCGGCAGCGGCCACGGCGGCGGAGGACGCGCCGCAGTCGGTGCCCGCGCAGGGCGGTGACGGCGAGGGCGCCGAGCATGTCGCGGCGGACGCGGAGTCGGCCGAGGCCGGGGAGTCCCGCAGTCGCTCCGGCTCCGCCCGTCGCCAGGCGCCGCAGGAAGGTTCTGCCGCGGGTGCGGCCGGTGCCGCCGCCGCGGCACCACGCAAGCGCGGGCGGGCCGCCGCACGCCGTCCCAGCGGCCGTGAGCGGCACGACGAGAAGATCACGGTCTACGTGTCGGCCGAGGAGCTCATGGACCTGGAGCACGCCCGTCTCGTGCTTCGCGGCGAGCACGGCCTGGCCGTCGACCGCGGCCGTATCGTCCGCGAGGCGGTGGCGGTGGTCCTCGCCGACCTGGAGACCCGCGGGGACGCCAGCATCCTCGTACGACGGCTGCGCGGGCGCTAGCGGTAGCCTGCGGGGGCCATGACCTCGAACGCCTCCCCACCACCCCCCGGCGGCCCCTCCGGGCGCCGGCGTGCGCTGGGGCGTGGGCCGGTGGCTCCGCCGGTTGAGCGGGTGGACCCGGTCGAGCCCGGCGAGTCGGCTGGGGGCACCGCCGAGTCGGGCGTGACGCCCGAGGAGACGGAGACCGCCGGGTCGGGTGCCCGGGCCGCGGAGGCAGCGGCCGACGCGCAGGCGTCGGTTGCCGAGGAGTCGCCCGACGGCGTGGAGCGGCAGGTCCCTGCCGAGCAGGGGACGGCGGCCGGAAGGCCCCGACAGCAGCGTGCGGCGGGGCCTGCCCCGGCGGAGTCCGCGGCTGCCCCTGCTGCCGGGGCGGGCCGTGAGGGCGTTGCCCCGAAGGTGGACGACGCGTCCGGGTCCTGGCCCGAGGCCGGTGATCCGGCGACGGGGCGTGAGCATTCCGCCCTGGGTCAGGTGGCTGCGGCTGAGACCGCCCCCCAGGCCGCTGAGTCCGTGGAGACCGGGTCCCGGCACGACGCTCTCGCTTACGCCTCAGCGCCTGGTGCCGACGCCGGGATCGCCGTTCCGCAGTCGGGAGCCGAGGCTGTTCCGCCGCGGGCCCTGGCCGAAGCCGGGGTGGCCCCCGGGGCGCGGGCCCCGCAGGGCCGGGACGCGTCGGGGAGCACCGACCGGCCCCCGGCCGACGGTGCCGGTGGCGACGACGGGGTCTTCAAAGTCCGGCTCGCCAACTTCGAGGGGCCCTTCGATCTGCTGCTGCAGTTGATCTCCCGGCACAAGCTGGACGTCACCGAGGTCGCGCTGTCGAAGGTGACCGACGAGTTCATGACGTACATCCGGGCGATGGGACCGGACTGGGATCTGGACGAGACGACCGAGTTCCTCGTCGTCGCGGCCACGCTGCTCGATCTGAAGGCGGCACGGCTGCTGCCCGCCGCCGAGGTCGAGGACGAGGGCGACCTCGCGCTGCTCGAAGCCCGGGACCTGCTGTTCGCCCGGCTGCTGCAGTACCGCGCGTACAAGCAGATCGCCGACATCTTCAGCGGGCGGCTCGACGACGAGGCCCGGCGCTATCCGCGTACCGTCGGCCTCGAACCCCACCATGCCGAGCTGCTGCCCGAGGTGGTCATCAGCATCGGCGCGGAAGGGTTCGCCAAGCTCGCCGTGAAGGCGATGCAGCCCAAGCCCAAGCCACAGGTGTACGTCGACCACATCCACGCGCCCCTGGTCAGCGTGCAGGAGCAGGCGGGGATCGTCGTCGCCCGGCTCAAGGAGCTCGGCGAGGCCCGCTTCCGGGAGCTCGTGGCGGACACCGACGACACCCTGACCGTCGTGGCCCGGTTCCTGGCGCTGCTGGAGCTGTACCGCGAGAAGGCCGTCGAGCTGGAGCAGGAGACCGCGCTCGGCGAGCTGCTCGTGCGGTGGACCGGCGGGGACGGGGACGAGACACCGACCGTCACCGACGAGTTCGACCGGCCGCCCGAGCCGCCGAAGGAGGAGAAGAAGGCATGAGCCAGGAAGCCACCGACGTCCCGGCCGGGCTGCGTGCCGTCGCCGGCCTCGATCTCAAGCCCGCTCTGGAGGCCGTGCTGATGGTCGTGGACGAGCCCGCGACCGAGGAGCACCTCGCGAAGATACTGGAGCGGCCCAAGCGCCAGATCGCGGACGCGCTGCGCGAGCTGGCCGACGAGTACACCGTCCAAGGGCGCGGCTTCGAACTGCGGTTCGTGGCGGGCGGCTGGCGGTTCTACACCCGCGCCGAGTACGCCCCGGCCGTCGAGCGTTTCGTGCTGGACGGCCAGCAGGCCCGCCTCACGCAGGCCGCCCTGGAGACCCTGGCCGTCGTCGCCTACCGGCAGCCGGTCAGCCGCAGCCGGGTCTCCGCCGTACGCGGAGTCAACTGCGACGGCGTCATGCGCACCCTCCTCCAGCGGGGTCTGATCGAGGAGGCGGGCACGGAACCCGAAACAGGTGCGATCCTGTACACGACGACGAACTACTTTCTGGAGCGGATGGGCCTGCGCGGTCTGGACGAGCTCCCGGAACTCGCGCCCTTCCTCCCGGAGGCGGAGGCGATCGAGGCCGAGACCCAGGAAGGCGTACCGTCGTTCGACCCGGACGCGCCTGATGACGACGTGCCGGGCCGCCGCCCGGTCACCCCGGGTACCGACGACGAAGACGACCAGACGGACATTTGATGCGAAGCAGCGGCAGCGGCAAGAGCGGCGGACGCGGTAACCCCCGCGGCGCCGGTAACAACAGGGACCAGAAGCAGGGGCAGGGCCGCCCCCGCAAGCCCCGCCCCGAGGAGCGCCGCTACGACGTGGGCCCCGGAGCGACGAAGGAGGGACCCAAGTCCGGACGCGGCGGCGCCGCGCGCGGCGGCGCCAAGGGCGGGCCCAAGCAGCCCCAGCAGCGGGGACGTACGGCCCCGGCACGCCCTCGCGAGTACGAGGCGCAGATCGAGGAGCGAAACCGCGACCGGTACGCCGGGAAGAAGGACGTCAAGCTGCCCAAGACCTTCCCGGGCGCCGAGCAGGAGGGCGAGCGCATCCAGAAGGTCCTCGCCCGCGCGGGCTTCGGCTCCCGCCGCGCCTGCGAGGAGCTGATCGAGCAGGCCCGGGTCGAGGTCAACGGCGAGATCGTGCTGGAGCAGGGGCGGCGGGTCGACCCGGAGAAGGACGAGATCAAGGTCGACGGGCTGACCGTCGCCACGCAGGCCTACCAGTTCTTCGCGCTGAACAAGCCCGCCGGTGTCGTCTCCACCATGGAGGACCCGGAGGGCCGGCAGTGCCTCGGTGACTACGTCACCAACCGCGAGACCCGGCTCTTCCACGTCGGCCGGCTCGACACCGAGACCGAGGGTGTCATCCTGCTCACCAACCACGGCGAGCTGGCGCACCGGCTCACCCACCCCAAGTACGGCGTGAAGAAGACCTACCTCGCGCACATCGTGGGCCCGATCCCGCGCGACCTGGGCAAGCAGCTCAAGGACGGCATCCAGCTGGAGGACGGTTACGCGCGCGCGGACCACTTCCGGGTCGTCCAGCAGACGGGCAAGAACTACCTCGTCGAGGTCACCCTGCACGAGGGCCGCAAGCACATCGTGCGCCGGATGCTCGCGGAGGCCGGATTCCCGGTCGACAAGCTGGTGCGCACCGCCTTCGGGCCGATCACCCTCGGCGACCAGAAGTCCGGCTGGCTGCGGCGGCTGTCCAACACGGAGGTCGGCATGCTGATGCAGGAAGTCGATCTCTAGGCTTACGCGGACAGCCCCGGGTGCCGCGAGTTCCCCGTGCCTTTCAGGGCGCGGGGACGGAAGGACTTCTGACATGACCACGCTCGTCTCCAAGCAAGCCGCCACGGGAGCGCTCACCGGCCTCGCCCTGGGGGACGCGCTGGGGTATCCGACCGAGTTCAGCGACGTGCCGACGATCGTTGCCAGATTCGGTCCGTGGCGGCGGCTGGACCTGCCGGAGCCGGCGCTCGTCACCGACGACACGCAGATGACGCTGGCGCTCGGGCGGGGCATCCGGACGGCGATGGACCGGGGCGTGCTGGAGCCCGAGGGGATGGCCCACGCCGTACGGCGGGAGTTCATCGCCTGGAACCGCTCTCCGGAGAACAACCGGGCTCCCGGCAACACGTGTCTGAGGGCCTGCGCCCTGCTGGAGCACGCGGACCGCCCCTGGCAGGACGCCAGTCAGATCCACTCCAAGGGCTGCGGCGCCAACATGCGGGTCGCGCCCCTGGGGCTGGTCCCCGGTCTGAGCGACGAACAGCGCGCGGGCGCCGCCCAGTTGCAGTCCGCCCTCACCCACGGGCACCCCACCGCGCTCGCCGCGTCCGACCTCACCGCGCACGCCGTACGGCTGCTCGCGCAGGGAGCCGAGCCGGCCGGGCTGATCGGTCTGCTCCGTACGTATGCCCTGGACAACCGCAGCCACTACCACGAGCGCTGGCTCGGTGACCTGTGGCGCCGGGCCCAGGACCCGAGCCCCGAGCAGTTCATCGCGCGCGGCTGGGACGAGTGCCTGGCGATCCTCGACCGGCTCCAGCAGGCCGTGGGCACCGTCTCACCCGAGGACGACCCGTGCCTGGCCACCGGTGAGGGCTGGATCGCCGAGGAGGCCCTGGCGACCGGGCTGCTGTGCTTCCTGCTCTTCCCCGACGAGCCGCTCACGGCCCTGCGCCGCGCCGCCTGCACCGCCGGAGACTCGGACTCCATCGCCTGCCTGGCGGGCGCCTTCGCCGGTGCCTGCCTGGGCGCGGAGTGCTGGCCGGGCGAGTGGGCCGACCGGATCGAATACCGGAGCGACCTGCTGACCCTCGGCGCGCTCTGGGACGCGTGACGCAGTGGAGCGGTTGCGGGGCGCGCTGGGCGAGGCACAGCAGGCCTCAGTCCTGGCGCCGGCCCCGGTCGTCCGCGGTGCCCTGCACGACCTCGTCGTACAGGTCCGCCTGGAGGGCTGAGGCGCGGCGGGCGCGGGTGAGGAAGTCCTCGACGCGTCGCCGGTCGGGAGCGGCCGGGAGCGGGCTGCGGCCTGCGGCTTCGGAGGCCTCCTGCTCCAGGCGGGTCATCCGGGACTCGATCTCGGACCAGGGCACCTCGCCGCGCTTCACCGCGAGCAGGGGCTCGCGGTGGTCGCCGACGTCCACCGTGAGCGAGCCCGTGCACAGCAGGTCCCGGGCGCTGATGAGCAGGCGCAGCAGATGCATCGCGTGCTTCCAGCGCGGGGCGCCGTGCGTGCGGACGTCGGCTTCCAGCTTGCGGCGCTGGCCGTGCGCGTACCGAATGAACGTCTCGTGGACCCGCCTGGACACGAACGCTCCCCGCAGGGCGAGCAGCTCGCGGCCGGTGTCGTCGGCGTACTCCACGAGCGGGGAGTGCAGGCACTCCAGGATGTTGGGGTTGGCGCGCAGGGCCAGCTCGCAGAAGCGTTCCAACTCCCAGCTGAACTGCTCCTCGGCCGGGCCCTCGACGTGGGTCGGCGGCTTGTCGAAGCGCCAGAACAGAGGCGTGGGAGCCAGGAACACGCCACGGCGGTCGGTGTCGCTGTCGTCCGTCGCCAGCCCGAAGGCGCGCGAACCCATCACACAGGCGTAGATCGTGTGGTCGCGTACCAGGGCCTCGGGCTGCATGCCCGGGAGCGTACGCGGGCCCTCACGTCAGGCGAACCGAGTTTCCCTCCACGGTGATCTGCTCGGCGGGCAGCGGCCGCGTCGCCGGGCCGTGGGCCACCGAGCCGTCGGCGATGCGGAACTTGCTGCCGTGGCAGACGCAGTTGATGGTGCCGTCGGAGACGGACGCCACCGTGCAGCGCTGGTGGGTGCAGATCGCCGAGAAGGCCTTGAACTGTCCCTGCTCGGGCTGGGTGACCACGACCTCCTCGTCCTTGAAGATCTTGCCGCCGCCGACGGGGATCTCGTCCGTGGAGGCCAGCTCCTGACCGGCCGCCTCCCGGCCGGTGGGTGAGCTCGTCGACGCGGAGCCGTTGTCGTCGCCGCCCCCGCCGCAGGCCGCGACGAGCGCCGCCGCGCCCGTCGCGAGGAGAACCGTGCGGCGTGTGGTCTCGTAGGTCATGTCGTCACTCCGAAGGTGCCAAAGTGGGGTAAATCGGAATTCTCTGAATCTTTGCATCGAAAATACCCAAGGAGTGGTAAGCCCGGTGTCTCATCGGATGGGCGCCGCGCACCCCTGCCGCGCGGGCTGACTAGGCTTGACGCACAGAGGGACACACAGCGACAGGCACGTCAGCAAGGAGCATCGCCGTGGCGGTACGAGCGGTCCGGGGCGCCGTCCAACTCGAACGGGACGAGGCCGGGCACATGGACGAGCAGGTCGGAGCCCTGCTCACGGCCATCCTGGAGCGCAACGAGCTCACCGCCGAGGACCTGATCAGCATCTGGTTCACGGCCACGCCCGACCTGCACAGCGATTTCCCGGCGGCCGCCGCCCGCAAGCTCGGCATCGTCGACGTCCCGCTGATCTGCGCCCAGGAACTGGACATCGAGGGCGCCATGCCGCGTGTCGTCCGGGTCCTCGCGCACATCGAGTCCGACAAGCCCCGCGCCGACATCGCGCACGTCTACCTCGGCGCCGCGGGCGCCCTGCGCAAGGACATCGCCCAGTGAGGACCGCACTCGTCATCGGCACCGGGCTCATCGGCACCTCCGCCGCCCTCGCCCTGTCCCAGCGGGGCGTCACCGTGCACCTCGCCGACCACGACCCGGAGCAGGCCCGTACGGCCGCGGCCCTAGGCGCCGGCACGGACGAGGCGCCGGACAGGCCCGTCGACCTCGCGATCGTCGCCGCCCCGCCCGCCCACGTGGCCGACGTGCTCGCCGACGCCATGCGCCGCGGGGTGGCGCGCGGCTACCTCGACGTCGCCAGCGTCAAGGGCGGGCCGCGCCGCGAACTGGAGGCCCGCGGCCTCGACCTGACGGCGTACCTGGGCACGCACCCCATGTCGGGCCGGGAGAAGTCCGGCCCGCTCGCCGCCACCGGCGACCTCTTCGAGGGCCGCCCCTGGGTGCTCACCCCGACCCGGGACACCGACACCGAGGTGCTGAACCTCGCCCTGGAGCTGGTCTCGCACTGCCGTGCCGTGCCGGTCGTGATGGACGCCGACGCCCACGACCGTGCCGTCGCCCTCGTCTCCCACATGCCCCACCTGGTCTCCAGCCTGGTCGCCGCGCGCCTGGAGCACGCCGAGGAGGCCGCCGTACGGCTGTGCGGACAGGGCATCCGGGACGTGACCCGGATCGCCGCCTCCGACCCCGGGATGTGGATCGACATCCTCTCCGCGAACCCCGGGCCGGTCGCCGACCTGCTCACGGACGTCGCCGCCGACCTGGAGGAGACCGTGCGGGCCCTGCGCGCCCTGCAGTCCGCCGACGAGGACAAGCGCCGCGACGGCACGACCGGCATCGAGGACGTCCTGCGGCGCGGCAACGCCGGGCAGGTCCGCGTGCCCGGCAAGCACGGATCCGCCCCGCGGGCCTACGAGGTCGTCGCCGTGCTCATCGACGACCAGCCCGGACAGCTGGCCCGGATCTTCGCGGACGCGGGCAGGGCCGGCGTCAACATCGAGGACGTGCGCATCGAGCACGCGACGGGGCAGCAGGCCGGTCTGGTGCAGCTGATGGTGGAGCCGAAGGCGGCACCCGTGCTGAGTGCCGCGCTGCGGGACCGTGGCTGGGCGATCCGGCAGTAGTGCATCCTGGATGTGGCTGAGCGACGCGCGGCCGGACGAGTGACCCGCACCCAGTAACCTTGTGCGGGGCCCTCGCGCCCTCGCTCCCGCCAGCCCGGTTCAGGAAGGTCCCCACAGTGGAAAGCGCCACGCCAGTGATTGTCGCCATCGACGGCCCCGCCGGCACGGGCAAGTCGAGCACCTCGAAGGCCGTGGCGGCACAGCTCGGGCTGAGCTACCTGGACACCGGCGCCCAGTACCGGGCGATCACCTGGTGGATGGTGACCAACGGCATCGACATCGACGACCCCGCCGCCATCGCCGCAGCGGCCGGGAAGCCGGAGATCGTCTCCGGCACCGACCCGCAGGCCCCGGCCATCAGCGTCGACGGCGTCGACGTGGCCGGCCCGATCCGCACCCAGGAGGTCTCCTCCAAGGTCAGCGCCGTCAGCGCGGTGCCCGAGGTGCGCGCCCGGATCACCGAGCTCCAGCGCTCGATCGCGGCCTCCGCGGCGCACGGCATCGTGGTCGAGGGCCGCGACATCGGCACGACCGTGCTGCCGGACGCCGACCTGAAGATCTTCCTCACCGCCTCCCCGGAGGCGCGTGCCGCCCGCCGCAGCGGCGAGCTGAAGGGCGCCGACGTGCACTCCACCCGCGAGGCCCTGATCAAGCGGGACGCGGCCGACTCCAGCCGCAAGACCTCGCCGCTCGCCAAGGCGGACGACGCGGTCGAGGTGGACACCACCGAGCTCACGCTGGCCCAGGTCATCGAGTGCGTCGTCACCCTCGTCGAGGAGAAGCGGGCCGGGAAGTGAGCCTCCCTTCGGAAAAGGGCGCCGAGGTGGGTCGGCGCATCGGCGTCGGCCTGATGTACGGGCTGTGGAAGCCGCGCGTGCTCGGCGCCTGGCGTGTGCCCACGACCGGCCCGGTGATCCTCGCCGTCAACCACTCCCACGGCATCGACGGACCGATGGTCATGGGCGTGGCGCCCCGGCCGACGCACTTCCTGATCAAGAAGGAGGCGTTCATCGGCCCGCTCGACCCCTTCCTGACCGGCATCGGCCAGGTGAAGGTGGACCGCGACACCACCGACCGCACGGCGATCACCCGGGCGCTGGGCGTGCTGGAGAACGGCGGTGTGCTCGGCATCTTCCCGGAGGGCACCCGGGGCGAGGGCGACTTCGCCTCGCTGCGCGCCGGGCTCGCGTACTTCGCGGTGCGCAGCGGTGCCCCGATCGTGCCGGTCGCCGTGCTGGGAAGTTCCGACCGGCGGGGACGGTTGATAAAGGGGCTGCCTCCGCTGCGGTCCCGCGTCGACGTCGTCTTCGGGGAGCCCTTCGAGGCGGGCGACGGCAGCGGGCGCCGTACGCGCACGGCGCTGGACGAGGCGACCGGGCGCATCCAGAAGCAGCTCGCCGCCCACCTGGAAAACGCCAGGCGCTTCACCGGGCGCTAGGCAACACTGAGTAGTGGATCAGCCCGCGGGACAGCGGGTACTCCACCGACCACCACGATGAACGACGAGGTACGGACTTCATGAACGACCACACCCAGCCCGACGGCTCGGACGCCTACGAAGGCGCGCCCGAGCACGACCACGGGGCGCTCGGCGACGCCGAGTACGCGGAGTTCATGGAGCTCGCCGCGGAGGAGGGCTTCGACCTCGAGGACGTCGAGGGCGCGATCGAGGCGGCCGGGCACGGCCCGCTGCCCGTCCTTGCCGTGGTCGGCCGCCCCAATGTCGGCAAGTCGACCCTGGTGAACCGCATCATCGGCCGCCGCGAGGCCGTCGTCGAGGACAAGCCCGGTGTCACCCGCGACCGTGTGACCTACGAGGCCGAGTGGGCGGGCCGCCGCTTCAAGGTCGTCGACACCGGCGGCTGGGAGCAGGACGTCCTCGGCATCGACGCCTCCGTCGCCGCCCAGGCCGAGTACGCCATCGACGCGGCCGACGCCGTCGTCTTCGTCGTCGACGCCAAGGTCGGCGCCACCGACACCGACGAGGCCGTCGTACGGCTGCTGCGCAAGGCCGGCAAGCCGGTCGTGCTGTGCGCCAACAAGGTGGACGGCCCGAGCGGCGAGGCCGACGCGGCCTACCTGTGGTCGCTGGGCCTGGGGGAGCCGTACCCGGTCTCGGCGCTGCACGGCCGGGGCACCGGCGACATGCTCGACCAGGTCCTGGAGGTGCTGCCGGAGGCGCCGCGCGAGACGTTCGGCGGGGGCGGCATCGGCGGGCCGCGCCGCATCGCCCTGATCGGCCGCCCGAACGTGGGCAAGTCGTCGCTGCTGAACAAGGTGGCGGGCGAGGAGCGCGTCGTCGTCAACGAGATCGCGGGCACCACCCGCGACCCGGTCGACGAGCTGATCGAACTCGGCGGCGTCACCTGGAAGTTCGTCGACACGGCGGGCATCCGCAAGCGCGTCCACCTCCAGCAGGGCGCCGACTACTACGCCTCGCTGCGCACCGCCGCCGCCGTCGAGAAGGCGGAGGTCGCGGTCATCCTCATCGACGCCTCCGAGTCCATCTCGGTCCAGGACCAGCGGATCGTCACCATGGCCGTCGAGGCGGGCCGTGCGATCGTCCTCGCCTTCAACAAGTGGGACACCCTCGACGAGGAGCGCCGCTACTACCTGGAGCGGGAGATCGAGACCGAGCTGGGCCAGGTGGCGTGGGCCCCGCGCGTCAACGTCTCGGCGCGCACGGGCCGCCACATGGAGAAGCTGGTCCCGGCGATCGAGACGGCCCTGGCGGGCTGGGAGACCCGGGTTCCGACCGGCAGGCTGAACGCGTTCCTCGGCGAGCTGGTCGCCGCCCACCCGCACCCGATCCGGGGCGGCAAGCAGCCGCGCATCCTGTTCGGCACGCAGGCGGGCACCAAGCCGCCGCGGTTCGTGTTCTTCGCCTCCGGCTTCATCGAGGCGGGCTACCGGCGCTTCATCGAGCGCCGCCTGCGCGAGGAGTTCGGCTTCGAGGGGACGCCGATCCACATCTCGGTGCGGGTCCGCGAGAAGCGCGGCAAGAAGAAGTAGGAGTACAAAGGCGAAAAGCGGAAGGGCGGTCCCGGCCCTCGCGGGCGCGGCCCCCGGCACCAACGTCGGCAACGACGCCTACCTCGTCCCCGCCGACCGCGTCGACGCCTTCCGCGCCGCCGTACTGG
>NZ_JBEXSR010000023.1:38657-131064 GCF_040613735.1 Streptomyces sp. NPDC006235
CATTAACTAACAAAACAACAGCTAAAGGGGGGGGGGGGCGCGCGCCCGCCCCCCCCCTTCCGCTTTTCGGTGCTCGCTTCAGACGCCGCTGCGCCGACCCGGCGGGAGCGCGGCCGGCACGTGGTGCATCCCCGTGCCGTGCGAGCCGATGGTCCCGAGGCGCTGCCACTGCGGCTGCTCTGCGGCGGCATGGCGGGCGCTCTGGGCGCCCGCGCTGTAGGCACTGTAGGAGTTGCTGTGGGAACTGCCGTACGAACCCGTACTGTGCGGGAGGTTCCCGAAGGCGGTGAAGCCGAATTTCTCCTCGCCGCTGCGGTCGCCGGGAAGTGCGCGGAAGGACTTGACGTACTCGGCGTAGAGCGCGTCGTAGATCGGCGTGGCCGATGGGCCGCCCTGGGAGTCCTGAGCCGATCGTGCGGAGGGGATCGACGAGTAGGACTGGCGGCGGGGAACGTCATATGCGTGCACGTATGTCCAAACGACCCCGCGGGTCAGGGGATGCGGCCCCGGTACGGCTTTCGCAGGGGTGCGGGCTGTCCGGGTGACGCGTCGCTCAGGTGCCGGCCAGCGGCAGCGCGGCGGCGACGAGCTTTCCGGTCGCGGCCGCCTTGTCCAGCGCGTCCCGCAGCAGGTCCTCGCGCGGCTGCCGGCCGATCGAGCCGACCGGCGCGGCGAACATCAGCACCTGCTGGTGCTTGTTGGCGGCCGCGCGCCAGCCTTCGGTGACCTGGAGCGGCTGGTGCGCCTGCCACCAGGCCACCGGCTGGCCGCCGTTGCTGCCGGGCTGGAGCACCGCGTGCAGCTGGCCCATGGCGAGCAGCACCGACCAGCCGTGCAGCACCGGCGGTACGGCGGACAGCTCGGTCAGCGGCATGAAGCCCTGCTCGATGAGCAGCGGCAGGAAGTCGTCGCCGGAGCCCGTGGTGCCCGGCCGGGCGATGGGCGCGGTCGGCTCCACCACCAGGGCCGGGTGCAGCTCCCCGGCGATCTGCACGAGTCCGCTGGTCACACCGAGCACCGCCTGCTCGGGCACCACCTTGTCGGGCTCCAGGTCGACGGTGTCGCCGGTGATGGACTTCACGGCGCCCCGGAGCTGTTCCTCGGTGACCTGGACGACCTGCGAGGGCAGGCAGCCGGCGTGGGCGAAGGCGAGGACGGCGGTCTCGTCCCCGATGAACAGGACGGTGCTGGTGCGCTCCTGCTCGGAGTCGCCCGGAGTGCGGCAGGACGTGCAGTCGTAACTGCCCGGAGCGGTCTCTCCGGCGAGCAGGCGGTCGGCTTCTTCGTCGCCGATCTCGGCGCGTACCTCGTCGCTGACGTCGAGCATGCGCGGCACGGGTGGCTCCCTCGGGGATGCGGTGCGTGACAGGGCCGGGTGGCTCCCGGCCCGTGGTCCGGGTGGGTCCCGGCTCATGAAGATGACAACGGGCGATCTGTGGCGAGAGTCACGCCCCAGAGCGAACGGAATCGAACCAACCGGCGCGCAGGGTCACGCTCGACGCGGAATCGCGCACTCACCGTCAACTCGCCGCTTTGTAAAGGAGGTTGAGATGGTGAAGTGGGTCACAGTCTATCGGGGGTGTGGGTCGACATATCAGGAAATCCGGGAATGAAGTGGGTGTCCGGAAATAGCCGTTACCCGAGGTATCGGGGAACTGGCCTGGCACGACGGGCAACCGGTTGATGACGGCCCGTCAACTCCTTAGATTCCTCCGCCGTGTGCAGCGAGCACCGCTCGGGTACGTCCGCCGGCCGCGTGCTTCTCCGGAACCACGCGCAGCACCACACCGGCGGACGGGGCGAGCGCGACCCACGCGCCCCATGGCGCGGGGAGTGGCGTTCCGCCTTGGGGGACCCCGGGTGTTTCGAGAGGGAACTACATGTCCGAATGTGCCGATACCACGCGCGACAACGCTCGGAAGAACCAGGTTCGTACGACGGCGGTCCTCGCCGGCGCGGCACTGCTCGCGCCCCTCGGACTGCTCGCCGCGACCGGAAACGCCGCGGCGGCTGACAGCGGAGTGTGGGACCGCATCGCCCAGTGCGAGAGCGGCGGCAACTGGCACATCAACACCGGCAACGGCTACTACGGCGGACTCCAGTTCGCCCCCTCCACCTGGCGCGCCTACGGCGGCACGGCCTACGCGCCCACCGCCGACCGGGCGAGCAAGTCCCAGCAGATCGCCGTCGCCACCAAGGTCCAGCGCGCCCAGGGATGGGGCGCCTGGCCGACCTGCTCGGCACGTGCCGGGGCGAGCGGCAGCGCACCCGCGGCGTCCGCTGCGGCCGACCCGGTCCCCTCCGTCAAGCCCGCTCCGGCGAAGCCCTCGAAGACACCGGCGCGTTCCACGGCACACCCCGACCGCGGCTCCTCCCGCGGCGACTACACCGTCCGCGCGGGCGACACCCTGAGCGGCGTCGCCGCCCGGCACGGGACCACCTGGCAGCACCTCTACGCCGCCAACAAAGCCGCCATCGGCGGTGATCCCGACATCATCGTGCCCGGCCTGCGCCTCGAACTCTGAGCCGCTCCCCCTCGCCGGGACACGGGCCCCGCCCGGTCGGCCGACCGGACGGGGTCTTCGCGCGCCGGGTCGGCGGGGGAGTTCGCGGATCAGTGGGAGCTCGTGGGCCAGTGGCGGAGCTCTCCCGACTCGCCTGCGAACACGACCCTCCCGCGGCGCAGTTCGTAGACGATCGCGGTCCGCTCCCGCAGGGCGGGCGGCAGGCGCTGCTCGGCGATCACCACGCACGCGTCGAGCGCGCTCAGCAGCCCGTAGGTACGGGCCGCTACCGGCGGCGACATGCCCTGGGCGGGCTCGTCGACGAGCACCACACGCGCGCGTGCCAGCAGCGCCCGGGACAGGGCGAGCATGCGCTGCTCCCCGCCCGAGAGGGTGCCGGCCCGCCGCTCCAGCAGGGACCGCAGCTGCGGATAGGCGTCGAGGGCCGGGCCGTGGTCGGGGGCGGCGAGGTCGAGGTTCTCGCGCACGGTGAGCGAGCCGAACACGGCCTGCCGCTCCGGGACCAGGCACAGCCCGCGCCGGGCCCTCTCGTACGCGGGTACGCGCGTCACGTCGGCGCCGTCCCACACCACCGCTCCGCCCGACAGGGGCACCGCTCCGGCCAGGGCGCGCAGGGCGGTGCTGCGGCCGGAGCCGTTGCGGCCCAGCAGCACGGTCAGGCCCGGGCCGGGGGCGGCGAGGGTGACGCCGTGCAGGGCCTCCAGCGGCCCGTAGCGCACGCGCGCGTGGCGCAGGGAGACGGTGGTCATCGCCCGGCCGCCGTTCCCAGGGCGTCCAGGACCTGCCCGGGCGGGCCGGAGGCGACGATCCGGCCCGCCGTCATCACGTGCACGACGTCGGCGAGGCCGGCGACCAGGTCTACGTCGTGCTCGACGACGAGCAGGGCCGTGCCGTCGGCGGCCAGGGCCCTCAGGACCCGGGTGAGGGCGGCCACTTCGGTGGTGTCGAGGCCGGCGGCGGGCTCGTCGAGCAGCAGGACGCGCGGGGCGCCCGCGAGGGCCCGGGCCAGTTCGACGCGGCGCAGCGTCCCCGTGGGCAGCCCGGCGGCGGGCAAGGCCCGCACCGGCCCGTCGAGACCGAGCAGCCTCAGCGTCCGCTCCACGGCGCCCGGGTCGCTCACCCGGCCCTGCTCGGCGCCCACCCGGACGTTCTCGGCCACGGTCAGCGACGGGAAGACGGCCAGTTGCTGGAAGGTCCGCGCGACACCGAGCCGGGTGCGGGCGTGCGAGGGCAGCGCGGTGATGTCCCGCCCGCCCAGCCGTACCTCGCCACGTGCGGGCCGCAGCGTCCCGGCCACACAGTGGAACAGGGTGCTCTTTCCGGCCCCGTTGGGTCCCACGACCGCGGTGATCCGCCCGGGCAAGACGTCCAGATCGACCCCGTCGAGCGCGGTGAAGCCGCCGTAGTGGGCGTGGAGGCGGCGGGCCGTGAGGAGGGGTGAGGCGGGAGCCGACGGTGGCGAGGTGCCCCGGGAGGCCGGTGGCCGGCTGCGCCGGTCGTAAGCCGTACGTGCTGTCGCCCCTGCCCCTGCCCCTGTCGCCGTCGCCGTCGCCGTCGCGCCCGTCGGCACCGGCGCCGTGCGGGCCGCCCGCCGCTCCACCGGGCGCAGCCGCCCGCGCGCCCGGGCCCCCGCCGGTGTGAGGGCCGGGGCGCGGTGCGGGCGCAGGCGTTCCGCCGCTGTGCGCAGGGCCTCGTACGGGCCGCCGGGGAAGCGGCCCACGAGGGCCGCCAGCACGCCGATCAGGGCCGCCGCCACACCGCCGCGCGTGCCCGCGTCCAGGCCCACCAGGAGGGCCGCGGCGCCGAGGGCACCGAGGGTGCTGTCGGCGCCCAGCACCACGACCGCCGCGAACCACAGCAGACCGCGCACGGGGTCGTAGGCGGCGGGGTCGAAGGCGCGCAGGCCCATGCCGAGCATGCCGCCGCCCAGCGCGGCGAGCGCGGCGCCCGCGACGAAGGCGAGCAGCTTGAGGGACGGCACCCGCACGCCCGCCGCCTGCGCCCCCGCCTCGTGGTCCCGCATGGCCGCGAGGGCCCGGCCCGTCCGCCCCCGGCGCAGCCCGTGCGCCACCAGCAGCGCGAGCGCCAGCAGGAGCAGCTCCAGGAGGTAGTACGCGCGGTCCCCCTCGAAACCCGCCGGGCGGCCCAGCGACAGGCCCGCCGTGGCGTACGGCTGGTCGAAGACGAAGCGGCTCACGCCCACGCCGACGGCGAACGTCGCCAGCGCCAGCGCCAGTCCCCGGCGGCCGATCGCCGGCCAGCCCGTGAGCAGGCCGAGCGGTGCCACCAGGACGACCGCCACCGCGAGGGCCGCCAGCTCCGGCACGGCCGGCAGGCCCGGGAAGCGGCCCGCCGCCAGCAGCGCGGTGAACAGGGCGCCCAGACCCGCGTACGCCGCCTGCCCCAGGGAGATCTGGCCGCCGCGGCCGGTGACCACCACCAGGGACAGCAGGACGACGGCCAGCGCCGGCACCTGGATCGACGTGTGCAGGTCCCGGCCGGCCAGGCCCAGCGGCAGCAGGAACAGCACGGCCGCCACGATCCACGCGCCGGGCGGAGTCGGAACCCGGGCGGTGGCCGTGCGCGGCAGCGCGTCACGCGTGCCCGCACCCGGCAGGACCAGGGCCGCGACCAGCAGGGCGACGACGAACAGGTTCGTGCCGGCCGTCTGCAGCAGCGGCGCACCCCACCCGGACGGATGCAGCCGCGTGAGCTGGCTCTGCGCCACCCCGACGCCCAGCGCCACCACCACCGCGACGGGCAGGCTGCGCATCCGCGCGGCCACCGCGACCGCCACGACCTCCATCACGAGCAGCGACAGCCCGTACGGGTCGAGACGCACGTACGGCGCCAGCAGCACGCCGGTCAGGCCCGCCGTGAAGGAACCGAACGCCCAGCCCGCCGCCGCGACCCGGTCCGCGTCGATGCCGCCCAGCACGGCGAGCTGCCGGTCGTCGACCACGGCCCGCAGCTCCCGTCCGAACCGCGTCCAGCGGACCACCGCCGCGACCCCCGCGGCCAGCATCAGCACCACCGCCAGCTGCCCCCACGGCTCGTCCGCCACCAGCTCCGGCGCGTCGTCCCGCGCCCCCTGCCCCCACAGCAGCGCCGCCCCGCCCACCAGCAGCACGAACACCCCGATGGACGCCACCAGCGTCTGCGCCGGGTCACCGCCGAGAACCGCCAGGGGCCGGAAGACGAACCGTTCCAGTACGACCCCCAGCCCCGGCGCCAGCACCAGCAGCGTCACCGCGGCCGCGAGCCACAGCGGCCAGCCCCACTCGACCACGCACTGCCGCAGCACGTAGGCGCACACCATCGCGATCGCGCCGTGGGCGAAGTTCAGCACCCCGGTCGCGCGGTACGTCACGATCAGGCCGATCCCGGTCAGCGCCGCCGCGCTGCCCACCGCCAGGCCGGCCAGGGTGAGGTCGTACGTCAGCGAGGACATCGCCCGGTCTCAGTCGGTCTCTTCGGCGGGCTCGCAGATCGGGCACGGGCCCAGCTCGCCGCTCGCCACCAGCTTGGAGTCCACCGGAACGGCCTCCGCCTTGCCCGCCACCAGAGGGCAGTCCGCGCGGTGCCACAGCGTGCCGCCCGGCACCATCAGCAGCTCGCCGCTGACCGCGAGGGGCGCGAGCGCGGCCTGCCCTGTCTCATCCTCCTCGGTCGGCTCGGCCGCCACCAGCAGGCCGTACAGCTCCTCCACGCGCGCGGCGGCGATCGCGCCCCGGCCGTGGGCCAGCAGCACCGCGCCGGAGACGATCAGCGCCGCGCCGGGGACCGTGCAGGAGGCGAGGTAGGGCAGCTGCCGTTCGGCGAAGCGCTCCCCGGAGACGCCGTACCAGCCGACGACGCACAGCACCGCCCCGGCGGCCAGCGCCGCCCAGCCCGCCCAGAGGACGGGATGCACGGTCCGCAGTCGCCTTGTCCGCATCGCTGGCTCCCACACGTCGGTTGTCCGGGCACGCGCCTGGCCGCCTGTTCAAGTCCGCCGCTCGCTTGCACTATGCCCCTTGGAAGCTGACCCTGAAAGCACCGGGCGCACATGGCCCGGACCGACACCCGGTGGTGAGCCAGATGGTTCTCGGCAGCGACCTCAGGCGGGGGAACGAGACTCGGGGCCCACGAGCCGCGGGACGGGGTACGGCGATCACGGCCGCCCTGATCCTGGCTCTCGCCCCGGCCCTCGCGGCATGCAGCGACGACAACGGCGGCGGCAGCGGGAACACGCCGCCCACACCGACCGCGGAGCGGACCACGAGCGCTCCGGCCAGCGCTCCGGCGGACCGGGCCGCGGCCGAGACGGAGATCAGGCAGAACTGGCAGAAGTTCTTCGACCCGAAGACCTCGACCGAGGACAAACAGGCCCTCCTGGAGAACGGCGACCGGATGGGTCCCGTCCTCGAGGCCTTCAGCGGTGACGAGCGCGGCGGACAGGTCCAGGCGAAGGTCACCAAGATCGAGTTCACCTCGGCGACCGAGGCGGACGTGACGTACACCCTCACCCTGAAGGGCGCGACCGCCCTGCCGGACGCCTCCGGGACGGCCGTCGAGCAGAACGGCACCTGGAAGCTGTCCGCCAAGACGCTGTGCGCGCTGGTGCAACTGAGCGGCAATGCGTCGCCGGTCCCGGGCTGCTGAGGCCCTCGCCGCGGCGCTGCTGCTCGCCCTGAGCGCGGCCTGCGGCAGCCGGCTCCCCGAGAGGGACTTCGAGCACGACGACCGCACTCCCGCGCCCCGCGACGCCGCGCCCCTGCGGGTCGGCATCATCACCAGCGCCACCAGCCCCGTCGGCGGCGCCGCCTTCACCGGCCCGCGCGACGGGGCCAAGGCCTGGTTCGACCGGCTCAACGCACGCGGGGGCGTCGACGGGCGCCGCGTGGAGGTACGCCTGTGCGACGACGGCGGCAGCGGCGTCGGCAACAACGAGTGCGTGCACCGGCTGGTCGAGGAGGACGAGGTCGTCGCCCTGGTCGCCACCACCGCCCTGGACTACGCGGGGGCCTCCCGCGTCTCCCGCGCGCGCGTCCCCGACATCGGCGGCCAGCCCCTCGGCAGCGCCTACGACACCTACCCGCACCTCTACGGCATCTACGGCAGCCTCGCGCCGCGCAACGGCACCACCGGCTGGGACGGCAAGCTGTACGGCGGCACCGAGGTCTACCGCTACTTCAAGCGCGAGCACGGCGCCCGGACCGCCGCCGTCGTCTCCTACAACCAGTCCGCGTCCGCCGCCTACGCCCGGCTCGTCGCACGGGGCCTGCGCGCCGAGGGCTACAAGGTCGTCACCGAGCAGGTCGACTTCGCCCTGCCCAACTTCCGCGCCGTCGCGGCCGACCTGAAGGAACAGGGCGCCGACCTCGTCTTCGACGCCATCGACAGCCACGGAAACGCCCGGCTGTGCCAGGCCATGGACGAGGTCGGCGCCCGCGTCACCGCCAAAGTGACCAACGTGCAGAACTGGACGTCCACCGTCGCTGAGGCCTACAAGGACGCCCCGCGCTGCCGCAACGCCCTCTGGGCGACCGGCTCCAGCCGCAACTTCGACGACACCGGCCACCCGGCCGTACGGGAGTTCCGCGCGGCGACGAAGGACCTGAAGACGCACTCGCAGTGGCAGCTGGAGGGCTGGGCCGCCGCACGCTGGTTCACCGACGCCGCGCGGTCCTGCGCGAAGACGGGCATCACGCGCACGTGCGTCGACGCCTTCATGAACCGCAGCCAGGGATACACCGCGGGTGGACTGCTCCTGCCCGTCCGGTTCGAGCGGCGCCCCGAGCCGCCCAGGACCCTCCGGACCTGCCTGTCGGTGGCCCGCTGGCAGGACGGCAGGGGCTGGGCCGGTCAGGGGGACATGAACCGCACCTGCTTCGACGTCCCCCAGCTGGGTTACGAGCCTTGAGGACAGTGGCTGTCCGCAAGGGCTGGCAGACTCGCCCCCATGTTGGAGACCTCGGCACGCCTGCTGCGTCTGCTGTCCCTGCTCCAGGCCCACCGCGAGTGGTCCGGCCCCGACCTGGCCGGGCGGCTCGGCGTCAGCGCCCGCACCCTGCGCCGGGACGTGGACCGGCTGCGCGAACTGGGCTACCCGGTCAACGCCAGCCCCGGCACGGGCGGCGGCTACCAGCTGGGCGCGGGCGCCGAGCTGCCGCCGCTGCTCCTGGACGACGACGAGGCCGTCGCCGTGGCGATCGGGCTGCGCACGGCCGCCGGGCAGGGCATCGAGGGCATCGGCGAGACCTCCGTGCGGGCCCTGGCCAAACTGGAACAGGTGCTGCCGAACCGGCTGCGCCGCCGCGTAGGCGCCCTCACCGCCTTCACCGTGCCGATGCTGCGCGGCCCCCTGCCCGACGCCGTCGACCCGGCCGTCCTGACGGAGCTCGCCCACCTGTGCCGGGACGCCGAGCGGCTGCGCTTCGAGTACCGCGGCCACGACGGCACCACCAGCCGCCGCAGTGTCGAACCGCACCGCCTCGTGTGCAGCGAGCGCCGCTGGTACCTCGTCGCCTGGGACCTCGACCGGGAGGACTGGCGCACGTTCCGCGCGGACCGCATCACGCCCAGGCCGCCGCACGGCCCGCGCTTCGAGGCGCGCGAGGCGCCCGCCGAGGACCTCGCCGCCTACGTCTCCCAGGGCGTCTCCACCCGCGCGTACGCCACCCACGCCGTCGTGCGGCTCCTGGCGCCTCTGGAGGAGGCCGCCGCGCACATCTCGCCCAGCGCCGGGGTGCTGGAGGCGGAGGGCCCGGACAGCTGCCTGCTGCGCTGCGGCGCCGGGAGCCTCGACGTGATGGTCATCCACGTGATGATGCTGGGCTTCGAGTTCGAGGTGCTCGAACCCGACGGGCTGATCGAGGCGATCAGGACGGTTCGCGACCGGCTTGATGGCGCTCTGGCTCGGGCTGCGCAGTCACCGCCGCGTACTGCGGATGGTGCAGGTCGAACGCTGGCGACTCCGACCGGATCCGGGGCAGCACCGTGAAGTTGTGCCGGGGCGGCGGGCAGGACGTCGCCCACTCCAGGGAACGGCCGTAGCCCCACGGGTCGTCGACCTCGACCTTCTCGCCGTACCTGGTGGTCTTCCACACGTTGTAGAGGAACGGCAGCGTCGACATGCCGAGCAGGAAAGCGCCGATCGTCGAGACGGTGTTGAGGGCGGTGAACCCGTCCG
Source organism: Streptomyces sp. NPDC006235 (assembly GCF_040613735.1). Taxonomy (NCBI): domain Bacteria; kingdom Bacillati; phylum Actinomycetota; class Actinomycetes; order Kitasatosporales; family Streptomycetaceae; genus Streptomyces; species Streptomyces sp. NPDC006235. The sequence goes on from NZ_JBEXSR010000023.1 coordinate 48,357, forward strand.
CGGCGAGGTAGTCGGCGTACCGGCGGGGCATGCCCTCGGCGCCCAGCCAGTGCTGCACCAGGAACGTGGTGTGGAAGCCGGTGAAGAGCGTCCAGAACTGGATCTTGCCGAGCCGCTCGTCGAGCATCTTGCCGGTGAACTTCGGCCACCAGAAGTAGAAGCCGGCGAAGATCGCGAAGACGACGGTGCCGAAGACCACGTAGTGGAAGTGCGCCACCACGAAGTACGTGTCCGTCACATGGAAGTCCAGCGGCGGCGACGCCAGGATCACCCCGGTCAGCCCGCCGAACAGGAACGTCACCAGGAAGCCCGTCGCCCACAGCATCGGCGTCTCGAAGGACAGCGAGCCCTTGATCATCGTGCCGGTCCAGTTGAAGAACTTCACGCCTGTCGGCACCGCGATCAGGAAGCTCATGAAGGAGAAGAACGGCAGCAGCACCGCGCCCGTGGCGAACATGTGGTGCGCCCACACCACCATCGACAGGCCGGTGATCGCCATCGTCGCGCCCACCAGCGTCAGATAGCCGAACATCGGCTTGCGGCTGAAGACCGGGATGATCTCCGTGATGATGCCGAAGAACGGCAGCGCGATGATGTACACCTCGGGATGGCCGAAGAACCAGAACAGGTGCTGCCACAGGATGGCCCCGCCGTTGGTCGCGTCGAAGACCTGCGAGCCGAACCGCCGGTCCGCCTCCAGCACCAGCAGCGCCGCCGCGAGCACCGGGAACGCCATCAGGATCAGGATCGACGTGAACAGGGTGTTCCAGACGAAGATCGGCATCCGGAACATCGTCATGCCGGGGGCGCGCATCCCGATGATGGTGGTGATGAAGTTGACCGCGCCGAGGATCGTGCCGAAGCCGGACAGCGCCAGCCCCATGATCCACAGGTCGGCCCCGATGCCGGGCGTGCGCTCCGCGCTGTTGAGCGGGGCGTAGGCGAACCAGCCGAAGTCGGCCGGTCCGGTGGGCACCAGCAGTGAGCCCAGCACGATCAGGCCGCCGAACAGGAACAGCCAGTACGAGAGCATGTTCAGCCGCGGGAAGGCCACGTCGGGCGCGCCGATCTGCAACGGCATCAGCTCGTTCGCGAAGCCCGCGAAGGTCGGCGTCGCGAACAGCAGCAGCATGATCGTGCCGTGCAGCGTGAACGCCTGGTTGAACTGCTCGTTGGTGATGATCTGCAGCCCGGGGCGGGCCAGCTCGGCGCGCATCAGCAGCGCCATCACTCCGGCGATCAGGAAGAACACGAACGACGTGATCAGATAGAGGTGACCGATCTTCTTGTGGTCCGTCGTGGTCAGCCAGTCCACCACCACCCGCCCGTGCTTCTTCCTCGGCACGGGCCGAACCGTCGCCTGTACGGTCTGCGTCCCCATCGCTCGCTCGCCCCTTCGCTCATCGCGTGCCGGGCCCGCCGAAGCCCGCGCCACACGTACCCGCGAGCTCACGCCATGATGCTCGCGTCACCGAGCGCTCCGACAGGGGGCGTACCGGCCTTTGCGTGCCGAAGCCATGCATTTCCTGTGCGGCGGCGGCTGAGCCGGCCGGGTGCGGCGCCGGAATGGAATGGGGCCCCGAGGTCACTTCTCCCGGAACTTTCCGCCGGGCTTTTCCATGGGCTCATGTGACACGCGGAAATTGCGATCGAATACCTGCGGAAGGCCTAGGAAACCGCTCGTCCGTGTGACGGACAGCTCCCGAAACAGCTGTCGTGATCTTGTGACAGAAGTGTGACAGGGGAGGGACGGGGGCCCGGGTCGCAGGCCCGGACTTCCGCGGTCGCCGGGCACGGCATAGCGTGGCGGCATGGCACCGATTCCGACACCTTCCGCGGAACCCGACGACAGCCCGGACACCTATGTCGGCCTGGACGCCGACCGGGCCGAGCACCTCGCGCGTGAGCGCGGCTGGCCGACGGTGCGCACGCTGCCGCCGGGGGCGATCATCACGATGGAGTACCGCGTGGGCCGGCTGAACTTCGAGGTGAGGGGCGGCCGCGTGGCGCGGGCCTGGAAGGGCTGAGACACGGCGAAGGCCCCGGTTCCGGAGCGGAACCGGGGCCTTCGCCGTGCCCGGACGGGGGGTGCGCACCAGCCCGCCGTCCCTCGGGGCCGGCCGCCTGTCAGGGGTGGGCCGCCCGTCAGGGGCGGGCCGAGGAGGAGGCCGAGCCGCGTGGGTGCCGCTCCGTGTGCGGCGGGCGGCGGCTGCCCGCGGGGGTGGTCGGGGTGCGCTCCGAGCGGGTCGTGTGCGGGCCCGGCGCCAGATAGACCGGGGTCCGGGGGGAGCGGGCCGCGACGTCGTCCCGGTCGGCGGGCGGCGGCGTGACCACCACAGGTGGCGCGCTGACCGGGGCGGCCGTCGCCGCACGCTTCCGGCGGGCCCGCCAGCGGTCGCGCAGGTCGAAGATCCTGTCCTCGGAACGGGCGATCAGCGGCTCGAACCACGGCAGGCCGAGCAGGATCAGCAGTCCCGCGACCCAGCCCAGCAGCACATCGCTCAGCCAGTGCGTACCGAGGTAGACGGTGGCCATCCCGACGCCGAGCGAGGTCACCGCGGACACGGCGGACAACCAGCGCTGCGCTCTCGCGGTGGAGGCCAGGTAGGCCAGGATTCCCCAGGTCACCACGGCGTTGGCGGTGTGACCGCTCGGAAATATATCGCCGCCGCGCCACATCTCGTTCGAGCCGATCACGGTCGCGTAGTGCGGTCCCAGGCGGCCCATGCCGTACTTGGCGGCGCCGACCGTGACGTTCAGCAGGAGCAGCGAGACGCCGAGGGCGAGGAGCGGGCGCAGGGTGTGCTGCCGCCAGGAGCGCCAGCCCAGCCAGGCCGCGACCATCACGGCGGTCGGGCCGCGCTGGCCGAGCACGACGTAGTAGTCGACGAACCAGTGGATCTCCGACCACTGCTGGTACGGCCGGAAGAACATGACCTGCCAGTCGAGCCGCACCAGCCAGGACGTGATGATCACGGCCCACACGATCGCGCCGTAGAAGGCCAGGGTCGCCGCAAAGAGCACGATGCGGTGCCTGCTCATCTTCGGCACATCGATGTGGGCCGGTCGTTCCGGCTCACGGTCCAGCCGGGCGAACACCCGGTCCAGACGGGTGAGCTTCGGTTCGGTACGCACCCAATCGACGTTACAGCGAGTGAGCTCGGATCCCCGTCGAATCAACGGCTTTGTGATGACGATGTGATGTGGGATTCCTCTCAGGAGGAGGTTTATTTCCAGCGAATCCGTAATGGTCGGGCGCTGCGGCCTTCAATTCCTTTGATCATTCCGGAAGCGCGTTTTATTGAGCTTTTGAATTCGTTCACCGGGGCATGGCGTGCAATTCTCCGGGCGCTCACAGCGGGTCAGGGGGGACCGGAGCCGTTCAGCCAGAACGCCCCGTACACCGCCGAGGCGACCGCCACTGACCCGAGCACCAGCGCTGACCTGCGGATACGCAGCCGGGCCAGGGCGAGCGCGAGGGGCAGCAGCAGCGGGAAGGCGGGCATCAGCAGGCGCGGTTTCGAGCCGAAGTAGCTCGACGCGCACAGGGCGAGCGCGGTCACCACCCCGGTGTAGACCAGCAGCGGGAGCGGCTGGCGCTGACGTACGCCGACCACATACAGCCATACGACTGACGCGACCCCGGCGATCAGCCCGGCACCGGCCAGGGCCGAGGGGAACGACGTGAACTTCTCGGCGACGAACCGGGCGAAGGCGTAACCCCCGTCGAAGCCGTTGCGCCAGCCCGCCTGTACGTCGAGATAGCCGAGCGGACCCTTGCCGGTGCGGTGGCCGACCCACAGCACGTATCCGGCGGTGCCGAGGGGGGCGAGCAGCATGCCGAGGAGGCGGCGGGTGCGCAGGCCGACGTCATGGGCTTCACCGGACCGCCGCTCCCGGGCGAAGGAGGCGATGCCCGCGACCCACACCGCGGCCACCACGGCCATCCCGACCGGGCGGGTCAGTCCCGCCAGCGAGGCCAGCGCGCCCGCGGTCGCCCAGCGGCCGGTCAGAACCGCGTACAGCGACCACGCGGCGAGCGCTGTGAACAGGGACTCGCTGTACGCCATCGACTGCACGATCCCGACCGGGAGCACGGCCCACAGCAGCACCGCGCACACACCGGCCCGGCGGCCGTACACATGGTCCGCGACCGCGAAGATCCCCCAGGCCGCGGCGACCGAGGCGACCAGGCCGACCAGGAAACCGCCGTCCGCGTACGACAGCGGGGACACCGCCGCCACCAGCCGCTCCAGCCAGGGCAGCAGCGGGAAGAACGCGAGGTTCGAGTGCACGTCCCCGTTCGCCAGACGCACCTCGTAGCCGTAGCCGAGTTCGGCGACCCTGGTGTACCAGAGCGCGTCCCAGCGAGCGGTCAGCAGCGTGTACGCGCTCTTGTCGCGCGCCGCGCTCCACAGGGCCAGAACGACAAGACCCAGGGCACGGACGGCCACGTACCCGAGCAGCGCCGGGGCCGCCCGGCGCAGCGCCCCGGCGCGGGACGGGGCCGCGCGCGTCTCAAGATCGGTCACGGGGCCGATTATCGACCCGCGCCGGAACCGGCCCGCCGCCCGGGGCGTGGTCGGCACAGAGGGGAGTGGCGTACGCCACATCTTTCCGCCGGACGTGTGAGAGGTCCGCCACTCGGCTCCGGCGCGGACTCGCGTACTCTGACGTGTCACTCGCTTTTCGTTTGCGCGGGCCGGAGACCACCGCTCCTCTCCGGCCGAGTCGCGGGGGCGTCCCCCACCCCGTGAGCCCGCCGATCGCGAGGGAACATCTGGGAGGTACGTACATGTCCGGGACGACCACGGCCGCTGCGCTGCGCCGTCGGGCGGCCGGGGCCGGTGCCAACCGCTGGGTGGTTCTGGTCGTCCTCTGCGTCAGCCTGCTGCTGGTCGCCGTCGACGCCACCGTGCTGCACGTGGCGGTCCCCGCCGTCACCGAGGACCTGAAGCCCGGCGGGATCGAGCTGCTCTGGATCGTCGACGTCTATCCGCTCGTCTGCGCCTCGCTGCTGATCCTCTTCGGCACGCTGGGCGACCGCGTCGGCCGCCGGAGGGTCCTGCTCCTCGGGTACGCGCTGTTCGGTGTCGCCTCCGGCATGGCGGCCCTGGCGGACAACGCCCAGGTACTGATCGTGGCGCGGGCGCTGCTCGGGGTGGGCGGCGCGATGATCATGCCCGCGACCCTGTCGATCCTGCGGCAGGTCTTCCCGGATCGCCGCGAGCGGGCGCTCGCGATCGGCATCTGGAGCGCCGTGGCCGCGGTGGGCGCGGCGGTCGGGCCGCTGCTCGGCGGCTTCCTGCTGGAGCACTTCTGGTGGGGCTCGGTGTTCCTCGTCAACATCCCGTTGATGCTGGTCAGCCTCCCGGTGGGGCGACTGCTGCTGCCCGAGTCCAAGGGCGACGGCGAAGGACCCTGGGACGTGGTCGGCGCGCTGATGGCGGCGATCGGGCTGTTCGGGGTGGTGCTGGGCGTCAAGCGGCTCGGCGGCGGGGAGTCGGTGGGGAGCCTGCTCACCGTGCTGCCGCTGGTGGTGGGCGCGGCGCTGCTGGTCGCGTTCGTACGGCGCCAGCGGCGGCGGACGCATCCCCTGGTCGACCTCGGGATGTTCGCGCGGCCGGCGTTCAGCACGGCCGTCGGGTGCATCGTGCTGGCGATGCTCGCGCTGGTCGGACTGGAACTGATCGCCGCGCAGTACCTCCAGCTGGTGCTCGGGCTGTCGCCGCTGGAGACGGGGCTGCGGCTGCTGCCGCTGACGTTCGCCGCGATGGCGGCCGGGCTGGCCGGGGCGCGGATGCTGCGGCGGTTCGGGCCGCGGCGGATGGTGTGCTTCGGGTTCTGTCTGACGGCGTTCGCGGTGGTGCTGCTGACGGCGCTGGGCCGGACGGACGACTGTGCGCTGATGCTGACCGGCTTCGTGCTGCTCGGCTTCGGGCTGGAGACGACGCTGTTCGGGGCGTACGAGTCGATGCTGAGCGAGGCGCCGCAGGACCAGGCCGGTGGGGCGGCGGCGATCGGGGAGACGTCGTACCAGCTGGGGGCGGGGATCGGGATCGCCCTGCTCGGCACGGTGATGAACGCGGCGTACGCGCCCGGGTTGTCGGGTGTGCCGGGGGTGCCGGAGTCGGCGTCCTCCTCGGCGGGGCATTCGCTGGGGGAGGCGTACGAGGTTGCTGCGCAGCTGGGCGGGGTTGCAGGGGTTGCCCTGCGTCATGCCGCCCGGGATGCGTTTGTGCACGGGCTGCATGTGACGTTGCTGGTGAGTGCGGGGTTGTTGCTGCTGGGGGCGGGGATGGCGTTGCGGTTGCCGCGGGTCATGCAGTGTGAGGGGGAGGGTGCGGTGGAGTTGCCCGCACCCAGGGACGCTGCGGAGTCGCGCGTCTCGGTGTGACGTCTTGTCGCCCACCCACGCGCCACCCGTATCTGCCGATTGAGGGGTGGAGGTCGCCCGTGGGGGTGGAGCGCCGTCGGCGGCTTGCGGTGGTCGGGGCGCGTGTGGTGAGGGGACGTCTGGGCGGCCGGGTGGAAACTGCCGGATGACGCTGCGGTCGCCGACGGCGCCGCACCCCCACGGGCGACCTCCGCCTTTTCAGTTGGCGGCTTCGGGTGGTGCGTGGGTGGGTGGAGGTCGTAGCGTCTTGGCTAGCAGTGCTAGTTAAAGAGTTTCGGAGGGTGTTCGCATGTCCGAGTCGTCCAAGCTTCCTCCCTTCGACCCCGCCGACCCCCTCGGGCTGGACGAACTCCTGGCGCCGGAGGATCTCGGGATCAGGGACACCGTGCGGGCCTGGGCCGCGGACCGGGTGCTGCCGCATGTCGCCGAGTGGTACGAGAAGGGGGAGCTGCCGGGGATCCGGGAACTCGCCCGGGAGCTGGGAGAGCTCGGTGCCCTGGGGATGTCCCTGCACGGCTACGGGTGCGCCGGCGCGTCCGCCGTGCAGTACGGGCTCGCCTGTCTGGAGCTGGAGGCCGCCGACTCCGGGATCCGCTCCCTCGTCTCCGTGCAGGGCTCCCTCGCCATGTACGCCGTCCACCGCTTCGGCAGCGAAGCGCAGAAGCAGCAGTGGCTGCCCCGCATGGCCTCCGGCGAGGTCATCGGCTGCTTCGGACTGACCGAGCCCGACCACGGATCCGACCCTGCCTCCATGCGGACGTACGCCAAGCGCGACGGCACCGACTGGATCCTCAACGGCCGCAAGATGTGGATCACGAACGGTTCGGTCGCCGGCGTCGCCGTCGTGTGGGCGCAGACCGACGACGGGATCCGCGGGTTCGTCGTGCCGACGGACAGCGCCGGGTTCTCCGCCCCCGAGATCAAGCACAAGTGGTCCCTCAGGGCCTCCGTCACCAGCGAACTCGTCCTCGACGACGTACGGCTGCCCGCCGACGCCGTACTCACGGAAGGCGCCGGCCTGCGCGGACCGCTCAGCTGTCTGTCGCACGCACGGTACGGGATCGTCTGGGGCGCCATGGGTGCGGCGCGCAGCTGCTTCGAGGCCGCGGTCGACTACGCGAAGTCGCGGGAACAGTTCGGACGGCCCATCGGCGGCTTCCAGCTCACCCAGGCCAAACTCGCCGACATGGCGGTCGAACTGCACAAGGGAATTCTGCTCGCCCATCACCTGGGGCGGCGCATGGACGCCGGCCGCCTGCGTCCCGAGCAGGTCAGCTTCGGCAAGCTCAACAACGTACGAGAAGCGATCGAGATCTGCCGCACGGCCCGCACCATTCTCGGCGCCAACGGGATCTCGCTCGAATACCCCGTTATGCGGCACGCGACCAACCTCGAGTCGGTGCTCACCTACGAGGGCACCGTCGAGATGCACCAGCTCGTGCTGGGCAAGGCGCTCACCGGACTCGACGCCTTCCGGTGAACCCCGCGCGGGGCAGGGCCGGTGAGCGGCCCTGCCTCAGCTCTGGTTGAAGAAGCCGTCCGTGCGGTGCGCGGCCGGATCGCCGTTCACGATCTCCGTGTTGGCGGGGGTCAGCAGGAACACCCGGGTCGACACCCGCTCGATCGAACCGCGCAGGCCGAAGATCAGCCCGGCCGCGAAGTCGACCACGCGCTTGGCGTCGCCGGCGTCCATGGCCGTGAGGTTCATGATGACCGGCACGCCCTCGCGGAACAGCTCGCCGATGGCGCGCGCGTCCCGGAAGCTGTCCGGGGTCACGGTGCCGATGCGGCGCCCCTTCTCCTCGGCGACGTCCGAGGCCACCTTGACGCGCGGATCGGTGACCCAGGCCTCCCCGGGCTCGGTCCCGTCGGAGTAGTCGTCGTCGTAGTAACGCTCGTCTTCGTTGTCGTCGACGAGGCCAAGCCAGGCACTTGCCTTGCGTACCGATCCCATGGACGCCTCCTCTCACAGCGGTCTTTCTGCTTTCCGCATCCCTATGGTCGTCCATGATGCGGATGGCGCGCCAAGTGGATAGACGCCGCACGGGGGGTTTGTGACGGTACTGGTGCACAGCGAATCCGTCGAGAGTCCGTGTTTCCCAAGGGCCTTGTCGTAAACGACTGCTGACTGTGAGTGAAATATGATTCTTCACGGCGTACGGGTGATGAGCGGTGCGTACGGGTGAACGCGATGGCCGATACCATGCGGCGCCAAACGTCGTACGGAGCACGGGGGAACATCGATGTTCGGAATGGTCAGGCCCTGTCGGCACCGGCTCGGGGAGAACCTCACGGCCCAGTGGATGGCGCATTTGTGCGGGCTGTGTCTCGCGCTGCGCCGGGACCACGGGCAGCTCGCGCGCATCGTGACGAACTACGACGCGCTTCTCGTCTCCGTGTTGACGGAGGCTCAGTCGGGGCCGACGAGCGGCACCTCGAGCAGCACGCCGAAGGGTGTGGGCCGGCGTACGGCGGGGCCGTGTCCGCTGCGCGGGATGCGTACCGCGTCCGTCGCGCACGATGAGGGAGCGCGGCTCGCGGCGGCCGTGTCGCTGGTGCTCGCCTCCGCCAAGGTGCGCGACCACGTCGCCGACGGCGACGGGCTGCTGGCCCGCGCGCCGGTCGCGCGCGCCGCGCGCCGGATCGCCGCGGGCTGGGACCGCGCCGGGGCGCGCACCGGCTCCGCCGTCGGGTTCGACACGGCCGTCCTGGTCGACGCCGTGGACCGGCAGAGCGGCATCGAGACGCTCGCCGGGCCCGGTACGCCGATCCTGACGGTCACCGAACCGACCGAGACCGCGACCGCCGCCGCCTTCGCGCACACGGCCGTCCTCGCCGGCCGGCCGCACAACGCCGGGCCGCTCGCCGAGGCCGGACGGCTCTTCGGGCGGCTGGCCCACCTCCTGGACGCCGTGGAGGACCTGTACGCTGACGAGGCGTCAGGTGCCTGGAACCCGATCGCCGCGACCGGTACCTCCCTCGCGGAGGCTCGGCGGCTCGCCGACGACGCGGTGCAGGGGGTGCGGCTCGCGCTGCGCGACGCCGAGTTCGCCGACGCGAAGCTCGTGCATCTGCTGTTCGTGCACGAACTGCGGCGCTCGGTGGACCGGGCGTTCGGCACGGTGCCGGCGTGCGCCTCACACCAGGGCGGACCGTACGGACAGCAGCCGCATCAGGGGCCGTACGGCCAGGGGGCGCATGGGCCGCACGGGCCGCATGGCTCTGGGCAGGACCCGTATGCGGGCGGTGGCGGGAACCCGTTCGCAGGTGGGGGAGGGTACGGCGGCGGTGGGCTCGGCGGTGGTGCGCCGGTGCCCCAGCCGCCCCAGGGGCGGCGCGGGTTCTGGGCCGGCTGCGGGATGTTCTGGCTGCTGTGCTGCACTTGCAAGCTGTGCTGTGCCAAGGAGTACGAGGGGCCGTGGTCCCGCAAGAGGCGCGAGGGCTGCTGCCGCGATTGCGACTGCGACGGATGCGACTGCTGCTGCCCCTGCGACGGCTGACCCGCCGACTGCTGCTGCCCTTGCGACGGCTGACTCCACCGTGACCGGTGGTTCAGAAGGGCACGGCCGAAAGGCCCTCTTGCGCCTACCGGCCGTTCGGCCGAATACTCCCCCCACAGCGCTTGTCAGGGGCACGGCGGATTCGGAATCCGGCCTGCCTCGCCCCGGACTGCGCCTCACGGGCCCGAAACCCCACGAGGGCCCCCGACTTCCTTTGTGGAGGAACGAAAAGTGAGGATCAAGCGCACCACCCCCCGCAGCGGCATTTCGAGACGGACCCGGCTGATCGCCGTTTCCACCGGCCTCGTCGCCGCCGCAGCGATCGCGATCCCCAGCGCGAACGCGTCCGACACCCCCGCCACCTTCAGCGCCACCGAGCTCAAGAGCGCCAGCGGCTCGATCCTGAAGGCCGACATCCCGGGCACCGCCTGGGCCGTCGACAGCAAGACCAACCGCGTGCTTCTGACCGTCGACAGCACGGTCAGCCAGGCCGAGATAGCGAAGATCAAGCAGCAGGCCGGCGCCAACGCCGACGCGCTCACGATCAAGCGCACCCCCGGCAAGTTCAACAAGCTGATCCAGGGCGGCGACGCCATCTATGCGAGTAGCTGGCGCTGCTCCCTCGGCTTCAACGTCCGTGCCAGCAACGGCACCGAATACTTCCTGACCGCCGGTCACTGCACCGACGGCGCGGGCACCTGGTACTCCAACTCCGGTCGCACCACGGTCATCGGCTCGACCGCCGGCTCCAGCTTCCCGGGCAACGACTACGGCCTCGTCCGCTACAGCGGCTCCGTCAGCCGTCCCGGCACCGCGAACGGCGTGGACATCACGCGCGCGGCCACCCCGAGCGTGGGCACCACCGTCATCCGCGACGGCTCCACGACCGGTACGCACAGCGGCCGGGTCACCGCCCTCAACGCCACCGTCAACTACGGGGGCGGGGACATCGTCTCCGGCCTGATCCAGACCACCGTCTGCGCCGAGCCCGGTGACTCCGGCGGTTCGCTCTACGGCAGCAACGGCGTCGCGTACGGTCTGACCTCCGGCGGCAGCGGTAACTGCTCCTCCGGTGGTACGACGTTCTTCCAGCCCGTCACGGAGGCCCTGAGCGCCTACGGGGTCAGCGTGTACTAAGCCCCTCGGCAGGCCCCCGGGAGGTCGCCGGCAGGCCCCCGGCGGCAGTTCGCGGCGCTTCGAAGCCCCCGCACGCATCGCGTGCGGGGGCTTTCGTGTGGTGTTCGGGCGCTTCTCCGAACCGGCTGGCGTAGGGGCGAAATTCGGCCACCCGTGAACCCCGCAGAGTGCCCGCACATTACTCACGCGTAATGTTTGCACTGTGAACACAGGGGAGTTGGGTCCGATTTGATCGTGGACGGTCAAAATGGGAGGGCGTGCGAAGCGCTGTCTACGCGCGTCTCGAACTCACCCTTGTGTGCTCCCCGTTGTCCTCGGAATAGTGGGCGCTCGTCAACAAAGCCTTCCGGTTCGTGAGGTCCCCACAACCTCTCGGGCCGACCCCCCACAGGAGGACGTGAGTTGAAGCACCGACGCATACCCAAGCGGCGTGCAGCCGTGGCAGGTGCGGGCATCGCCGCACTGGTCGCCGCGGGAGTCACCTTCCAGACTGCGAACGCGAGCGAGACCCCGGAGGGCTCCGCGCCCCGGACCCTGTCGGTCACGGCGGCCGGAAAGCTCGCCTCGACGCTGGCCGAGGACCTCGGCGCCGACGCGGCGGGCACGTACTACGACACGAAGAGCAAGAAGCTCGTGGTGAACGTGCTCGACGAGGCCGCGGCCGAAGCCGTCGAGAAGGCGGGAGCCAAGGCGAGAGTCGTGGCGAACTCTCTCGCCGAACTGAAGAGCGCCCGCGGTGCGCTGAAGCAGGACGCGACGATCCCGGGCACTTCCTGGGTGACCGACCCGACGAGCAACAAGATCGTCGTCACCGCCGACCGTACGGTGTCCAAGGCCGAGTGGACGAAGCTGACGAAGGTCGTCGACGGGCTCGGTGCGAAGGCCGAACTCAAGCGGACGAAGGGCGAGTACAAGCCCTTCATCGCCGGTGGCGACGCGATCACCGGCGGCAGCGGCCGCTGCTCGCTCGGCTTCAACGTCGTCAAGGGCGGCGAGCCGTTCTTCCTGACCGCCGGGCACTGCACCGAGGGCATCTCGACGTGGTCGGACTCCAGCGGCAAGGAGATCGGCACCAACGCGGACTCCAGCTTCCCGGACAACGACTACGGGCTGGTCAAGTACACCGCGGAGGTGGCTCACCCGAGTGAGGTGAACCTCTACAACGGCTCGACGCAGAAGATCACGGGTGCCGCCGAGGCGACGGTCGGCATGGAGGTCACGCGGAGCGGTTCGACGACCCAGGTGCACGACGGGAAGGTCACGGGGCTGGATGCCACCGTGAACTACGGCAACGGCGACATCGTGAACGGTCTGATCCAGACCGACGTGTGCGCGGAGCCCGGTGACAGTGGTGGCTCGCTCTTCTCGGGCAGCAACGCGATCGGGCTGACGTCCGGTGGCAGTGGTGACTGCACGTCCGGTGGGGAGACCTTCTTCCAGCCGGTGACGGAGGCCCTGTCGGCGACCGGGACCGAGATCGGCTGAATCCCGGTTCCAGGCTTGTGAAGTCCCGCCCCTTGTGTGAGGGGCGGGGCTTTTCTGTATGGCGCTGCCCGTGTGTGGCGCTTACCGGGGTGCGGTGGGTCGGGGCCGCGCCGGGGGGTGTCCGTCCTCGGAACGGCGCGATGGGATCGGGTCCCAACTGACTGTCCGTTGACGCGCCAACCGCTGCGGGCGGACACCCCCCGACACGTCCCCTTCCGTGCGTCGGCGCCTGCGGGTGCGTGGCGGCTCAGCTGCCGCAGGCCGCCGCGCTGCGGGCCGCCGGTCCCGCCTAGCTGCGGGCAGTCGTGCCTCCCCCAGTGCCTTTTAAGGGCCTGGGAGGTACCCCCAGGGCGGCACGGGTGGGCGCAGCGGCACCCCGTTCCGCCGGGCTGCGGACCCACCCGGCCTGAGCGTCAACGCCGGGCGCCGTTACGGCGCCTTGCGGATGCCGCCACCGTGATGGCGGCTCCCGCCGCCGCCCATGCCGCCAGGACCAGGAGCGGTGTGGTCAGGGCGTTGTTCTCGAAGTAGGCGATCGAGCGGGTGATGAGGGCTCCGCCCAGGACGGCGACCACGGCCATGACCGCCAGGCGGATCGCGGCGCGCTGGGGGTTCGAGGGCCTGGCTCCCGCGCTGATGGCCAGGGCCGCGGCGCCCAGGTAGCCGCCCACGCACCAGCCGACCACCAGGTAGAAGGAGGAGAGTCCGTTGGGGTCGTGGGGGCGGACGGGATGACGTCGACCGTCCGGAAGGTGCGTTTCTCCGATCTCTCCAGGGTGGTGACGAGAGTGGTCAGGGTGGTGGAGAGGATCCTGCCGCCGCCGGAGGCGACCAGGAGGGTGTCGGTGCCGGTGGGGTTGATGATCAGTGCGCCGTCGATGTCCCGGTTCGTCACCGCCTGATCGGACGCGGCTCCGGGGCGACCACCGCGAAGGGCACGTCCCTGGGTTTCGGGTCGTGCAGTGCTCCCACGTAGGAGGCGATGAACAGCAGCTGGAGTGCGATCACGCCGACGATGAGCAGGGTGGCCCGCGGGGTGACGGCGTCTCTCACCTCGTCGCGGAACGAGCGGTGCGGCATGCCTCCACGGTCGGGGGCGTTCCGGTGTTTCCGCAGGTGGGGCCGGGCTGAACGGATGTCGCACATGTATTCGAGGATGGGGGTATGGTGGGGGTGAGGTAGCTGGGAACAGGTGTTCGAACCGATGTGGTTCACGAGTGCGGGAGGTGCGGGTGCCGGGGTTCACGCATCTGCACACCGCCTCCGGATTCTCGTTGCGGTACGGAGCCTCGCATCCGGAGCGGCTGGCCGAGCGTGCCTCCGAGCGGGGCATGGATGCCCTGGCTCTGACTGATCGCGACACGCTCGCCGGGACCGTCCGGTTCGCCAAGGCCTGCGCGAAGGCGGGGGTCCGTCCGGTGTTCGGGGCGGATCTTGCGGTGGCGGGAGGGGAGCCGTCCGAGCCCGGGCGGGGGCGGCGCCGGACTCCTGTGCGCGGTGGCGCCTTCGTCGACGAGTCCGCCCCCCGGGTGACCTTTCTCGCCCGGGACGGTGCCCGTGGGTGGGCCGGGCTGTGCCGGCTCGTCTCGGCGGCGCATGAGGGGGAGGGGACACCCCTGCTGCCCTGGGGGCGCCGGCACGCCGAGGGCGTGACCGTGCTGCTCGGGCCTGATTCGGATGTGGGGCGTGCCCTGGCCGCCGGGCGTCCCGACCGTGCGGCGCGGCTGCTCGTGCCCTGGCGGGAGGTCTACGGCGACGCCCTGCGGCTGGAGGCCGTCTGGCATGGCCGGAAAGGTACGGGGCCCGGCTCCCTGCGGCTGGCCGCCCGGACCGTCGGGTTCGCCGCCGAGCAGCGGATCCGGCCCGTGCTCAGCAACGCCGTACGGTACGCCGACCCGGGGCTGGGGCCGGTCGCCGACGTGCTGGACGCCGCGCGCCGGCTGGTGCCCGTCGACCCGACCAAGGAGCTGGACTCCGGTGAGGCCTGGCTCAAGGGAGCTGAGGCCATGGTCGGGGTGGCGGAGCGGATCGTGGAGGCCGCGGGGTTCCGGCGGGACACCGCTCACCGGCTGGTGGAACAGACCCAGCACACCGCCGCCGAGTGTCTGGTCGACCCCGAGGACGATCTCGGGATCGGTACCGTCCACTTCCCCGAGCCGCATCTGGTCGGTGCCGGCCGCCGCAGCGCCCAGCGGACACTGGCCTCGCGGGCGGCGGCGGGGATGGTGCTGCGCGGGTACGACCGGCGGCGGGAGTACTGGGAGCGGATGCACCATGAGCTGGACATCATCGCCCACCATGGCTTCGCTTCTTACTTTTTGACCGTGGCCCAAGTGGTCGACGATGTACGGGAGATGGGCATCCGGGTCGCCGCTCGGGGGTCCGGGGCGGGGTCGCTCGTCAACCACCTGCTCGGGATCGCGCACGCCGATCCGATCGAGCACCGGCTGCTGATGGAGCGGTTCCTGTCGAAGGAGCGGGTCGTGCTGCCCGACATCGACATCGACGTGGAGTCCGCGTGCCGGCTGGAGGTCTACCGCAAGATCATCGACCGGTTCGGCACCGAGCGGGTCGCGACGGTCGCGATGCCGGAGACGTATCGCGTGCGGCATGCGATCCGTGATGTGGGGGCCGCCCTGTCGATGGATCCGGCCGAGATCGACCGTGTGGCCAAGTCCTTTCCCCATATTCGGGCGAGGGACGCCCGCGCCGCGCTGGAGGAGCTGCCCGAACTGCGTGCGCTGGCGGGGGAGAAGGAGAAGTACGGGAGGCTGTGGGAGCTGGTCGAGGCACTGGACGCGCTGCCGCGCGGGGTGGCCATGCACCCGTGCGGGGTGCTGCTGTCCGACGCCTCCCTGCTGGCGCGTACGCCGGTCATGCCGACCAGCGGCGAGGGTTTTCCGATGTCGCAGTTCGACAAGGACGATGTGGAGGACCTCGGGCTGCTGAAGCTGGATGTGCTGGGGGTGCGGATGCAGTCGGCGATGGCGCACGCCGTGGCGGAAGTGGAGCGGGTGTCGGGGGTGAGGGTCGATCTGGACGGGTTGTCGCCGGGGGATCCGGAGACGTACCGGTTGATCCGGTCCACCGAGACGCTCGGCTGCTTCCAGATCGAGTCGCCCGGTCAGCGGGACCTGGTCGGGCGGCTCCAGCCGGCCGACTTCCACGATCTCGTCGTCGACATCTCGCTGTTCCGGCCCGGGCCGGTCGCCGCCGACATGGTGCGGCCGTTCATCGAGGCGCGGCACGGGCGGGCGCCGATCCGTTATCCGCACCCGGACCTGGAGGAGCCGCTGAAGGAGACGTACGGGGTCGTCGTCTTCCACGAGCAGATCATCGACATCGTCGACATCATGACCGGCTGCGGGCGCGGTGAGGCGGACCGGGTGCGGCGCGGGCTGTCCGATCCGGAGTCACAGGGGCGGATCAAGGTGTGGTTCGCGCAGCACGCGGCGGCGAACGGGTATGACGCGGAAACGATTCAGCGGACCTGGGAGATCATCGAGGCCTTCGGGTCGTACGGCTTCTGCAAGGCCCACGCCGTCGCCTTCGCCGTACCGACGTACCAGTCGGCGTGGCTGAAAGCACATCATCCGGCCGCCTTCTACGCGGGGTTGCTGACGCACGACCCCGGGATGTACCCGAAGCGGCTGTTGCTGGCGGACGCGCGGCGGCGCGGGGTGCCCGTGCTGCCGCTGGACGTGAACAAGTCGGGCGTCGCACACCGTATCGAACTGGTGTCCGGTAAATGGGGGCTGCGGCTGGCGCTCTCCGATGTGCACGGCATCAGGGAGGACGAGGCGGCACGGATCGCCGAGGGGCAGCCGTACGCCTCGCTGGTCGACTTCTGGGAGCGGGGCCGGCCCAGCCGTCCGCTGGCCCAGCGGCTCGCGCAGGTGGGGGCGCTGGACGCGTTCGG
Organism: Streptomyces sp. NPDC006235; assembly: GCF_040613735.1. NCBI lineage: Bacteria > Bacillati > Actinomycetota > Actinomycetes > Kitasatosporales > Streptomycetaceae > Streptomyces > Streptomyces sp. NPDC006235. Next base: position 64,795 of record NZ_JBEXSR010000023.1, read on the forward strand.
CGCCAACCGCCGTGATCTGCAGTTGCATCTGACCGAGCTGCACCGGGGCGCGCGGGGCGCGGGCGGTGGGCAGTTGCCTTTGGCCGGAGGACGGAAGACCGCACCGGCCGGGCTGCCCGACCTCACCTTCCCGGAGCGGCTCAGTGCCGAGCTGGGCGTGCTGTCCATGGACGCCTCGCGCCATCTGATGGACGACCACCGGGCGTTCCTCGACGAGCTGGGCGTGGTGTCGGCGCGGCGGCTGCGCGAGGCCCGGCACGGGGAGACGGTGCTGGTCGCGGGTGCCAAGGCGGCCACGCAGACGCCGCCGATCCGGTCCGGCAAGCGGGTCATCTTCTCCACCCTGGACGACGGCACGGGCCTGGTCGACCTCGCCTTCTTCGACGACTCCCACGACGCCTGCGCCCACACCGTCTTCCACTCCTGGCTGCTGCTGGTGCGCGGGGTGGTGCAGCGGCGCGGCCCGCGCAGCCTCAGCGTGGTGGGCGCCGCCGCCTGGAACCTCGCGGAGCTGCTGGAGGTGCGCCGGGAGGAAGGGCTGGAGGGGGTCGCGGCCCGGTTGGCCGGTGCCGGTACGGGTGCCGATTCCGGTGATTTCGGTGGCGGCGACGGCGAGGGGGCGGCGGGCTCCGCGGACCAGGATCCGGCGGAGCAGCGCAAGATCCGAATGCCCACGGGGTACGAGATGCACCCCTGGGCCGATCTGCGTCCCGCGGGCGAAGGGCCCGCGGTGGGACGGAAGCTGTGGCACCAGAGTCCGGGGAGTGCGGGATGACCATCCTCTGCGTACGTTTCCAGCTGCCTCCGACGCGCGAGGCCGACCTGCCCCGACTGCTCGGGATGCTCGAGGAGTTCACTCCCGTCGTCCAGGCCCTGCCACCGGACGGGGCGCTGGCCGACCTGCGGGGCGCCGAGCGGTACTTCGGGCGCAACGCCGTCGAACTGGCCTCGGTGATCCGGGTGCGCTCGCTCGCGCTGTACGGCGTCGACTGTGTGATCGGAGCCGGGCCCGGGCCGATGCTGGCCCGCGTGGCGCTGCGTGACGCCGTGCCCGGGGTGACGTGTGCGGTGCCCGAGGAGCGGGACGCCATCGCGGAGTTCCTCGCGGACAGACCCGTCGCCGCGCTGCCCGGCGTGGGTGCCGCGACCGCTCGTACGCTGGGCGACTACGGCCTCGACACCCTCGGCCGGGTCGCCGCCGCGCCGCTGTCCACGCTCCAGCGGCTGATCGGCGCGAAGGCCGGCCGCGAGCTGCACGAGAAGGCGAACGGCGTGGACCGCGGCCGGGTCGTACCGAACGCCGTCTCCCGCTCCCTCGCCACGGAGCGCCCCTTCGGCCGCGACGAACTGGACCCGGACCGCCACCGCCGTGCCCTGCTGTCGGCCGCCGAGGAGATCGGTGCCCGGCTGCGGGCCCTGGAGAAGGTCTGCCGCACGCTCACGCTCACCGTGCGCTACGCCGACCTCCCCCACTCTCGAACAGGCTCGAGCGGGGGGACCCCCATCGCCACCACCCGCAGCCGCAAGCTGGACGAACCGACCGCGCACTCCCCGGACCTGACCAGGGCCGCGTACGGCATGTACGAGGCGCTCGGGCTGCAACGGGCCCGGGTCCGCGCGATCGCCCTGCGCGCCGAGGGGCTCGACCCCGCCGACCAGGCCTCCCACCAGCTGACCTTCGACCCGGTGGACGAGAAGGTCCGCCGTATCGAGGAGGTCGCGGACCGAGCCCGGGCGAAGTTCGGCCCGCGGGCGGTGATGCCCGGGGGACTAGGGGGACTGGCGGCGTAGATCCTTCTGCGTGACGTCAGTTGGCCCACGGCGGCACGATGCTGGTGCCGTCGGCGAGTCGTGCCTCCAGGCCGATCGAGGTGGTGACCCAGGAGTACGCGGTCCGGTCGGTGGGGTTCTCGACGGTCAGGGTGGCGCCGGGGTTGATGATCACCGTGTCGCCCGCGGCGATCCGCTCGGTGCGGCCGTCGAGGGTGATCAGCAGCTCGCCGTCGAGCAGATGGAAGATCTCCTCCCGGTTGACGGTGTGCGCCGGCGCCTTGAGGCCGGCGGGGATCTCACCGCGCCAGGCGCACAGCTCCTTGCTGCCGCTGCGCGGGGTGGCGTACGAGACGAAGCGGGCGCCGTGGATCTCGTGGATGACGGCTTCGGACGAGCGGATGACGGGCATGCGGGTCTCCAGTTGGTCAAGTAGCTTGACTATATGGTCAAGCTGCTTGACCGTCGTGTCAAGGGTGTTTCAATGCATGGGTGCAGAACTCCGAGGCCATGGCCCTGTCCGCCGCCCTGCTCGCCGCCGCCGGCGGGCTCACGCACCGCATCCATGAGGGCGTCGTCGCGCGCGGCTTCGAGGGACTGCGGCCCGCACACGGCTTCGCCTTCGCCCGGCTCGCCCCGGACGGCGCGACGGTCACCGACCTGGCCGCCCACCTCGGGGTGACCAAGCAGGCCGCCAGTCAGCTCGTGGACGAAATGGTGCGCAAGGGATACGCCGAGCGGCGGCCGCACCCCGGGGACGCGCGGGCTCGGCTGGTCGTGCTGACCGGGCGGGGGTGGGAGTGCACGCGGGCTGCCGAGGAGGCGGCCGCGGAGGTGGTGCGGCAGTGGGGGGATGTACTGGGGGAGGAGCAAGTGCGGGTGCTACGGGAGCAGTTGCTGCGGATCGCGCCCCAGGGGCCCATCCGGCCTGCCTGGTGAGGCGGTGTCAGGCGGGTCCACCGTCGTCGGTTACCACTGGAAGTTTTTACTGACGCGTAACTTCCCAGTTTGACTACTGACTCGTAACTTGACGAGTGAACAGCATCCCGTGATCCGGATCACAGGGCGTCGTGCCGTCGCACTTCCCTTGAGCCGCAAGGAGATCACCCGATGCTGCCCTGGAAACGAGTGCTCAGACCCCTGGCCGCGCTGCTGCTGACCGCCGCGGCCGTCACCGTCCCCGCCACCTCCGCCCAGGCCGCCGGCGCCCCCGGCTGGAACGACTACTCCTGCAAGCCGTCCGCCGTCCATCCCCGCCCCGTCGTCCTCGTCCACGGCACCCTCGGGAACTCCGTCGACAACTGGCTGGGGCTCGCCCCCTATCTGAAGGTCCGGGGCTACTGCGTCTTCTCCCTCGACTACGGGCAACTCCAGGGCGTCCCCTTCTTCCACGGCCTCGGCCCCGTCGAGAAGTCCGCCGCCCAGCTGAAGGACTTCGTCGACCGGGTGCTCGCCGCGACCGGCGCCGCCGAGACCGACATCGTCGGGCACTCGCAGGGCGGCATGATGCCCCGCTGGTACCTGCGGTTCCTCGGTGGTGCCGCCAAGGTGAACGCCCTGGTCGGCATCGCGCCCAGCAACCACGGCACCGACCTGAACGGCTTCACCCGCCTGCTGCCGTACTTCCCGGGCGCCGGAGACCTGTTGGCGAAGTCCACGCCCGCCCTCGCCGACCAGGTCACCGGTTCCGACTTCCTCAAGCGGCTCAACGCGGGCGGCGACACCGTGCCCGGCGTGCGCTACACCGTCATCGCCACCAAGTACGACGAGGTGGTCACGCCGTGGCGCAGCCAGTACCTGAGCGGGCCGGACGTGCGCAACGTCCTGCTCCAGGACCTGTGCCCGGTCGACCTGTCCGAGCACGTGGCCGTCGGGCTGCTGGACAGGGTCGCCTTCCACGAGGTGGCCAACGCGCTCGACCCGGCGCGGGCCAGGCCCACCACCTGTGCGTCGGCGTTCGATTGACACGTGTACACGCATAGGGGAAACGTTTCGGGGCCTGTCCGGCCTGAGCCGCCGGACAGGCCCCGAGTCCTGGGTCAGCGGCCGGGGCGACTGCCGCTCACCGCACGGCGCCGGGCCGACAGGAACAGGGCCGAGGAGCCGAGCGCCAGCGCGGCCGCGCCGGCGAGCGCGAGGTAGGGGGTGCTGCTGTCACCGCCGGTCTCGGCGAGGTTCTCCGTGGTACCGGCCGCCTTCGGCCGGTTGGGAGCGGCGTCGGCCTGCGTGGGCTGGTCCGGGGCGGCTTCGGCCTGTGCGGGCCGGTCCGGGGCGGGGCTCTTTGGGGCCGCGGCCGGTGCGGCCGAGGTGCTGGGGTCGTTGTCGCCGTGGCCGTGGTGCTCGATGGTCGACTTGTCGTTGCCCGCCTCGATCTGCTCCTTGGTGGGAGCGGAGGCCGTCGGGGCCGGAGCGGCGCCGCCCGCCGCGCCGTCGCCGCCGCCGAAGGTGACGTCCGAGCAGGAGTAGAACGCCTCCGGGCTGTCCGACCGCTGCCAGACGGCGTACAGCAGGTGCTTGCCGGAGCGCTCGGGCAGGCTGCCGGAGAAGGTGTAGAACCCGCCCGCGGCCGCCGGGTCGGTGGCCGTCGCGACCGGGTGCTCCAGATCCAGGTCGTTCCAGGCGAGCGGCTCGGCCGGGTTGTAGCCGGGCTTGGTGAGGTACACCTTGAACGTGCCCTTGTGAGGGGCCGTCACGCGGTACTTGAAGGTGTGCGAACCGCTGCGCACCCCCGTCGCCGGCCAGTCGGCGCGGGCCAGATCGAGCCCCTTGAACTGCTCGTTGTTCGCGCTGCACAGCTTGCCGTCCGGGATGAGCTGCTGGTGCCGCCCGCCGGCGTCCCCGATGCGGATGCCGTTCCAGTCGTAGAGGGCCTGCGTGCCGCCCGCCGCGACCGCCGCCTTGCACGCGGCCGACTCGGGGCTCTCCGGGCCCTCGGCGTAGCACTGCGAGACGCGGCTGACCGGGTCGCCCATCGAACCGTGCGCGGCCGCCGGCGTGACGGTCGGCCCGGCCAGGGCGAGCGGGAGGGCGCCGAGGGCGGCGACGGTGACTGCCGTGCGGCGTGCGGGCATGCGGGAACTCCTCGAGACGGTACAGGGGAACAGGCCCGGGCCCGAGTGGGCCCGGATCCCGTGGGGGGCGATCCGAAGCTAGCCCCTGAGAACCGTGGAATCGCCTGCTGAGGGCGGGTGGGGGAGATCCTTATGGCCCGCTTAAGGAAGCGCTCAGACTGGCATCAGGTAGATACCGTCTCGGCATGGCAGACGAGGAGATCCGGCCGGCCGGAGCCGCCGATGTACCGGTCGTCACGGACGTGATCGACGCAGCCTTCCGCCCCTACATAGAGCGCATCGGACGGGTGCCGCAGCCCATGGAGGAGGACCACGCGGCGAACGTGGCCGCGGGCAAGGTGTTCGTGACGGGCGAGCCCGTGACCGGCCTCGTGGTGGTCGAGGCGTTCGAGGACCATCTCTTCCTCGACACCATCGCCGTCCACCCCACCGCGCACGGCGGGGGAGTGGGGCGACGGCTGCTGCGGTTCGTGGACGCACACGCGCGTGCGCTGGGACTGCCCGAGGTCAGGCTCTACACGAACGCGCTGATGTGGGAGAACCAGGAGATCTATCCGAAGTACGGCTATGAGCTGGTGGAGCGACGAATGGACGGGCCCTACGACCGCGTCCACTACCGCAAGCGGGTGTGCTGAACGGGTCTCATGATTGGTGCCGGCCGCTCAGGCGTCCGGCCACCACGTGCGTGCGATGTCCTTGCGGACTTCCGGGCGTCCCGCGGGGCGCTCGTCGGCCTCCTCGCGGGCCCGGCGGACGTCCGTCTTCTTCAGGGGCTTCTGCACGGTCACACGGCGCATGGCTGCCTCCTTAAGGGTCTACCGGGTTCCGCGTTCTCACGGAGGTAGACCTTTCGGGGGAGAGTTCCTCATCGCTCCTGGTCTGTCAGTGGCGGCTGTCACGATTCGAGTGTCAGTGGCGGGTGTCACTCTTGGGCCCATGGCGAACGACAGTGACGGCATGACCTCGACCGACACCGGCGCCGAGGTGGACTGGGACGCGCGGGCGGCCTCCTTCGACGAGGAGCCGGACCACGGGCTGCGCGACCCGGAGGTGCGCCGGGCCTGGGGCGCGCGGCTGCGCTCCTGGCTGCCCGGGCGAGCCGGTGACGTCCTCGATCTCGGCTGCGGCACCGGCAGTCTGTCGCTCCTCGCGTCCGAGCAGGGACACCGGGTGACGGGCGTGGACCTCTCCCCGGCGATGGTGGCACTCGCCCGGCGGAAACTGGCCGGGCGTGACGCGGTGTTCCTCGTCGGTGACGCGGCGGCGCCGCCGGTCGGCGAGCAGCGCTTCGACGCCGTGCTCGTCCGGCACGTCCTGTGGGCCCTGCCCGACCCCGGCCGCGCCCTGCGGCACTGGGCCGGGCTGCTGCGGCCGGGCGGGCGGCTCGTGCTGGTCGAGGGCGTGTGGGGGACGACCGCGCCGGTCGGGATACCGGCACAGCGGCTCGCCGGCCTGCTCGCACCGATCGCCGGGCAGGTGAGCGTGGAGCAGCTGTCCGGCGATCCCCTGCTGTGGGGCGGGGTGGTGACCGACGAGCGGTACGCGGTGGTGGCCGTGAGCGGCGGCTCAGGCCAGGAGCGCGGTGAAGTCGTCGCCGTGGGCGAGTGACTCCAGTTCGTCGAGGGCGGCCAGGGCGGCTTGTGCGGCACCGGGGTCCGACTCGGCGAGGCCGCTGGCGGCGAACTCGTCCTCGTCCAGGCGTCGTACGTCCGTGCCGTCCGCGGAGACCCACAGGTCCAGGTCGAGGTCCTCCACGACCAGCTCCGGGCCGGAGCGTGCGGCGGGGCGGGTGATGTCGCAGTACCAGCCCTTCAGCGCGCCCGAGGCGGAGCGGACCTCCTTCACCGCGTACCAGCGGTCACGCCAGTAGTACTCCGTGAAGACGTCCCCGGGCTCGAAGCGGACGAAGCCGAAGTCGCGGACGCCGCTGCCCGCCCAGGGGGCGCGGACCGCGACGCGGGTGCCGTCGTCCGTCAGGAGCTCGCCGGTGTAGCGGATCTTCGTACGGCCCGCCTTGACGAGCACGACGTCGACCTGGCCGGACCGGTCAGCCGAGTTCGCGGACATAGCGCACTTCCTTCGCACAGATCTCGTAGCCGAACCACTTGTTGATGGCGATCATCGGTTCGTTGCCGGTGTCGTTTCCGGTGAACGCCTCCGTGTACCCCGCCGCCAGGGCCCGGTGCAGGGAGTCGTTCTTGGCGAGCTTCGCCAGGCCCCGGCCGCGGAACGCCCGGGCGGTGCCGGTCATGGCGGTCCCGTAGCGGCTGCCGTCCGTGTGCGCCACGCTGAAGGCGGCGGGGCGGCCGTCGACGACCGCGACCGTGGTCAGCTCGCGGTTGAGGAGCGGGTGCTTCCAGTTCTGTTCCACCCAGGCCTCGTAGTCCGTGAACTCGGCCTCGATGTCGCTCGGTTCGTCCGACGCCGTCTCGGCGTCCAGTTCGAACATCGGGCGCGGGTCGTCCGCGAAGTCGGCGGCCGTGCGCAGTTCGACGCCCGCCGGCGGGTCCTGGCGGGGCGGCAGCGTGCCGGCCGCCAGGTCCAGGCGCATGAAGTAGGCGGAACGGCTGGCCCGGAAGCCGTGCCGCTCGGCGAAGGCGAGGTTGTCCGGCTCGTCCAGCACCCAGGCGAACAGCTTCCGCACGCCCAGCCCCGCCAGACGCTCCTCGGCGGTGCGCAGCAGGAGCGAACCGGCGCCGCGTCGCGTGCGGTCGGGGCGCACGTAGATGTTGGCGGACCCCTGGCCGGGCTCCGGGCTCTCGTGGGCGACGCTGATCTGGGCCGTGCCGATGATCTCGCCGTCCTCCTCCGCGACGAGCTGCCCGAAGTGGGCGTCCGGGTGGGCATGGGTCAGGGTGTGCACCACGGACTCGGGTGTGGACAGCATGTAGGGAAGGGCGCGGCGGCGCGTGTGGGAGAACCCCTCGGCGTCGGCTCGGACTTCGGGTCGCAGGTCGCGCACGATCACGGTCATGGAGGCGCACGCTACGCGGGAGCGCACCCGGGGTGCCTCCCATTTTCCGTCGGGTACGGGACAATCGGCCTGTGACCTTGAAGATCGACATCGACGACAGTGCGCCGCCGTACGAGCAGGTGCGGGCGCGGATCTCCGAGCAGGCGCGGTCCGGTGAGTTGCCGGTGGGGTACCGGCTGCCGACCGTGCGGGGGCTGGCCGAGTCGCTGGGGCTCGCCGCGAACACGGTCGCCAAGGCGTACCGGGCCCTGGAGGCGGACGGCGTGATCGAGACGCGGGGCCGCCACGGCACGTTCGTGGCCGCCGCCGGCTCGGCGGCGGAGCGGGAGCTGGCGGTCGCCGCCCAGGCGTATGCGGAGCGGGCCCGAAGGCTCGGGCAGGGGGAGGACGCGGCGCTCGCCGCGGTACGGGACGCCCTGCGGGCGGCTCAGGGGGATTAGGACGTCGCTCAGCCGGCCCGCGCCGGACGCCCGGGTGTCCGGGTGATCTCCAGGCCCGCCGATCTCCCCAGCCGCGCGAACGTCATCGAGTCCTCCACCGCCGCGCCCCCCGGGTCGTTGTTGAAGTAGGCGTAGACGTCCTCGCCGCTGGGCCAGGTCGTGGCGATGCGGTCGAGCCAGGTGGCCAGCGAGCGGCGGCCGTAGTGGGGCCAGGGCCGGGCGCGGCCCTGGTGGAAGCGGACGTAGCCCCAGTCGGTGGTGCGCCACAGCGGGGTCGCGGGGCGGGCCAGGACGTCGGCCCAGCACAGGGCCGCGCGCCGGGACTCCAGGACCGTACGGACCTCCTGCGTCCACCACGAGTCGTGGCGGGGCTCGACCGCGACCCGGGTCGAGGCGGGGAAGCAGGCGAGGCAGGCGTCCAGCAGGCCCGGGTCGGCGCGCAGGTTGGGCGGGAGCTGGAGCAGCACCGGGCCGAGCCGGTCACCGAGACCCGCCGCGTGGCTCATCAGGCGGCCGACCGGCTCCTCGGGGTCCTTGAGCCGTTTGATGTGGGTCAGATAGCGGCTCGCCTTCACCGCGACCACGAAGTCCGCGGGCACCCGGCCGCGCCAGTCCTCGAAGGTCTCCCGGGCCGGCAGCCGGTAGAAGGCGTTGTTGATCTCGACGGTGGCGAAGTGCCCCGCGTACTCCTCCAGCCAGAGCCGCACCGGCAGCCCGGACGGGTACAGGACGTCCCGCCAGTCCTTGTACTGCCACCCGGACGTGCCGACGAACAGGGTCATAAACCCATCAAAGCACTCCACGTCTGGAGGGCGGCAGGGCGACCCGGCCTTCCGGACCCCGCTACGTGTCGGCGCGCGTGTGGAAGCGGTAGAACAGCAGCAGGAAGACGGCTGCCGTGACCAGCAGCGACGTGATGACCACGGGGCGGAGGTCGTCGCCGGTCTGGCTGTAGAGGAAGCCCAGCGCGGCGCCGGCGAAGGCGGCCCGGAGCAGGGCGTGCAGGGCGTGCAGGTCGCGCCTGAGCCGCCGGGTCACCTGGACCACGGCGATGCACAGGACCATGAAGGCGAGCCCGCTCCACACGCCCGACGCCACATCCGGTCCGGTGACCGGACCACCGTGACGCCGGTTCACCGCCACCCAGTTGCCGTAGACGAGACCGAGGGCGACGGGCAGGACCCACCGCATGAAGCGGTGGGTGGGTTCGCTGAACACGGTGGGTGCCGTGTGTGCCATCAGAGCCCTCCTTCGTCCCGGCGAAGCGCGGCGTCGCCGCTCCGCACACCTTGGCACGCCTGGGTAACAGGGAGGTGAGAGGCGGTTGTGTGCGAACCGGGCTACAGATACAGCCCCGCGTCGGCGTCCCCGCGCGGCTCCGGCAGGGCCGTCGGGGACGTGCCCCGGCGCAGCGCGTACAGCTCGGCCAGCGTCGCGCCCTCGCGGCCGATGCCCTCCTCGCGACCCAGCCAGCTCACCGCCTCCGTGCGGGTCAGCGGGCCCACCTCGATCCGGGCGAGGCAGCGGCCGGGCCGGACGACGGCGGGGTGCAGGCGCTCCAGGTCCTCGTTGGTCGTGACCCCGACCAGGACGTTGCGGCCCTGGCCGAGCAGTCCGTCCGTCAGGTTCAGCAGCCGCGACAGCGCCTGGCCTGCCGTGTGCTTGGCCTCGCCGCGGATCAGCTCGTCGCAGTCCTCCAGGAGCAGCAGCCGCCAGCGGCCCTTGCCCGCCGCGTCCTCCTCGCCGATCGCGATGTCCATCAGATAGCCGACGTCACTGAACAGCCGCTCGGGGTCCAGGACGCAGTCCACCTGGCACCAGTCCCGCCAGGAACGGGCGAGGGTGCGCAGCGCCGACGTCTTGCCGGTGCCCGGTGGGCCGTGCAGGAGGAGGAGCCGGCCCGAGATGTCCTCGGGGGTCGTCTTCATCAGGCGGTCCATGGCGTCCGCCACCGGCGCCGTGTAGTTGGGCCGGACCTCGTCCCAGGTGCCCGCCGCGATCTGGCGCGTGGTGCGGTGCGGGCCGCGGCGCGGGGAGACGTACCAGAAGCCCATCGTGACGTTCTCCGGCTGCGGTTCGGGTTCGTCCGCCGCGCCGTCCGTGGCCTGGTCGAGGATCTTCTTCGCCAGCTCGGCGGTGGTCGCGGTCACTGTGACGTCGGCGCCCCGGTTCCAGCGTGAGATCAGCAGCGTCCAGCCGTCGCCCTCGGCGAGGGTCGCGCTGCGGTCGTCGTCCCGGGCGGCGCGCAGCACGCGGGCGCCGGGCGGCATCAGCGTCGCCCCGGACCGTACGCGGTCGATGTTCACCGCGTGCGAGTACGGCTGCTCGCCCGTCGCGAAGCGGCCGAGGAACAGCGCGTCGACGACATCGGACGGGGAGTCGGAGTCGTCGACGTTGAGCCGGATCGGCAGCGCCTCGTGCGGGTTTCCAGACATGCCGCCATGATCCGGCACGAGGGCGCCGCGTGCACCCGGTTTCCCGGTGCACGCGGCGTGTTCCACGTGCGGGGTCAGGCCCCGGGGCCGGACACCAGCCGGCGTGCCCGGCGTGTCCTGCGGACCACGGCGTACCCCTTGGTCAGGGCCCGGTCCCTGGCGAACGTACGGGCGATCGCCCGGCCTTCGACCAGCCGCTCGAACTCATCGGTGCCCGTGCTGCGGCGTACCGTCACGCGCCGCAGGGCGTACGGCCCCTGCGCGCGGCGCGCGAGGCCGTTGCCGACGGCGAGCGCCTGGGCGTACCCCGTCTCGCGCACCGCCTGCCGGACCCGGCGGCTGGAGTAGCCGTAGGGGTAGGCGAACGAGACGGGGACGGTGCCCAGTTGGTCGGCGACGATCTCCTTGCAGTGGATCAGCTCGAACCGCAGCGTGGCCTCGGAGACCTGGTCGAGCTGCGGATGGCTGTGGCTGTGCCCGCCGATCTCGACGCCCGCCGCCGCGAGCTCGCGGACCTGGTCCCAGTCCAGCATGGTGTCCAGCCCGCCGCCGGTGTCGTACGGTCCCCGGATCCACCCCGTCGAGACGAACAGGGTGGCCGGGAAGCCGTGCTTGGCGAGCACGGGCAGGGCGTGCCGGTGCACGCCCTCGTAGCCGTCGTCGAAGGTGATGAGGACCGGCCGCTCGGGCAGCGCGCGGCCGGAGCGCCAGCACGCCGCCAGCCCCGCGGTGGTGACGGGGGTGTGACCCCGGTCCGCGAGCACCGCCATCTGCTCGGCGAACGCCTCGGGGGTCACGGACAGGGCGCGGGTCGCGTCGTTCGGGTCGGTCGCGACCGCGTGGTACATGAGGATCGGTACGCGGATGTCACTCACGGACCGCCACCTCCACTTCGGGCACCGAGAACGTGGTCCCGCCCCGGCGGGCCCGCACGCTGCCCACCACGTAGCCGCCCGCCGCCGTCAGCACCCCGGCGACGATCGCCCCCGCCCGCCCGGCACCGCCCGGCCGGGCCAGCAGGGCGTCCCGCAGCCCCCGGGCCACCCCGGCCGGCAGGACCCGGGTGGCGTACCGGCGTTCGGACTCCAGTCCCTTGTCCGCGCCGACGCTCCGGGCCACCAGGGCCTTGGACAGGCCCTCGGCGTACGTGCGCGTCCGGAAGTAACGGAAGTGCTCACGGACCTCGGGCACCCGGTGGTGGATCACCGCCCGGTCGTCGATCAGCAGCACCGCGTCGGGCCGGGCCCGGGTCAGGCGGATGCACAGTTCCGTCTCCTCGCAGCCCAGCGGGCGTTTGTCGCCGTCCCGGCCGATGCCGGTGGCGAAACCGCCCGCCGCGTCGAAGGCGCTGCGGCGGAACGAGGCGTTGCCACCGAGCACGTTGCGCACCCGGACCCGGCCGCGCGGCAGGCCCCGGTAGGTGCAGCCCACCACCCAGTCGAACTCCTCGGGGAACCAGGCGGGCCGCCGCCCCGACGCCCAGACCGGCTCGGTGCGCCCGCCGACCGCCAGCACGCGCGGGTCGGTGTACGCCTCGGCGAAGTGCAGCAGCCAGTCGCGCTCGGCCACGGCGTCGTCGTCGAGGAAGGCGACGACCTCGCCGCGCGCGGCCGCGATCCCGGTGTTGCGGCCGGCGGACAGGCCGCGTGGGCCCGCGTTGGCGAGCACCCGCACGTCGTCGGCTTCCTTGTACTCCTTGCCGAGACGGTCCAGAAGGGTCTGGTTGTGGTCGACGACCAGCAGCGTCTCCAGGGCCGGCCGTGACTGCGCCCGTACCGAGGAGACCGCCGCGAGGATGTCCTCCCAGCGGTCCTCGGTGTACGCGCAGATCACGACGGAGATGCCGGGACCGCTCAAGACACCTCTCCCCGGACCGAGTCGAGCATCGGCGACCGGTCCGAACGGCGGCGCAGCGCCCGGCGGTTGGAGCGCTCCTGCAGGATCACCCTGAGCACGCGCAGCCCGTCGCGCACGGCCCGCAGATTGCTGGTGCCGTGGATGCGCAGGTACTCGTGGCTCGGGATCTCCTGCACCTTGAGCCCGGCCTTGACGACCCGGATGTTCATCAGGGTCTCGACCTCGAAACCGGTGCAGTCGAGGTCGATCTTGTCGAGGCAGTGCCGCCAGAACGCGTTGTAGCCGTAGCACAGGTCGGTGTAGCGGGCGCCGAACTTGCGGTTGACGGCCGAGCACAGCGCCCAGTTGCCGAGCTTGCGGATGAAGGTCATGTCGTCCGTGCCGCCGCCGTTGGCGAAGCGGGAGCCCTTGGCGAAGTCCGCGCCGGAGACCAGGGCGGAGACGTACGACACGATCTCGTTGCCGTCCGCCGAGCCGTCCGCGTCGATCATCACGATGATGTCGCCGGTGCACGCCTGGAACCCGGTGATCAGGGCGTCGCCCTTGCCCTTGCCGCGCTGCTCGACGACCTTGACCTCGGGCCACAGCTCGCGGGCCACCTGGACGGTGTCGTCGGTGGAGTTGCCGTCGACCAGGACCACTTCGTGGATCCAGTCGGGCAGGGTCTTGAAGACGTACGGAAGGTTCTCCGCCTCGTTCATGGCCGGGATGACCACGCTCACCGGCGGCGCTATGGCCAGGTGAGAGGAGACGGGGCGGTACTTCCCGGCGGTCGGCGGATGCTGCTCCGCCGCGGCCGGCTGCAGAACTGAGCTCACGAGTCTGGTCCCTCTCGTCCGGTGGACCGCCCCCCCAGGGCAGTCCGGATCCAATCCGGTTCGAAAGGGGGGTTCTCACCCGTGGCACGCCGAGATGGAGCTTCGGGCACGCCGGGTGAGCTGGCAAAGCTGGCCGACAGCGGAAAACGGCAGCCGACCGCGCGGCACGGCCCGGTCACCTCGCGGTCACCGAGCACGGCACCCCCCTACCGCGCCCCACGCCGGTTCGTCGCGGTCCTTGAGCCCTCCCCTAGAGCCGCGTACTGACGGACCGATGCGGGTGAGATGTATGACGGTATTGACGATTGAACCCGTATGGCAAGACCTGGAACGGCCCCTCACGTTTTTGTTGGTTTTGTCGTTGCGGGATGCGTTTCATGGGGCGCAAGCTGAAAGGTTCCGGTGACGGAAACAACCGTTCCCCGGAGGCTCAACCCGCCTCCGGGGAACGGTTGTTCAGATTCCGGTTACGGTACGAGCTTCAGCAGCCGGTTCGGCGAGCCCGAACCCGCGCTGGTGACCTTGCCGGTGGTGGCGCCGGCGACCAGGGCCGAGGCGACCTGGGCCGGGGTGGAGGAGGTGTGGCCCGCCAGGTAGACCGCCGCCGCGCCCGCGACGTGCGGGGTCGCCATCGAGGTGCCGGAGATGGTGTTGGTCGCGGTGTCGCTGGTGTGCCAGCCGGCCGTGATGGAGGAGCCGGGCGCGAAGATGTCCAGGGCCGAGCCGTAGTTGGAGTAGCTCGCCTTGGCGTCGGTGCTGGTGGTGGCGCCGACGGTGATCGCCTCGGCGACCCGGGCCGGGGAGGACGAGGAGGCGGTGGTGCTGCTGTTGCCGGCCGCGACGGCGTACGTGACGCCGCTGGCTATGGAGTTGCGGACCGCCGTGTCCAGCGCGGCGGAGGCGCCGCCGCCGAGCGACATGTTGGCGACCGAGGGGCCGGAGTGGTTCTGCGTCACCCAGTCGATGCCCGCGATCACACCGGCCGTGGTGCCGGAGCCGCTGTTGTTCAGCACCCGCACGCCGACGATCTTCGCCTTCTTGGCGACGCCGTAGGTCGATCCCGCGATGGTGGTGGCCACATGGGTGCCGTGGCCGTTGCCGTCGGAGGCGTTGGTGTCGCCGTCGACGGCGTCGTAGCCGTGTGCGGCGCGGCCGCTGATCTGCTGGTGGGTGATGCGCACACCGGTGTCGATCACATAGACCGTCACGCCGCTGCCCGCGCTGTCCGGGTAGGTGTAGGTGCCGGAGAGCGGGAGCGAGGTCTGGTCGATGCGGTCCAGGCCCCAGGGGGCGTTGTTCTGGGTGGCGGAGAGCCCGACGCGCTGGTTCTGCTCGACCGAGGCCACCGCCGGGTCGGCGGCGAGGCGCCTGGCCTCGGTGGCGGACAGGGTGGCGGAGTAGCCGTTCAGCGCCTTGCCGAACGTCTTGCGCACGGACCCGCCGTACTCCTCGACGAGGTCCTTGCCCGCGGCCGAGGACGCCTTCAGGGCGCTCTTCTTGAGCGTGACGATGTAGCTGTCCTTGACCGCGGCCGGGGAGTCCGCGGCGAGCACCCGGCCCTCGGCGGGAGCGGCGGCCTGGGCGGGGAGGGCGGTGAGCCCGCCGACGAGGGCGGTGGTCGCCGACAGGGTGATCGCGGCGAGTCCGAGTCTCTTGCTACGCAGTGGTGCCATTACGAGGGATTCCTCCTCTAGGCGGCGCGCGCCTGGGTGGGGCACGCGTCATGTGGGGGTTGTGCGCGTGCTCGCGCACACGGCCGGGAGCGTCGCGTTCCGTTCTCGGCCGGAGTAAAGCGTCGGCCAACTACCGGCGTAGAACAAGAGAGTTGAGCACTAGTCAACAAATCTGTCATGGGCACGTAACAAGGGACGCTCGGGGCGTAACAAAACGTGAGGTGAATGCGCCGTGTGCGCCCCGCAAACGACCGAAAAGGCTTGGCATGGACACTTCCTGTCAACACGCGTAGCTGCTACGACGGTTGTGGCAGAGATCCTGCTAAGGGAGGTTCCATGAGACGTTCCCGACTTGTCCTCTTCGCGAGCTCGCTCCTCCTCGCCGCCGGCACCGCCCTCACCGGGGCAGCCACGGCGCAGGCGTCCTCATCCGCCGCAACTGGCGGCTACGCAGCGCTCGGCGACTCCTACTCCTCCGGTGTGGGCGCCGGCAGCTACATCAGCTCCAGCGGCGACTGCAAGCGCAGCACGAAGGCCTACCCCTACCTCTGGGCCGCCGCCCACTCACCCTCGACCTTCGATTTCACGGCCTGCTCCGGCGCCCGAACGGGTGATGTTCTGTCCGGACAGCTCGGCCCGCTGAGCAGCGCCACCGCCCTCGTCTCCCTCAGCGTCGGCGGCAACGACGCCGGATTCGCCGACGTCATGACGACCTGTGTGACCCAGTCCGACAGCGCCTGCGTCTCCCGTATCAACACCGCACGCGCGTACGTCGACTCCACGCTGCCCGGCAAGCTCGACAGCGTGTACTCGGCGATCCGCTCCAAGGCCCCCAACGCCCACGTCGTCGTGCTCGGCTACCCCCGCTTCTACAAGCTTGGCACCACCTGCCTCGGCCTGTCCGAGACCAAGCGCAAGGCCATCAACGACGCCTCCGACCACCTCAACACCGCCATCGCCAAGCGCGCCGCGAACCACGGCTTCACCTTCGGCGACGTACGCGGCACCTTCACCGGCCACGAGATCTGCTCCGGTGACTCCTGGCTGCACAGCGTCAACTGGCTCAACATCGGCGAGTCGTACCACCCGAAGGCACCCGGTCAGTCGGGCGGCTACCTGCCCGTGCTCAACGCCAACGACTGACCGCTCAGCCGGAGTCGGTGTCCGACTCCGTGCCTGAACCCGTGTCCGAACCCGGGTCCGAGTCCGAAGGAGAAGGGGAGGCCCCGCCCGTCGGGGTCTCCGTCTCGCACGTGATCGAGAACGGCACCGACTCGGACGTCGTGCGCACCGGCTCCCGCACCTCGACACTGATCTCGTCCTCGAACGTCCCGCTCTCCGCCTCGGTCGTCACGGTCACCGCGTCCTGCCGCGTACGGCCGTCGCCCTCCGGGAACGACAGCGTCTTCCAGCCACCGTCGAGCTCCGAACCGTCCTGCGTCACCCAGCGGTAGCGCACCTCGGCCGGCAGCCGCCCCACCGTGAACGTCGCCGTGAACCTCGGCGCCCGTGCGCCCGGCGGCGGACACGAGCCCGTGTAGTCCGTGCGCGTGCCGTCCAGGGCGACCCGCACCGACTGCGGCGGCGGAGTGCTCTCCTCGCTCTCGCTCTCGCTCGGCGTCGGGGAAGGGCTGGACTTCCCGCTCCCGGTGTTCTGCGGCGGGCTCTTGGTCTGCGCGGGCGTACTCGCCCCGGCACCCCGGTCACCGGTCCCGTCGCCGTCCCCGCGGCTCAGCAGCGCGTACGTCAGACCGCCCACCGCGAGCGCCAGCGCGACCACGCCCGCGACCAGCACCCTGCCGGCCCGGCGGTCGCGGTCCTGCCCGGTGGCCGTCGTCGTCCCACCCGGGCCGGACCGCGCCGGCTGCCCCGGGAAGGGCATCGGGGGCGTGGGCGAGGGCTCCGGGTGGGCCGCCACCGTCGGCGGGTACGGCACGGCCCGCACGGTCTCCGCGCTCGGCGAGCCGCCCGCGCCGATGACCCGCAGGTCCCGCTCCGCCTGCTCGGCCGGCAGCCGCTGCGCGGGATCCTTGCGCAGCAGCCCCTCGATGACCGAGGCGAGCGGACCGGCCCGGTACGGCGGCGGAAGCTCCTCGTCGACGATCGCGCGCAGCGTGCTCAGCGGCGTGTCGTGACGGAACGGGGAGTGACCCTCGACCGCCGCGTACAGCAGCACGCCGAGCGACCACAGGTCGGACTCCGGGCCCGGCGTACGGCCGAGCGCCCGCTCCGGGGCGAGGAACTCGGGCGAGCCGATGACCTCCCCGGTCATGGTCAGCGCGGAGCTGCCCTCGACCATGGCGATCCCGAAGTCGGTGAGCACGATCCGGCCGTCGTTCGCGATCAGCACGTTGGCCGGTTTCACATCCCGGTGCAGCACCCCGGCCTCGTGCGCGGCCCGCAGCGCGGCCAGCACCTCGGCGCCGATGTGCGCGGCCCGCTGCGGCGGCATGGGGCCCTCGGCGTCCAGGACCTCCGCCAGGGAGAGCCCGCGGACCAACTCCATGACGATCCACGGCCGACCCTCGTCCGTCGCCACGTCGTACACCGTGACCACGTTCCGGTTGGCGACCCGGGCCGCCGCCCATGCCTCCCGCTCCAGCCGGGCGTACATCCGCCGCACGTCGTCGCCCGCCAGCCCCGCCGGGGCGCGCACCTCCTTGACGGCGACCTCACGGTGCAGCACCTCGTCGCGGGCGCGCCACACCGTCCCCATACCGCCCTCGCCGAGCGGTGCCAGGAGCCGGTAGCGGCCCGCGATCACACGCTCATGGCCCGGTTCTTCGGACACGGCGCCCCCATTCGCAGCCGGGCGAAATCTCCATGAGGTCTGTTTTCCCCATGACGTCGGATTTCCTCACGAACGTAACTCAGCCCAGTGCGGATGCCGCCCCCTTGAACACCAGTCCGGCCCCGAGGACGACGACGGCGAAGGCCGAGCCGAGCGGCGCGGTCCGACGCACCATGGCCGCCATCGGGCCCGCCGTCCACCGGGGGCGCCGGTCCAGGAGCCGGGTCATCCCGCTGCCCGCCTTGACGACGGCGTACCCGGCGGCCGTCAGGGTGAGTGCGAGCCCGACGCCGTAGGCGACGACCAGCAGCAGACCGAACCAGGCCTGCCCGAGGGCCGCGGCACCGACGAGCACCACCACGGCGGACGGGCTGGGCACGAGCCCGCCCGCGAAGCCCATGAGGATCGTGCCGCGGAGGGTGGGGGCGACGGGGTGGGAGTGGGTGAACCCGCCGTGGGTGTGCTCGACCGTGTGGGGGTGGGAGTGGGGGCGGTTGTGGTCGTGCGGGTGGCCGTGGTCGTGCGGGTGGTCGTGATCGTGGTGGTGGTGGTCGTGCGGGTGGCCGTGGTCGTGACGGTGGTCGTGGGCGTGCGTGTGGCTGTGGCTGTCGTCGTGTGCGGGGCCGTGGTGGTGGGGGTGCGCGCGGTTGCGCAGGGCGCGGCGGAGCAGGCTCGCGCCCGCCAGGGTCACCAGGAGGCCGCTGGCGACGCCCAGCCAGGCGATCACCGAGGGTGCCGCCGCCGAACCGGCCGTGACCAGCAGGCCCAGGGCGACCACGCCCAGGGTGTGGGTGACCGTCACCGAGGCGGCCATGGGCAGGACGTCCTTCATCCGGGCCCGGCCGCCCCGGGCCGCCGCCGTCGCGGCCATGATGGTCTTGCCGTGGCCCGGGGCGAGCGCGTGCATCGCGCCGAGGACGACGGCGATGAGCAGGGCCAGCGCGCCGAAGCCCGGGGTGAGGTCGTGCCGGGCGACCAGGTCGTCCAGGGCCCGAGTCCAGCGGTCGGCGCCGCGCGGCAGCACGGAGGCGGCGGGGGCGTCCGACTCCTCCTCGGACAGGGCCGCACCACCGGGGCGCACGCGCAGGGCGGCGGCCGCGGTGTCGGCCGGGGAGGAGAGCAACTCCTCGGGATAGCGGGTCAGTTCGGCCGAGATCGACTTCTCCGGGACGTCCGAGTCGGTGAGCGTCATACGGTCGCCCCGCGCCGTGATCTCCCGCCAGCCCGGGCCGGAGGCGGAGCCTGCGCCCAGGAAGCCGAGCGACACGGTCCTGTCCGACTCGCCGGACGGCAGGGGAGCGGTCAGTTCGCACTCCACGCGGAGGGTGTCCAGCCCCGCCTGCCCGGGCCGCACGCGCGCGTGGCTGCGCTCGGCGGTGAGCGGGGTGCCGCGGCCGTCGACGGTGACCCTGCTGTCCGCGGCGGCCGCGGCGCATCGCTCGCGGGCCCACAGGGTCATGCCCAGCCGCTCGATGTCCGGTCCCGCCTGGGTGGCCGGGATCTCGGCGAGGTCCTCGACGTGGTGGACGCGGAGCTCGCCGGGGGCGGCGACCAGGCCGTCGTAGCGGTTGACGGTGAAGTTGCCCAGCGGGTGGGCGCTCGCCGCGCCGGCGGGCAGCAGGGTGAGCGCGCAGGCGGCCGTGAGGACGGCGGCGCCGGACGCGAACAGGCGGCGCAGGGTCACCGGGCCCCCTTCAGATCCTTGAGCGCGATACGGGCCTCACGGGCGCCGAGCGGGGAGAAGCCGGGGTTCAGGTCGAGCGCGGCCTTCAGGTGGTCGCGGGCCTCGCGGTCGTTGCCGGTGGCGCGTTCGATGACGCCCCGGTGGTAGAGGAAGCCGGCGTTGCGGTAGCCGGTGGCGGTGGCGCGGCGGGCGTACGGCAGGGCTTCCTCGTCGCGGCCGTTGACGTGCAGGGCCCAGGCGAGGGCGTCGGCCGTGTGGACGCTGTGCCGGCGGTTCCACTCGGCGCGGGCGGCGCGCAGGGCCTCCTTCTTGTCCCCGTGGTCGGCGGCGGCCATGGCCGAGTCGAGGTCGGCGTTGACACCGCCCGCGCGGGCGAGGGACGTCCAGGCGTCGACGAGGGCGTACTGGTCGCCCGCCTTCGCCCGGTCGCCGTCGGCGCCCCGGTCCTCGTACAGCTCGCCGAGGGCGACGAGCGGGCCGGGCAGCGGGAAGCGGGCGACGACCTGCTCCAGTCCCTCGACGGCCGCGGCCCGGTCGCCGTTCGCGGCCTGGGCGCGTGCGCGGCCCTCCAGGGCGGGCAGGTAGTCCTCGTCGGCGGCGAGCGCGCGGGCGTAGTGGCCGAGCGCCGTCTTGTACTCGCCCTGGTTCCAGGCGAGTTGCCCGAGCGCGGTGGCGACGTACGCGATGTCGCCGGGCGAGTCGGCGGCCTCCAGGGCGCGCTCCAGGACGTCACGCGCCGTACGGACGTCGCCGCGCAGCTCCTCGACGTACGCGTACCGCGTGAAGACGGGCACCCCGGGCCGCCTGTCGTCGGCGGTGCGGGCGGCCTCGGCGGCGTCCTCGTACCGCCCGAGCTCGACGAGGGCGTCGATACGCGTGCACAGGGCGCGTTCGTTGTAGGGGTTCTGCTTCAGGGCCCGGTCGGCGTCTGCCAGCGCGCCGGTGAAGTCGTGCCGGGCGGCGGCGAGGGCGGCACGGCCGGCGAGGGCCTGGTCGTTGCCCGGGTCCAGCTGGAGGGACCGCTTCAGCGCACGTTCGGCCTGCGGATAGCGCGAGGGGTCGCCGTTCGTCCGGGCCTGTTCGACGTAGGCGGTCCCGAGGGTGGCCCAGCTGCCGAAGTCCCTGGGCTGGGCGTGGAGGTGCTCCTGCAGGGACCTGATCCCCGCGTCGAGATCCCCCCGGGCCAGCACACCGGCCGCCGGCGCCCCGGCCGCGGACACGGCCTCGGCACCGGCTCCCGCCCGGCCGTCCCCCGTACCCCCGAAGGCGATGGCCCCACCGGTCAGCGCGACCGCCAACAGCGCGGCGCATCCGGCCAGATGAGCGGCCCGCCAACGTCGCCCCCCGTCAGCGGCCCGCCGCATCGCGACCACGCGCGGCTCGACGCCGGCGTCGTTCCCGGAGGGAGTGCGCGGACGGGACGTGCCTTCGGCGCCGGTGTCGCCCTCGTCCCCGGAAGGAGGACTGCCGTGCCCGTCACGCTCTTCTTCGGCGCCGGTGTCGCCCTCGCCCCCGGAGGGTGGGCTGCCGTGCCCGTCGGGCTCGCCTCCGGCGGCGGTTTCGCTTTCGGCGCGGAGACGGTCACGGGTGCCCGACGTGCTTTCGGCACCGCTGCCGTGCGCGGCGCCGGCCACGCTGCCGGGAGCCTGGTCCGCACCTCCCGTGCCCACCGCTCCGGGGACCGCGTCGCCCGCTTCGGCAACCGCGCCCTCTCCCGGCAGGGAAGCTCGCGCCGGACCACGCCCCACCGGCCGCTGTCCGTCGGTCTCCTGGTCCGGGCGGGGGTGGTCGTCGTCGCGCCTCTCCGGTGCGCTGTCCGTCGTACGCGGAGGCATGGCCTCTCCTCGGTCGGCTGTGCGGGTGCGGTGGGGTGGGACAGAGGCGCGGCCCGTGCCGTGGGGGACGGGAGACGGGCCGCGCCGGTCGGTGGGAGCGGAGCGGGTCAGTACGCCCGGTTCCGCATGCGGCGCCACCACATGAGGGCCGCGCCGATCAGGACGATGCCGCCCGCGCCGGCCCCGGTGGACGCGGCGATCAGGCGCATGTCGTCTGAGCTCTGCGCCTCGGCCGGCTGGAGCGCGTCGCCGAGCTGGCTGCGGACGTCGTTGCCGCCGTCCACGCCCTTGGCGAGCGGACCGCGCGACCCCTCCGTCGGCAGGGCGACGTACGGGAAGGCCTTCTCGAAGTCCTTGTCGTTCTTGTCGACCGCGTCACCGAGGTCGTTCTTCGCGCCCAGCAGCTCACCCTCGACGACCTGGAGCGAGGCGTCGATCACGTCGTCGGTGAGGCGACGGCCGTTCGGGAAGCCGGCGTTGTCGCCGTCGAGGACACCGAGCCGCTTGGGCTTGGCGGCCGGCTTGATCGAGGTGTTGAGGCGCAGCTGCTCCGACGGCGTCACGTGCGGCGGCTGATTGAGGTCCTTGACGCCCTTGAGGAAGACGTCGACCAGGTCGTTGCGCGGCTCCTTCGGCGCCGGGATCTTGTAGATCGCCTCGATGAGCTTGGGCAGCTCCGGGTTGGTGACGTTCTTCAGGAACTGGGCGTCGTCCCGGGGCGCGGACGCGTTGAACGTGTCCTTGTCCTTCAGCGGGTTGACGACCTCGTTCACCAGCGGGTTGCCGAGGCGGGAGACCTGCGCGAAGTAGCCCTGGGCGTTCTTGCGCTGCGTCGTCGACCAGATGCCGACGACCGGCTGGTCGTGCGACTGGGTGATGAAGCTGTTGGGGACCTGGAGGGCGATGGTGTTGACGTTGTAGCCCTTGAGCGTGTCGTTGCCGACCTCGGAGAGGTTCCCGCCGTAGAGCAGGTCGAAGACGCGCAGGTCCAGGAAGAACGGGTCGTCGGCCTGCCCGGCGAAGGTCTGGGCGCCCCCGGCGAGCTTGTGGACCGCCTGCTTGCGCAGGGTGTTGTAGTCTGGCATCGACGCCTTGCCGACGTTCGACGGCGCCACGGGCACGTCGTCGGCGACCTTGGTCTTCGACACCGGCTTCAGGTGCTTCAGCTTGATCAGTTCGAGGTCGTACGTCTGCGTGATGTTGAGGTCGGGGTCGTCGAGGCTCTCGACCGGGCCCGTGTTGTAGAGGAACGTCTTGTCGTTCTTCGTGTGCGTCTTGAACGTGTACCGGAACAGCAGGTCTTCCTGCGCGTCACCGTCGCTGTCGATGCGCAGGTCGTACTGGGCGTCCTCGGCGAACGTGAAGAAGTTGGGCCCGCCGGCGGGTTCCTCGAACGGGATCCAGTTCGCGACGATGGTCGTCGTGTCCGGCTTGTCCGGGCTGACGAACGCGTACACGTCGGTGTTGTCGTACTGCGGGGTCCCCGAGATCAGCGGGGCCTCGCGGTGACTGGAGGCGGAGGCCGCCTCGGGTTGCAGCGCGGTCACACCGGCGGCCGCGAGCCCGCCGGCGGCCAGCGCACCACAGATCGCGGTCGCGATGCTCCTGCGTCCCACACCGGTCGCACCGGTCTCGCCGGTCCTGGAGAAAGGTGTCATGCCGTCCGTCCTCAGTGCCAACTTGCCTGACACACGCCATTCGGAGCGGTCGGCGAAGCGGATTGGTCGAATCTCAAACGTTCTTACGGCGCGTCGGCAAAGTTGTTTCATCACCGGGCGACCCGCGTTTTCGGCGCGCTGATCCGTAACCCCATCCGGAGGTGTGTGCGTTGCGAATGCCTCGTATGAGGGGACAGGCCCCGTGCGGCCTGGGAGAGGGGGACCGAGTGGAGGCGGACGAACTGCTGCTGCGCGTGGCGGGCGGCGACCAACAGGCCTTCGAGGACTTGTACGGGCTGGTGTCCGGCCCGGTGTTCGGGCTCGTACGGCGCGTGGTGCGCGACCCCGCCCAATCGGAGGAGGTGGCTCAGGAGGTGCTGCTCGAACTGTGGCGCTCGGCGGCGAAGTTCGACCCGGGGCGGGGCAGCGCGATGTCGTGGATCCTCACCCTCGCCCACCGCCGTGCCGTCGACCGGGTGCGCAGCGCCCGCGCCGCCGGCGAGCGTGAGCAGCGGGAGGCCTGGCGCGCCCACCACCCGGCCTTCGACCAGGTCACCGAGGAGGTCGAGGCGGGACTCGAACGTGAGTGGGTACGCGTCTGCCTGGACCGCCTCACCGATCTCCAGCGCCAGTCCGTCACCCTCGCCTACTACGAGGGCTACACCTACCGTGAGGTGGCCGAGCGGCTCTCCCTGCCGCTGGGCACCGTCAAGACGCGGATGCGCGACGGGCTGACCCGGATGCGCGAGTGCCTGGGAGGCGTGGCATGAGTCTCTTCCGCCGCGAGGACCCGCACTCGCTCGCCGCGCCCTACGCCCTCGACGCCCTGGAACCCCCGGAGCGGGTCCGCTTCGAGAAGCACCTGAGGGACTGCGGCCGCTGCGCCGCCGAGGTGCGCGCCCTGTCCGAGGACGCCGTCCGGCTCGCCTGGTCCGCCGCCGCCCCGCCCCCCGCTGCCCTGCGCGACCGGGTCATGGCCGCCGTACGGACCACTCCGCAGGACCCGGCGCCGCAGAACGCGGCACGCGAGCCGGCACGCGCGCGTGCGCCGCAGCTGCCGCCGCACGTGTGGGGCACCCAGCCGCCGCCGCGGCAGCGTCGCCGGATCCCGCTGTTCGTGCCCTTCGCCACGGCCACCGCCGCCGCGGCCCTCGTCGTCGCCTCGCTGTTCGCGGTGCAGGCGGACCGGACCCGGGATCAGCTGACCGCCGAGCGGGACCGCTCACGTGAGATCGCCCACGTTCTCGCGGCTCCGGACGCCCGTGCGGGCAGCGGCCGGGACGGGCGGGGCCGAACCATCGGAGTGATCGCTTCCGCCTCGGAGGGGAGCGCGGTGGTCACCCTCGGCGGATACGGTGCCCCTCCCGGTGGCCGAGTGCACCAGTTGTGGCTCATGCGCCCGGGCGCGCAACCACGCTCCCTGGGCCTCTTCGAGGGCGACACGCCCTTGGTCGCCACGGGTCTCGGCACCTCCGCGACGTCACTGGCCGTAACCGTCGAGCCCGACGGCGGATCGCCGCAGCCCACCAGCCAGCCGATCGTCCAACTCGCCCTGAAATCTGTTGGATTCGGAGAGTAATCGGGAATACATCGTCAACCCCTTTATGGGGAAGGTGAATCCTGTGACCGCGATACACGAGTGCCCGGACGGGGCGATAGGGTTAACCTGCCCGGGCCGGGTGGACTCGTACGGGTGGGGAGTGACATGGAACAGATAACAGTGCGCAGCAGGGCGAGGGTCCCTGCGATCACCTGCGGGAGCAGCGCGACCAGTTCGCGCCTCGACCGCCACCTCTCGGTGCTGGGCGGCCCCGCCGTCCCGCAGCGGGAGACGGTCGAGGCGACCTCTCTGATGCGTGAACTGACCGCGCGTCAGCCGCACGACCGCAGTGGCAGGGGAGCGCGCGTGCGTCGCGTCTCGCTCTTCGCGCCGCTGCGCAGGCTGCGCCGCTCGCTGTTCGGCGGCAAGTAGGGGCCCGCGCTCGGGCGGTCACACCGCCCCTGGTGCAACGCTGCGCACTCGTCGTCCGTCATCCCCACGGCACGCAGCGGCGCCAGGTGTGTACCCGAGCGCGGCCCGCCCCCAGTCGGTGCCCCATCCCCGCCCGGCAGTGACCGGGGGCGTCGTCCGGCTCCGGTCTTCCGGTCGCCCCTTCACCGCTCCCCGTGCGCGTACCGACGCACGGCCAGCGGCACGAACACCCCGAGCAGCACGGCGCACCACAGCAGCGACCCCGCGACGGGGTGGGCCACCGGCCAGGCCGCCCCGTCGGGCACCGGGGCGTTGCCGAACAGGTCTCGCAGAGCCGTCGCCACCGCGCTGATCGGATTCCACTCGGCGGCCGTCCGCAGCCATCCCGGCAGCCCGCTCGTCGGGATGTACGCGCTGGACAGCAGCGGCAGCAGGAAGGTCGCCCCGCCCAGCTGACCGGCCGCCTCCTCGTTCCGGGTGAGCAGCCCGAGGTAGATCCCGGCCCAGGTGCAGGCGAAGCGGAACAGCAGCAACAGCCCCAAGGCCCCCACCGCTTGCAGCGGGCCGCCCTCGATCCGCCAGCCCACCGCGAGTCCCACCAGCAGGAACGGCACCGTCCCGACGGCCGTGGCCACCAGGTCCGCGGCGGCCTGCCCCAGCGGTACGGCCGCCCGGCTCATCGGCAGCGTACGGAAGCGGTCCGTCACACCCCGGTGCGTGTCCTGGGCCGCCTGGAACATGCCGGTCATGATCCCGCCCGAGGCGGTCGCCACCAGCAGGCCCGGCACCAGGAACGACCGGTAGGCCTCGCCCGGCATCGCCAGGGCGCTGCCGAAGACGTAGCCGAAGAACAGCAGCATGCTGACCGGCATCGTCTGGGTGAGGATCAGCAGCCCCGGGTTGTTCCGCATCCGCAGCAGCTGGCGGCCCAGCATCGCGGTCCCGTCGTACGCCAGTATGCTCATGCGGCACGCTCCTTCTCGTCGGTGGCGGTCCTGGTCGTGGTGGTGGCCGCGGCCGTGGTGTCCGTGAGGCGCAGGAAGACGTCGTCGAGGGTCGGTGGCCGCAGGCTCACGTCGAGCAGCGGCACGCCCGCCGAGTCCAGCGTGCGCACGAGCAGCGGGAGGGTGAGGGTGGGGTCCTTGGCGACCGCGCCGACGGCGTTCCGCTCGTGGTCGAACGACGGCTGCGCGCCCGTGAGTCGGTCCAGGACGGCCGCCGCCTTCGTGAGCGCGTCCGAGTCCGTCACGACGACCTCGGCGTGCGCCCCGACGAGTGCCTTGAGCTGGGCCGGCGACCCGGTGTGCGCCACCCGGCCGCGGTCCACCACGGCGATGTCGTCGGCGAGTTGGTCGGCCTCCTCCAGGTACTGGGTGGTGAGGAGCACCGTCGTGCCCTCGGCGGTCAGCTCGCGCACCGCGTCCCAGATGAGGTTGCGGCTGGCCGGGTCGAGGCCGGTCGTCGGCTCGTCCAGGAACAGCACCTCGGGGCGGCGGATCAGGCTCGCCGCCAGGTCCAGCCGGCGCCGCATGCCGCCGGAGTAGGTGGAGGCGGGCCGGTCGGCGGCCTCGGCCAGCCCGAAGCGGTCGAGCAGCTGTGTGGTCCGGCCGGCGGGGCCGCGCACCCGGTGGAGCCGGCCGAACAGCAGCAGGTTCTGACGGCCGGTGAGGTCCCCGTCGATCGACGTGTCCTGCCCGGTGACACCGATCCGGCTCCGCACGGCGGCGGCCTCCCGGGCGAGGTCGTGCCCGGCGACCCGGGCGGAGCCCGCGTCCGGCCGCAGCAGCGTGGTCAGCAGCCGCACGGCCGTCGTCTTGCCCGCCCCGTTCGGCCCGAGGACCCCGCACACCGTCCCCTCGGCCACCGCGAGATCCAGCCCGCGCAGGGCGTGGACCTCCCCGAAACGCTTCGCCAGACCCTCACTAAGTACAGCGTACGTAGAAGTCATGGCCTGACCATAGCGCACTACGTACGCTGTACGTAACTAGGATGGTGGCCGAGGTGATGATCGATGGCGGGCCGAGCTGCCGTACCCGAAGTGATCTGGGCGCGCCCCGAGCGCACCGGCCGTGGGCCGAAACCCGCGTTCACCCGCGCCGACATCGCGGCCGCGGCGGTGCGGATCGCCGACGCGGAGGGGCTGGACGCGGTGTCCATGCGGCATGTCGCCGCGGAGCTGGGCTGCGGCACCATGTCGCTGTACAACTACGTCCCCCGCAAGGAGGACCTGTACGAGCTGATGATCGACGCCATCGGTGCCGAGCACGAGCTGTTCGAGCCGACGGGCGACTGGCGCGCCGACATGCTCCGCAACGCCGAGGAGACGCGCGCCATCATGCGCCGTCACACCTGGGTGCCGCGCCTGATGCCCGGGGTGTTCGCCTTCGGCCCCAACTCCCTGCGCTATCTGGAGCACTGCCTGGCCTGCCTCGAACCGCTCGACGTCCCGGCCGGCACGAAGACGGAGCTGATCGCACTGCTCAACGGCGTCGTGACGACGTACACCGCGAACGACATCGCGACCGTCGAGCGCACGCGCTCCATGCCGTGGACCGTGGAGGAGGAGAACGCGGTGCGGATGGCCTATCTGGGCAGTCAGGTGGCCACCGGCGCGTATCCGCGACTGGCCGCGGCCTTCATGGCGCAGAGCGGGCCGGTCGATCTGGAGTCGGTGTTCAGGCGGGCCCTCGAACGCGTCCTGGACGCTTACGACCCCGGCCTGCGCTGACGCGCTACAGCAGCGCGAGCTGTCCCTCCGGGCCCTCCTCGGGGCCGTCCAGTACCGAGGCCGGGCGGCGGGCCGGGGCCGGTACCGGGAGGACGCCGGCCTCGCGCAGCTCGGTCGCCGTGACCGGCTCGGGGATCTCCGGCTCCTCCAGGGGGCGCAGTTCGGCCAGCAGGGCCAGGACCGTGATCAGTTCCAGCAGCTCCGACGTCCAGGCCTGGGGCCAGGTCGCGGGGCGGATCGCGGCGAGTGTGCCCGGCTCGGCCTCGGCGACGCGCGCCGCGAACCACTGCTCCAGGACGCGCACCCCGCCCACCTCGAAGTCCCAGGCCTCCGGCGGCACCGGGGAGACGCGGCCCTCGTCCAGCAGCAGAGCCTCCTCGTCCCGGTCGTAGCGCAGGTCCAGGGGGCGGGAGGGCAGCGGGGCGCGGACGTACGGGCGGCGGCCGCCGGGCAGCTTGGGGCGTTCACCGTCGCGGCGCATCAGCCACAGCAGCCGGTGGCCCACCTCCAGGCCCCGCCCCCAGGCGTCGGCGTCCCCGGTGAGCGGGACCGAGAGGTCGGGGCGTGCTGTCGCCGTGATCCACGCCAGTACGTCAAGCGGCGAAAGGGCGCTGCCCAGCCGGGTGCCCAGATGCTCCAACAGGCCTGGCGCCAGATTGGGCTCCTGCCCGCCCGGCCGCCGGAACAGCGGGCGGATCCTGCCCGGGCGCAGCAGCGGGAGGAGCGAGGTGACGAGCAGGCGGGGGACTTCCCGGGCGCTCCCCGGGGCCTCGGGCGCCTCCAGTACGAAGACCTGCCGTTCGTCCGCCACCCGCCACAGCTCCGGGCGGGCCGCGTCGATCAGCCGCTGGTCGGGGATCAGCCACTGCTCGTCGAAGGGGGCGCACAACACGCGCACCGGCTCCGGGCACGGCCCCGAGGCGCGCGCCAGCTTCTGAGTCCCGCTGCCGGCCTGGCCGGGCAACTGGCCGACCGCCGTGTGCGGGGTGCGCGAGCGGGTCGGCTCGAACAGGGTCTCGCGGTCGGGTCCCTCGGCCTTCAGCAGGGCGTCCCAGCGGGCCTTCAGGGACGCCGCGTCCGGTCCCGCCGGCCACCCCCGGCCGAGCCGCGGCGGTGCGACGGACCACGGCATGAGGTCCGCCAGCAGCGGAGCGTCGTCGTGCGTCACGCAGGGCATCGTACGACGTGCCGAGCGCCCCGAAGGGGCGCGGGGAACTGCGCGACCAGCCCCACCGGCCCGCAGGTGCGTCACCACGTTTCCCGCGCAGCGCCTACGTCGCCTCCAGGGTCACCGTGAAGGAGAAGCGGTCCCCCCGGTACTGGATGACGGCCACGTCCAAGGGCCGCCCGCCGGCGTCGTACGTGACGCCCGTGTAGTGCAGGATCGGGCTGAGCAGCGGGACTTGGAGCAGCTTCGCCGTCTCCGGGTCGGCCAGCCGGGCCTCCACCGTGTCCGTGATGCGGCTGATGTCCGCTCCGACGACATCCCGCAGCACCTTGGTCATGGGCCACCGGACCAGGTCGTCCAGGTCGATGCGCGCGGCCAGTTCGGGACGCACATGGTTGCGGGCGTGGTTGGTCGGCTCACCGGTCTTCTCGTCGCTGCGCAGCCGGTGGTACGTGGCCACCTCGGCCAGATCCGGGAAGAACTCGGCGAGTTCGGCGGGCACCGGGGCGGTGCCGTGGTCCAGCAGCTCGGTCGTCATGCCGGACTGCTGGGCCACGATCGCGTCCACCGAGCCCAGCAGCCGGACCGGGGAGCCCCGGCGCACGTCCGGCTCGATGAACGTGCCGCGCCGGCGGTGGCGCGTGATGAGGCCCTCGTCCTCCAGCTCCTTCAGCGCCTGCCGCATGGTCAGCACGCTCACGCCGTAGTGCCCGGCCAGCTGCTCCTCGGTGGGCAGGCGCAGCGGGTCCTGGGGCGAGCGGCCGAGGATCGAGGCGCGCAGCGACTGCGACACCTGGTACCAGAGCGGCAGCTTGCGGTTCAGGACGATCGAGTCCGGAGCGAAGGAGGTCACGGGCCATCCGTACCGGTCGGGGATGTTCAGTGCAAGGGACGGAAGTGCCGCTCCAGGCCCTGCCAGACGTCGTCGTAGCGCTGCTGGAGGTGTTCGGCGCGGGCCGCCTGCGGGGTGAGGGTGATCGGCCAGCGCGTCTCGAACATGAACGCCAGGCCGTCGTCGATCTTCTGCGGCCTCAGCTCGGCGGCGCTCGCCCGGTCGAAGGTCTCCCGGTCCGGGCCGTGCGCCGACATCATGTTGTGCAGCGAGCCGCCGCCCGGCACGAAGCCTTCCGCCTTCGCGTCGTACGCGCCCTCGATCAGGCCCATGTACTCGGTCATCACGTTCCGGTGGAAGTACGGCGGCCGGAACGTGTCCTCGCCCACCAGCCAGCGCGGGGCGAACACCACGAAGTCGACCCCGGCCAGGCCCGGGGTGTCCGACGGGGACGTGAGCACCGTGAAGATCGACGGGTCGGGGTGGTCGTACGTGATGGTGCCGAGCACATTGAAACGGCGCAGGTCGTAGACGTACGGCACATGGTTGCCGTGCCAGGCGACGACATCGAGCGGGGAGTGGTCGTACGTGGCCGTCCAGAGGTTGCCGCAGAACTTGTTCACCACCTCCACCGGGCCCTCGACGTCCTCGTACGCGGCGACCGGGGCGCGGAAGTCCCGGGGATTGGCGAGGCCGTTCGCGCCGATCGGGCCCAGGTCCGGGAGGCGGAAGGGCGCGCCGTAGTTCTCGCACACATAGCCGCGGGCGGACTCGTCGAGCAGCTCCACACGGAAGCGGACCCCACGAGGGATCAGCGCCACATGGCCCGGCTCCACATGGAGCGGACCGAACTCCGTGCGCAGCAGCAGCCCGCCGCGCTCCGGCACGATCAGCAGCTCGCCGTCGGCGTCGCTGAACACCCGGTCCATCGAGGCGTTGGCGGTGTAGAGGTGGACGGCGATGCCGGTGCGCTGGGTGGCGTCGCCGTTGCCACCCAGGGTCCACAGCCCGGCCAGGAAGTCGGTTTCCGGCGCCGGGTCGGGCAGGGGGTTCCAGCGCAGTCGGTTGGGGTCGGGCACGGTCTGGGTGAAGGGGGCGGTGCGGATCGAGCCGTTGTGCGTGCGGTTGAACGCCGGGTGCGCGGCCGACGGGCGGATGCGGTACAGCCACGAGCGGCGGTTGTGCGCCCGGGGCTCGGTGAAGGCCGTACCGCTCAGCTGTTCCGCGTACAGCCCGAGCGGGGCCCGCTGGGGGGAGTTACGGCCCTGAGGCAGTGCGCCCGGGACGGCCTCGGAGCTGTGCTCGTTGCCGAAGCCGGAGAGATAGGTCAGCCCTTCGGCGGTCTTCCGCGCGTCCGCGCCCATGATCGCTGCTCCCTTGTTGTCCCGATTCGTGCGCCACCCAATTCCTATGCAACACCGTAGGATTGCGATTTCCCCGACGCAAGAGGGACGCGCGGGCCTGTGGGACTCCTCATTGCGGAGGAGGGGAACCCGACTCCAGGACGATCCGCCGGACCGGACGCCTGTTCTACGCTCCCCGGCATGTCGTGGACACCGGGATCTCGCGCCGTGCTCGCGGTCTGTGTCCTCCTGCTGACCGGATCCGCGGGCTGCGGCTCCGGTGAGGCGCGGGAGGACGGGACGCGGCACGTACCGGTGGGCAGCCTTCTGGAGGACCGGGACCAGGAGGGGCGTGCCTACCGCGAGGTGGCGCGGCGGGACGCCCCCGACGTCGGCGTCGAGGTGCAGCCCGGCGCGGCCGGCGGCTGGGACGTCCGTCTGACCGTGCGGAACTTCCGCTTCTCCCCGGCCGGTACGGCAGCCCGGGCGGTGGCCGGGCGCGGCCTCGCATGGCTCTACGTGGACGGCCGCCCGGTCGCCCGGCTCCGGGCGCCCGAGCACCGTCTCGCCGAGCGCCTCGTGCCACGGGGCACGCACCGCGTCACGGCCCGTCTCCACGCCGACGACGGCACGGTGTGGGCGGTGGACGGCACACCCGTGGAGAGCACGGCCGACATCACCGCGTCGGAACCGGGCCCCGGCGCCACGCGGGGTGCGGACGACGGGCGGCGGGCGCGTACGCATGGGTTGGAGGCCGGCCCCGGCGTCACGGCGGGTGCGGACGACGGGCGGCAGGCGCGCACGCATGCGTCGGACGCGCGGTCCCGGATCGGGGGGCGAGGTTCACCGGACCGCGCCGGAAAGGCATCATGAGCCCGTGCCCCACGCGACATCGCTCCGTCGTGCGCCCGTCCAGCGGCGCAGCGCCGAACGCCTGGCCAGAATCCTCGACGCCTGCGCCGGCCTCCTCGACGAGGTCGGCTACGACGACCTGAGCACACGGGCCGTCGCCCAGCGGGCGGCGGTCCCCATCGGCTCGGTCTACCGGTTCTTCGGCAACAAGCGCCAGATGGTCGACGCGCTGGCCCAGCGCAACCTCGAGCGCTACGCGGAGCGGGTCACCGAGCGCCTGCGGACGGCGGGCGACGGGGGCTGGCGCGAGGCCATGGACGTCGTCCTCGACGAGTACCTGCAGATGAAGCGCACCGCGCCCGGCTTCTCCCTCGTCGACTTCGGCAACCAGATCCCGGTCGGCGCCC
The DNA here is from genome assembly GCF_040613735.1 of Streptomyces sp. NPDC006235. Taxonomy (NCBI): domain Bacteria; kingdom Bacillati; phylum Actinomycetota; class Actinomycetes; order Kitasatosporales; family Streptomycetaceae; genus Streptomyces; species Streptomyces sp. NPDC006235. The sequence continues at coordinate 97,103 of NZ_JBEXSR010000023.1, forward strand.
GCACCGAGCCCAACCACCGCGTCGCCGACCGCCTCACCGAGCTCCTCTCCGGCTATCTCGGCCGAGAGCCCGACGAGGAGCTGCGCCGGGTCTTCCTCATCGCCGTCGAGACCGCCGACACCCTCGTGCACCTGGCCTTCCGGGTCGCGCCGGAAGGGGACCCGAAGATCATCGAGGAGATGCGGGAGATGCTGCGGGCCTATCTGGCCCGGGTGCTCGACTGACCTCACACCGGTCAGGGCCTCCCCTCCATGCATACCGGTCGGTATGCTCGGCGTGTCCGTGCGTCACCGTAGCCGCCGCCCCTGGAGGACCCGTGTCCCGCACCGCCCTGCGTATCTGTCCCCTGTGCGAGGCCACCTGCGGCCTGACCCTCACCATCGACGGGACGCGCGTCACCCACGCCCGCGGTGACCGGGACGACGTCTTCAGCAAGGGGTTCATCTGCCCCAAGGGCGCCTCCTTCGGCGCCGTCGACGCCGACCCGGACCGGCTGCGCACCCCGCTCGTGCGCAGGGACGGCGAGCTGCGCGAGGCCACCTGGGAGGAGGCCTTCGACGCGGTCGCCGCCGGCATCCGGCCCGTCGTCGAGCGGTACGGCCCGAACTCCGTCGGCGTCGTCCTCGGCAACCCCAACGTGCACACCATGGCCGGTGCCCTCTACCCGGCGGTGCTGCTCGCCGGGCTCGGCACGCGCAGCGTCTTCACCGCGTCCACGGTCGACCAGATGCCCAAGCACGTCTCCAGCGGACTGCTCTTCGGCGACGCGAACGCCATCCCCGTGCCCGACCTGGACCACACCGACCACCTGCTCCTGATCGGCGCCAACCCGCTGGAGTCCAACGGCAGTCTGTGCACGGCCCCCGACTTCCCGGGCAAGCTGAAGGCCCTCAAGGCCCGGGGCGGCACGCTCGTCGTGATCGACCCGCGCCGTACCCGCACCGCGAAGCTCGCCGACCGGCACATCGCCGTGCGGCCCGGTACCGACGCGCTCCTGCTGGCGGCGATGGCCCAGGTGCTCTTCGACGAGGGTCTCACCGAACCGATCCCGCACGTCCAGGGCGTCGAGGAAGTGGCCGACGCCCTGCGGGAGTTCACCCCCGAAGCCGTCGCCGCCGCCTGCGATGTCGAGGCCGACGTCATCCGCACCCTCGCCCGCGAGCTGGCCGCCGCCCCCACCGCCGCCGTATACGGCCGCATCGGCAGCTGCACCGTCCCGCACGGAACCCTGGCCAGCTGGCTCGTCGACGTCCTCAACATCCTCACCGGCAACCTCGACCGGCCCGGCGGCGCGCTCTTCCCGCAGGCCGCCACCGACAAGACCCCGCGCCCCGCCGGGCCCGGCCGCGGCTTCGCCCTCGGGCGCTGGCACTCCCGCGTGAGCCGGCACCCGGAGGCCAAAGGTGAACTGCCCCTCTCCGCCCTCGCGGAGGAGATCGACACCGCCACCGAGGAGGGCGAGCCGGTGCGCGCGCTCCTGGCCGTCGCCGCCAACCCCGTGCTCTCCGCGCCCGACGGCGACCGGCTCGACACGGCACTCGCCGCGCTCGACTTCATGGTCAGCGTCGACCCGTACCTCAACGAGACCTCCCGCCACGCCGACGTCGTCCTGCCCCCGCCGCCGCCCTCCCAGAGCCCGCACCACGACTTCGCCTTCAACACCCTCGCCGTCCGCAACCAGGTCCGCTACACCCGCCCCGCGATCCCGCTGGAGCCCGGCCGCATGGCCGAGACGGAGATCCTGGCCCGGCTGATCCTCGCCGTCACGGGCATGCACGGGGCCGACCCCGCCGCCGTCGACCGGATGGTCATCGACCAGACCCTCGGCAAGGCCGTCAAGGAACCGCACTCGCCCGTCCACGGCCGCGACCCCCGCGAACTCGCCGCCCAGCTCACCGGCGACACCGGCCCCGAGCGACGGCTGGACATGATGCTGCGCCTCGGCCCCTACGGCGACGGCTTCGGCGTACGACAGGACGGACTGACCCTTCAGAAGCTGCTCGCGCACCCGCACGGCATCGACCTCGGTCCGCTGCGGCCCCGCCTGCCCCAGCCGCTCAAGACCAGGAGCGGCAAGGTGGAGCTCCTGCCGCAGCCGATCGCGGACGACCTGCCCCGACTCAAGCGCGCCCTGGCCGAGCGCCCCGACGGACTCGTCCTGGTCGGCCGCCGCCACCTCCGCTCGAACAACAGCTGGATGCACAACGTGCCCGCCCTCACCGGCGGCTCCAACCGCTGCACCCTGCACATCCACCCCGAGGACGCCGAACGGCTGGGCGTGCGCGACGGGGCACCCGTGCGCGTGAAGGGCGCCGGGGGAGAGGTGACCGCACCGGCCGAGATCACCGACGACGTGCGCCGGGGTGTGGTGAGCCTGCCGCACGGCTGGGGCCACGACCGCCCCGGCACCCGCCTCAGCCACGCCGCGACCGACCCCGGCGTCAACGTCAACCAGCTCCTCGACGGCCGCCTGCTCGACCCGCTGTCCGGCAACGCGGTCCTCAACGGAGTGCCCGTCGAAGTCGCCCCCGAGACGGCCCCCGAGACGGCCCCTGGATGCGCATCCGTGACCGAAAAGCTCACCGCTCTGACCTGAGCAAAGCTGTGACCAGCAGTTTTGCGCTTATTGCTCGCACGTCAACGTCTTGTTAACGCTGCTTGAACGCACCTAACGTCTCGGACACCGCCGGCCCTGGTGGGATGTTCAAGGGCGAACGTTAGGTATCCACTCATGCTGACCATCCTCGGCTTCGCCATGATCGCGACCTTCCTGGTCCTGATCATGATGAAGAAGATGTCGCCGATCGCGGCGCTCGTGCTGATTCCCGCGCTGTTCTGCGTGTTCGTCGGCAAGGGCGCCAAGCTCGGCGACTACGTCCTCGACGGCGTGACCGACCTCGCCCCCACCGCGGCGATGCTCATGTTCGCGATCGTCTACTTCGGTGTGATGATCGATGTCGGTCTCTTCGACCCGGTCGTCCGCGGCATCCTCAAGTTCTGCAAAGCCGACCCGATGCGGATCGTCGTCGGCACCGCCGTGCTCGCCGCGATCGTGTCGCTGGACGGCGACGGCTCCACCACCTTCATGATCACCGTCTCGGCGATGTACCCGCTGTACAAGCGCCTGAAGATGAGCCTGGTCGTGATGACCGGTGTCGCCGCCATGGCCAACGGTGTGATGAACACCCTCCCCTGGGGCGGCCCGACCGCCCGCGCCGCGACCGCGCTCAAGCTCGACGCCAGCGACATCTTCGTCCCGATGATCCCGGCGCTCCTCGTGGGCCTGCTGTTCGTCTTCGTCCTCTCCTACGTCCTCGGTGTGCGTGAGCGCCGGCGGCTGGGCGTGCTGACGCTGGACGAGGCGCTGGTGGAGGAGAAGGTCGAGGAGAAGGAGACCGAGACGGTCCTCGTGGGCGCCGGCGGCTCTGGCGGCTCCGGCGACGGCAAGGTCTCCATGCGCAAGGGCGTCACCGGCGGCGCCGGCTCCGGCACGGACGCCGACGAGCAGGACGACGACTTCCAGGGCCTCGACCCCCACCGCGCCACGCTGCGCCCCAAGCTGTACTGGTTCAACGCGCTGCTGACGGTCGGTCTGCTCACCGCCATGATCATGGAGGTGCTGCCGATCCCGGTGCTGTTCCTGCTCGGTGCCGCGCTCGTGCTCACCGTCAACTTCCCGCACATCCCGGACCAGAAGGCCCGCATCGCCGCCCACGCCGAGAACGTCCTGAACGTCTCCGGCATGGTCTTCGCCGCCGCCGTCTTCACCGGCGTCCTCCAGGGCACCGGCATGGTCGACCACATGGCCAAGTGGATGGTGGACGTCATCCCCGGCAGCATGGGCCCGCACATGGCCCTGGTCACCGGCATCCTCAGCCTTCCGCTGACGTACTTCATGTCGAACGACGGCTTCTACTTCGGTGTCCTGCCCGTCCTCGCCGAGGCCGGCGCCGCGCACGGTGTCTCCCCGCTGGAGATGGCCCGCGCCTCCCTCGTCGGCCAGCCGCTGCACATGTCCAGCCCGCTGGTCCCGGCCGTGTACGTCCTGGTCGGCATGGCCAAGGTGGAGTTCGGCGACCACACGAAGTTCGTCGTGAAGTGGGCCGCCCTCACCTGTCTGGTCATCCTCGGGGCGGGCATGCTCTTCGGGATCATCTGACCACCGCATGGAGGACGTCATCGTGAGGTCCGGTGGGAACCGCGGCTGGCTGCTCCGCCTCGTCATCGCCTTCAGCTTCGCGCAGGGGGCGGTGTCGATGGCCCGGCCCGCCGTCTCCTACCGGGCCCTCGCGCTGGGCGCGGACGAGCGCGCGGTCGGTGTGATCGCGGGGGTGTACGCGCTGCTGCCGCTGTTCGCCGCCGTGCCCCTGGGCCGCCGCACCGACCACGGCCGCTGCGCGCCCCTGCTGCCCGTCGGCGTCGTCCTCATATCCGGCGGCTGCGCGCTCAGCGGCGTCGCCGACTCCCTGTGGGCGATGGCCCTGTGGAGCGGCGTGATGGGCCTCGGTCACCTCTGCTTCGTCATCGGCTCCCAGTCCCTCGTCGCCCGCCAGTCCGCGCCGTACGAACAGGACCGCAACTTCGGTCACTTCACCATCGGCGCCGCGCTCGGCCAGCTGGTCGGCCCCATCGCCGCGGGCGCGGTGATCAGCGGCGACGACATGACGGGCACCAGCGCGCTCGCCCTGATCGCGGCGGGTGCGGTCGGGGCGGTCGCGTTCACCTCGCTGTGGCGCATCGAGCACCGCCGCACGGCGGCCACGTCCCGCGCGGAGAAGGGCGACCGTGTCCCGGTCGGGCGCATCCTGCGTACCCGGGGTGTGCCGGCCGGCATCCTCATCAGCCTCGCCGTGCTGTCCGCGACCGACATCCTCACCGCGTACCTTCCGGTAGTCGGCGAGCACCGGGGCATCGCGCCGTCCGTGATCGGCGTCCTGCTCAGCCTGCGCGCGGCGGCCACCATCGCGTGCCGCCTGGTGCTGACGCCCCTGCTGCGGCTGCTCGGCCGCACCCTGCTGCTCACGGTGACCTGTCTGCTGGCGGCCCTGCTGTGCGCGGGCATCGCCCTGCCTATGCCGGTGTGGGCGCTCGGGCTGCTGCTGGTGCTGCTCGGCTTCTGCCTCGGGGTGGGGCAGCCGCTGTCCATGACGACGGTGGTCCAGGCCGCCCCCGACGAGGCCCGTTCCACGGCCCTGGCGTTGCGCCTGACCGGCAACCGGCTCGGCCAGGTCGCCGCGCCCGCCGCGGCCGGGCTGATCGCCGGGGTGGCGGGGGTGGCGGCGCCGTTCGTGATGCTCGGGTTGCTGTTGCTGCTGTCCTCGGGGGTTGCGGTGCGGTCGCGTGGGGAGCCGGATGCGGCGGTGGGGGAGAGGGCCGGGGAGGCCCGCCGGTCGAGGGTGCGGCTCCGCTGGAAGAGCGATATCTGACGCGTCGTAGGGCGCAGTTTGCGTCTGTTTCGGCGTCCTGTGACAGAGAGTCAGGTGACGAGGTGTTTGTATGACAATCATCTGACTTGGAGGCATGTTCATGCCCGCGTACCCCCGCGCGCCGTGCCGGTACCCGCACCGCCGTGCTCGCCGCCCTCACCCTCGCAGGGACCGCCCTGAGCGGTGTGCCCGCTGCCGCCGCTCCTGTCCCGGGGGGCAACGGAGACGTCAAGATCCACGCCAACACGACGACCGCGGACAATCAGCGCAACGACTCCAAGGTCTGCGACTTCTACCTCGCGGCGTTCAACTTCGACCCGGGCGAGAAGGCCAACTGGACCATCCAGACCCAGCCCGAGGTGCCGGGCGGGGCTACGCGCAGCGGCCAGTCATGGACCTGGGCCTCGACCGCGAACACCGGCTCACCGCACCCCCGGAGGACGACCCCAAGCTGGTCGGCCGGCACGAGGGCGGCGCCTCGCCGGGCGAACGGGGCACCGCCGTGTCCGTCGGGCCTCTCGACACGGACAGCGGCCCCGCCGTCTTCGCGGGACTGCCCGAGCTCAACCGCGGCCGCATCGTCAAGGCCCGCCGCGCCGACGGGCGGATCGCCGTCTACACCGTGGACAAGGCCACGTCGTACGAGAAGGCGCACTTCCCGAGCCAGGAGGTCTGCGGCGCCCGGGGCCGCCGCGAGCTGCGCCTGATCACCTGCGGCGGCAGCTACGACCGCAGGAAGGGCTACTCCGGGAACGTCGTGGTCTTCGCCCACCTCACCGGCGTCCACTGACCCGTCCGCCTTCTCACCAGCTGGACCGAAAGCCCGGATTCCGACAGGTGTCTTCCCCAGGCCGCGTACATTCCGTTAACTTCCGTGACCCACAGCCCCGTACGACCCGCACGGGGCTTCCGACCGCGGAGCACCAGCGCCCTGATGGACCCTCGGGGGCACCCATGACACGCGCCATCTCCCTGCACGACGTGAGCAAGACCTACACGCGAGGCGCCCGCGTGGTGGACCGGCTGTCGCTGGACATCACGCCGGGCGAGTTCCTCGTGCTGCTCGGCCCGTCCGGCTGCGGCAAGTCGACCGTGCTCCGGATGATCGCCGGCCTGGAGGAGATCGACGAGGGCGAGCTGCTGCTCGACGGCGAGTACGCCAACGGCCTGCCGCCGTCCGGGCGGGACATGGCGATGGTCTTCCAGAACTTCGCCCTCTACCCGAACATGACCAGCCGCGCCAACATCGGCTTCCCCCTGCGGATCGAGGCCCCGGGCACGGACCCCGGCCCGCGCGTGGACGCCACCGCCCGGATGCTGGGCATCGAGGACCTCCTCGACCGCCTGCCCGGCCAGCTCTCCGGCGGTGAACGCCAGCGGGTCGCCATGGGCCGGGCCATCGCCCGCCACCCCTCCGCCTTCCTGATGGACGAGCCGCTGTCCAACCTCGACGCCAAGCTCCGCACCCATCTGCGCGCCGAGATCTCCCAGCTGACCAAGGAGCTGGGCGTCACCACGCTCTACGTCACCCACGACCAGGCCGAGGCCATGTCGCTCGGCGACCGGGTCGCGGTCCTGCGCGGCGGTGTGCTCCAGCAGGTCGACAGCCCGCGGGCCGTCTACGCGCTGCCCAGCAACGTCTTCGTCGCCGCCTTCATCGGCACCCCGCGCATCAACCTGCTGCGCGGCCTGGTGCGCGCCCCGCTGGACGGCGCGATGACCATCAGCCTGGGCAAGCAGTTCCTGCGTCTGCCCGAGCCGCTCTCCCTGGACCACCAGCTGCTGCGCGTCGAGCAGGGCCGCGAGGTCATCGTGGGCCTGCGCTCGGAGGCCGTCCGGATCGCCAAGCACTCCGCGGCCCGCCCCGGCGAGGTGCCGCTCACCGGTCTGGTCGAGCACGTGGAGTTCCAAGGGCATGAGATCCTCGTCCACTTCAACACCGGCTCCAGCCCCGCCGTCGTCCCCGAACTGGAGGCCCCGCGCCCCCGCCCCGGCCGCCCCGCCCGGCGCCGCCGCCGGGAGGCCTCGGTTTTCACCCGCCTGCGGGAGCGGACCGGAGCCGGGCGGACCGGAGCCGGACGGGCCGGACCCGTCGTGACCCTGGACGACCCCAGGGACGCCGAAGTCCGTGCGCCGTCCGCCGAGCCCCGCCTGCCCGGCGACCTCATCGTCCGCACCACCCCCGACCTCGCCCTCCGCCACGGCATGCAGGTGCCGCTCCTGGTCGACCTCGCCCACCTCTTCGTCTTCGACCAGCACGGCGACCGCATCTGCCCGCATCCGGCGCGTCTGCCCGACCTGGGGGAGTGAGGAGCCGCACACCCGCGCGGGGCCCCGCCCATGCTGTGATGACCCGGCACCCGGCACCCCGTGACGTCTGGCGCCGGAAAACTATCGTCGCTAGTTTATGTACCGGACGACGACGCCCCGCCCCGGAGGAAGCACGATGAAGGCATACGACGGCATGTACATCCAGGGCGCCTGGCGCCCCGCCGCCGGCCAGGACGTGATCGAGGTCGTGAACCCGGTCGACGAGCAGGTCATCGGCACGGTCCCGGCCGGCACCGCCGAGGACGTCGACGTCGCCGTGCGGGCCGCCCGCGCCGCCCTCCCGGGCTGGGCCGCGACCCCGCCCGCCGAGCGCGCGGCGCGCCTGGCGGCCCTGCGGGACGTGCTCACCGCCCGTGCGGACGAGATCGCCGAGACCGTCACCGCCGAACTCGGCTCGCCCCTGAAGTTCTCCCAGGCCGTCCACGCGGCCGTGCCGATCGCGGTCGCGGGCTCCTACGCCGAGCTCGCGGCGACGTACGCCTTCGAGGAGAAGACCGGCAACTCGGTCGTGCACCACGAGCCGGTCGGTGTCGTGGCCGCGATCACGCCCTGGAACTACCCGCTGCACCAGATCGTCGCCAAGGTCGCCCCGGCCCTCGCGGCCGGCTGCACGATCGTCGTGAAGCCCGCCGAGGACACCCCGCTGGTCGCCCGTCTGTTCGCGGACGCGGTGCACGAGGCCGGCCTCCCCGCGGGCGTCTTCAACCTGGTCACCGGCCTGGGCCCGGTCGCAGGGCAAGCCCTCGCCGAGCACCCCGGTGTCGACCTGGTCTCCTTCACCGGCTCCACCGCCGTCGGCCGGCACATCGCCGCGATCGCGGCCGGGCAGGTCAAGAAGGTCGCCCTCGAACTCGGCGGCAAGTCCGCCAACGTCATCCTCCCGACCGCTGACCTCGCCAAGGCGGTCAACGTCGGTGTCGCCAACGTCATGTCCAACTCCGGGCAGACGTGCAGCGCGTGGACGCGGATGCTGGTCCACCGCGACCAGTACGACGAGGCGGTCGAACTCGCCGCGACGGCCGCCGCCAAGTACGGCGAGCGCATCGGCCCGGTCGTCAACGCCAAGCAGCAGGCCCGGGTGCGCGGCTACATCGAGAAGGGCGTCGCGGAGGGCGCCCGCCTGGTCGCCGGCGGACCCGAAGCCCCGCGTGAGACGGGCTACTTCGTCAGCCCGACCGTCTTCGCCGACGTCACCGAGGACATGACCATCGCGCAGGAGGAGATCTTCGGCCCGGTCCTGTCGATCCTCCGCTACGAGGACGAGGAGGACGCCCTGCGGATCGCCAACGGCACGGTCTACGGCCTGTCCGGCGCCGTCTGGGCCGGTGACGAGGCCGAGGCGGTGGCCTTCGCGCGCCGGATGGAGACCGGCCAGGTCGACATCAACGGCGGCCGCTTCAACCCCCTCGCGCCCTTCGGCGGTTACAAGCAGTCCGGCGTGGGCCGCGAACTCGGTGTGCACGGCCTGGCCGAGTACCTCCAGACCAAGTCCCTCCAGTTCTAGCCCCAGGGGAGTCCCTTCCATGGCTGTCCGCGCCGCCGTCCTGCCCGCCGTCGGCTCCCCGCTGGAGATCACCGGCATCGACCTGCCCGACCCCGGACCCGGCCAGGTCCGCGTCCGGCTCGCCGCCGCCGGGGTCTGCCACTCCGACCTGTCCCTGTCCAACGGCACCATGCGCGTGCCCGTCCCCGCCGTCCTCGGCCACGAGGGCGCCGGCGCGGTCGTCGCCGTCGGCGAGGGCGTCGGTCACGTCGCGCCCGGCGAGGGGGTCGTCCTCAACTGGGCCCCGTCCTGCGGCAAATGCCACGCCTGCTCGCTCGGCGAGGTCTGGCTGTGCGCCGACGCCCTGAGCGGCGCCGCCGACGTCTACGCCCGCACCACCGAGGGCACCGACCTCCACCCCGGCCTGAACGTCGCCGCGTTCGCCGAGGAGACGGTCGTCTCCGCGTCCTGCGTGCTGCCCGCCCCGGACGGCGTCCCGCTCACCGACGCGGCCCTCCTCGGCTGCGCCGTCCTCACCGGCTACGGTGCCGTCCACCACTCGGCCCGCGTCCGGCAGGGCGAGACGGTCGCGGTGTTCGGTGTCGGGGGAGTGGGACTCGCCGCCCTGCAGGCGGCCCGGATCGCGGGCGCCTCGAAGATCATCGCCGTGGACGTCTCCCCGGCGAAGGAAGAACTGGCCCGGACCGCCGGAGCCACCGACTACCTCGTCGCCTCCGACACCACGGCCAGGGAGATCCGCGGCCTCACCGGCAGGCAGGGCGTCGACGTGGCCGTCGAGTGCGCCGGCCGCGCGGTCACCATCCGCACGGCCTGGGACTCCACCCGGCGCGGCGGCCGCACGACGGTCGTCGGCATCGGCGGCAAGGACCAGCAGGTCACCTTCAACGCCCTGGAGATCTTCCACTGGGGCCGTACCCTCTCCGGCTGCGTCTACGGCAACTCCGACCCCGCGCGGGACCTCCCGGTCCTCGCCGACCACGTCCGGGCGGGCCGTCTGGACCTGACCGCCCTGGTGACCGAACGCATCTCCCTGGACGGCATCCCGGCGGCCTTCGAGAACATGCTGGCGGGCAAGGGCGGCCGCGCGCTGGTCGTCTTCTAGTCCGGCCCCACCCGCACCCCGGCCTCCGCGCGAGGCCGGGGCCCGAGGCGTGCCCGCCCGCACACTGAGTGCCCCGTACAGGCAAAAGTCCTGGTGCACGACCCGTTGACGTCCATACCGTCCGGTCAGTACGTTCCCCGGACCATCGAGTCACCCCCCCCCGTTCCGTCCCCGCACCCACCGGAGCGTGCACCGCATGGACACGGCCCCTTCCGCTCAGCCGCACACGTCCACCGAGCCCGCCGCGGGCAACCGCCGCCGCGTCGCCACCGCGGCGGCCCTCGCCTCGGCCGTCGAGTGGTACGACTACTTCGTCTTCGGCATCGCCGCCGCCCTCGTCCTCGGCGACCTCTACTTCCCCGCCGGCAGCCCCACCGCCGGCGTGCTGGCCTCCTTCGCCACGTTCGCCGTCGGCTTCCTCGCCCGCCCTCTCGGCGGCATCGTCGCCGGCCACCTCGGCGACAAACGCGGCCGCAAGCCGATGCTGGTTCTCGCGCTCACGCTGATGGGCGTGGCCACCACCGGCATCGGCCTGCTGCCGACGTACGACAGGATCGGCGTCGCCGCCCCGGTCCTGCTCGTCCTGCTCCGCGTCGCCCAGGGCGTCGCAGTCGGCGCCCAGTGGGGCGGCGCGATGCTCCTGGCCACCGAGTACGCCCCGGAGGGCAAGCGCGGCGTCTACGGCAGCGTCGTCCAGCTCGGCGTCCCCATCGGCGTGGTGACCGCCAACACCGTCTTCCTGGCCGCCGGCGCGCTCACCACCGACTCGGCGTTCGCGGCCTGGGGCTGGCGCGTGCCGTTCCTGGTCGGCCTGCTCGTCCTCGCCCTCGCCTGGTACATCCACACCCGCGTCGAGGAGACCCCGGCGTTCCGGGAGGCCGAACGCGCCCTCGCCGAGCAGGAGAAGACCGAGCAGAGCTCGCCGCTGCGCACGATCCTGCGCGGCCACCTCGGCACGGTCCTTCTCGCCGGCGGCTCCTTCGCCGTGAACACCGCGACCTTCTACATCCTCATCACCGGCGTCCTCGACTACACGACCCGGGAACTGGACATGAAGAAGGGCCCGGTGCTCATGGTCTCGCTCTGCGTCAGCCTCACCCAGCTCGTGCTGATCCCGGCCGCCGCCGCGCTCTCCGACCGCGTCGGCCGCATCCGGATCTACGCCTTCGGGGCGGTCGGCATCGCGCTGTGGGCCGTGCCGCTCTTCCTGCTGATCGACACCGGCTCGCTGCTGTGGCTCGCGGTCGGCACGTTCGTCGCCAGCTGCTTCCTGAGCATCATGTACGGCCCCCAGGCCGCCCTGTTCGCGGAGCTGTTCACACCCGAGATGCGCTACACCGGCGCCTCCCTCGGCTACCAGATCGCGGCCGTCGCCGGCGGCGGTCTCGCCCCCTTCGTCATGGTGCTGCTGCTGGAGGCGACGGGCACCTCGATGGCGGTGTCCGGCTACATCATCGCGCTCTCGGTGATCGCCCTGGTGTCGATCAAGGTTCTCGCGGACCGGGCGCGTCCGGCGGAACCGGAAGCCGCGCCCGAGGCCAGGGCGGAAGCCGAGTCAGCGGGCTGAGCCCCCAGTGCGTTCGGGCCGGGGCTCCGGAGCCGCTCCCGGATCCCCGGCCCGAGCCGCCGCCCGCGACCGCGACCGGGACACCGCCACGCCCGCCAGGCACAGCGCACCGCCGGCCAGGGTGAGCAGCCCCGGCACCTCGCCGAGGAACAGCCAGGACATCAGGACGACCAGCGCGGGCGCCGCGTACGTCGTCGCGCCCATCTTGCTCGCGGTCGTCCGGGACAGCGCGTACGCCCACGTCGTGAAGGCCAGGGCGGTCGGGAAGACGCCCAGGTACACCATGTTGAGCGTCGCGGAGGCCGGCGCCTCGGCGGCCTCCTGGACGAGCTGCCCGGCGAACGGCAGACAGACCACCGCGCCGATCAGGCAGCCGAACGTCGTCACCTGCAGCGGACTGGCCGTACCCAGCGCCGGCTTCTGCGCGACGACACCGGCGGCGTACGTGACCGCCGCCAGCAGGCACAGCACCACCCCGAGCACCGAGGAACCGCCCTCGCCGGACATCGACAGACCCACGGTCACCGCACCGGCGAACGACACCGCCATCCCCGCCAGCAGCCGCGGGGGCATCGGATCACCGAGCAGCCGGGCACCCAGCAGCGCGATGAGGATCGGCCCGGTGTTCACGACCAGCGCGGCCGTACCCGCGTCGACCTGCTGCTCACCCCAGTTGAGGACGACCATGTAGACGCCGAACCACAGCAGGCCCGATATGGCGATACCGCGCCAGGCCGAGCGCGGCGGCCACCCCTCCCGCCGCAGCAGACAGATCACCCCCAGCGTCAGCGACCCGGCCAGCAGCCGCCCGAGCGCCAGCGCGCCCGGCGAGTACGCCTCCCCGGCGCTGCGGATCGAGACGAAGGCGGAGGCCCACAGCACGACGGTCACCGCGGCCGCGCCGGCGGCCAGCAGCTCGGCCCGGCGGGCGGGGCGGGGAGGGGTGTGGTTCATCATGATCCCGAGGCTAGGAGGAGTAGGGGGACGGACGCTCGCGAATTTCGGACAGGGCTTCGGCGGCCCATCGGATGGTGGGCTGGTTCGGTGGGACTCGGGGTCAGTGCAGCGCCGCGGCCTCCACGCCCAGCAGCTCGGACAGGGCCCGCTCACCGGCCGCCGTCACCTTCACCGCCCGCTCGGAGCCGATGCGCACGCACCATCCCGTCTCCAGGGCGTGCCGGCACAGGGCAGCGCCCGCGACGCCCGCGAGATGGGGCCGGCGTTCGGTCCAGTCGAGACAGGCACGGGCCAAGGGGCGCCGGCCACGCCGCTCGAGGCCGATACCGGCCGACTCGAACCACGCCAGTCCGGCGTCGGTGAGCGCGAACCCGGTCTCCTGCAGCAGCAGCCCGCGCGCCGTCAGCGCGTCCGTGACCGCGATGCCGAGCCGCCCGGCGAGATGGTCGTAGCAGGTGCGGCCCCGGGCCATCGCCGAACCGGCGCTGGACTCCCGCAGGTTCCGCGGCCGTACGGGCCTGTCCGGCGCGACCTGTGCCGCCAGGTCCTCCACCAGCTGCGCGACCCGCGCGTCGGTCAGCCGGACGTACCGGTGCCGGCCCTGCCGCTCCTCGGCGAGCAGCCCGCCGGCGACGAGCCTGCCGAGGTGCTCGCTCAGCGTCGACGCGGCGACACCCGCGTGCCGCGCCAGCTCGCCCGCGGTCCAGGCCCGCCCGTCGAGCAGCGCCAGCAGACACGCGGCCCGGGTCTCGTCCGCGAACAGCGCGGCGAGCCGGGCCAGAGCCGTGGCCTGCGGGTCCCTCGTCGTCATGTCCCCAGCATGGAACACGGACCCTTCGGCCGTCGCCGAAATGTCACCGCCGAAATGTCACCGCCGAAGTGTCGCTACGCGGTCCGCCGCACCTGCTCGTACTGCCGGGCCAGCCCGTCCAGCAGGGCCGTCAGCCCGGTTTCGAAGGCCCGCTCGTCGATCTTCTCCTGGTGCTCGGCGAGGCGGTGGGCCTGCTGGAGATGCGGGTAGTCGGCGGGGTCGTAGGCGCTCGCGTCGTCCACGAAGCCCCCGGCGAAGGAGCCGAGCGCGGAGCCCATCACGAAGTAGCGCATCAGCGCGCCGATGGACGTGGCCTGTGCCGGTGGCCAGCCCGCCTCGACCATCGCGCCGTAGACGGCGTCCGCGAGCCGCAGCCCGGCCGGGCGGCGGCCGGGGCCGCGGGCCAGTACCGGGACGATGTTCGGGTGGTCGCGCAGCGCGGCGCGGTAGGAGACGGCCCAGTCGTGCAGCGCGGTCCGCCAGTCCCGGCCGTCCTGGAACATCGTCAGGTCCACCTGGCCGCTCACCGAGTCGGCGACCGCCTCCAGGATCTCGTCCTTGGTGCGGAAGTGGTTGTAGAGCGAGGGCCCGCTGACCCCGAGTTCGGCGGCGAGCCGGCGGGTGGAGACGGCCGCGAGGCCCTCCGCGTCCACGAGCGCGCGGGCCGTCTCGACGATCCGGTCGGTGCTGAGCAAGGGCTTGCGCGGTCGGGCCATGGCGCACATAGTAGGGCTGCCGATGGAAACTAGCAGTGCTAATTTAAATGTACGGCTTTCAAAGGGCTTTCGAGTGGAGTGGCTTGTTGTGAACCTGGAGCTCAGCGAGGAGCAGACCGCCGTCCGGCAGCTCGCCCGGGACTTCGTCGAGCGCGAGATCGCCCCGAACGCCATCGCCTGGGACCGCGCCGAGGAAGTCGACCGCGCGATCGTCAAGAAACTCGGCGAGGTCGGGTTCCTGGGCCTGACGATCGACGAGGAGTACGGCGGCTGCGGCGGCGACCACCTCGCGTACTGCCTGGTCACGGAGGAACTCGGCCGGGGTGACTCGTCCGTGCGCGGGATCGTCTCCGTCTCGCTGGGGCTCGTCGCGAAGACCGTCGCCGCCTGGGGGAGCGAGGAGCAGAAGCGGCAGTGGCTGCCGGGGCTCACGTCCGGTGAGTCGGTCGGCTGCTTCGGGCTGACCGAGCCGGGCACGGGCTCGGACGCGGGCAACCTCGTGACGCGGGCGGTGCGGGACGGCGACGACTACGTCATCAACGGCACCAAGATGTTCATCACCAACGGCACCTGGGCCGACGTCGTCCTGCTCTTCGCCCGCTCCACCGACGCCCCCGGCCACAAGGGCGTCTCCGCCTTCCTGGTCCCCACCGGCACGCCCGGCCTGACCCGCCGCACGATCCACGGGAAGCTGGGGCTGCGCGGCCAGGCCACGGCCGAGCTCGTGCTGGAGGACGTGCGGGTGCCCGCCTCGGCGCTGCTGGGGGAGGAGGGCAAGGGCTTCTCGGTCGCCATGTCCGCCCTCGCCAAGGGGCGGATGTCGGTCGCCGCGGGCTGTGTCGGCATAGCCCAGGCCGCGCTGGACGCGGCCGTGCGGTACGCGGGCGAGCGCGAGCAGTTCGGGAAGACGATCGCCCGTCACCAGCTGGTCCAGGAACTGATCAGCGACATCGCCCTGGACGTCGACGCCGCGCGGCTGCTGACCTGGCGGGTCGCCGACCTGATCGACCGCGGCCGGCCGTTCGCCGTCGAGTCGTCCAAGGCCAAACTGTTCGCCTCGGAGGCGGCCGTCCGCGCCGCCAACAACGCGCTCCAGGTGTTCGGCGGTTACGGCTACATCGACGAGTACCCGGCGGGCAAGCTGCTGCGGGACGCCCGTGTGATGACCCTCTACGAGGGCACGAGCCAGATCCAGAAGCTGGTCATCGGGCGTGCGCTGACGGGTGTTTCGGCGTTCTGAGTACACCCCTGAGTACTTCAGCGGATGTGGCATGGACCACGTCCGCCGGAAGCTTCCTCCATGAGTGACACACCGGGCAGCAAGCAGAACACGGCCGCCTTCTACGGCCAGGCCGTCGCCTCTTTCGCCGTCGCCATGGCGGCCACCGCGATCGGCATCTACCAGCTGAGCGCCGACGCCTGGGTGCGGGGCTTCCTCGCCATCGCCGTCCTGTACCTGGTCACCTCCTCCTTCACCCTCGCCAAGGTGATCCGGGACCGGCAGGAAGGGCCGGCCGGGGCGGCGGGGATGGCGGGGGCGGCGCCCACGTACAGCCCCTACGAGAAGCACTGAGCGGGCGCACCGGGCGGCCTCGCTAAGCGCTCGCTCACCTTCGGCGGTATGGTGTTGTCCCTGTCGGTGGAGAGGGGCGAGTGATGAGTACGGCGGAGGAGACGGCCGGCGGCGAGGCGCAGGCGTGGGGCGAGGTCACGCCCGACGCGGCGCGACGGCTGCTGATCGCCGCGGTGGAGGCCTTCGCCGAGCGCGGGTACCACGCCACGACGACCCGGGACATCGCGGGTCGCGCCGGGATGAGCCCGGCCGCGCTCTACATCCACTACAAGACCAAGGAAGAGCTGCTGCACCGCATCAGCAGGATCGGGCACGAGAAGGCCCTGGAGATCCTGCGGACGGCGTCACGGCGGGAGGGCACCGCCCGCGAGCGCCTGGCCGGGGCGGTCAGTTCCTTCGTCCGCTGGCACGCCGGCGGACGCACCACCGCGCGGGTCGTCCAGTACGAGCTGGACTCGCTCGGTCCGGACGCCCGCGACGAGATCCTCGCGCTGCGGCGGCAGTGCGACGCCGAGGTGCGGGGGATCATCGAGGACGGCGTGGCGGCCGGTGAGTTCGACGTGCTGGACGTGCGGGGCACGACGCTGGCTGTTCTCTCGCTCTGCATCGACGTGGCCCGGTGGTTCAACGTCGACGGACCCTGGACGCCGGACGAGGTCGGCGCGCTGTACGCCGACCTCGTGCTGCGGATGGTGGGGGACGGGCCGAAGTGACCCGCCGGGGTCAGAAGTAGTAGCGGGAGACGGACTCGGCGACGCAGACGGGCTTGTCGCCGCCCTCGCGTTCCACGGTGAAGGCGACGGTCACCTGGGCGCCGCCGGGGACGTCGTCGACGGCGCTGATGGTCGCGGTGGCGCGGAGCCGGGAGCCGACGGGGACGGGCGAGGGGAAACGGACCTTGTTCGTCCCGTAGTTGACGCCCATCTTCACGCCCTCGACCGAGATCAGCTGCGGTCCGAAGAGGGGGAGCAGCGACAGGGTGAGATAGCCGTGGGCGATGGTGGTGCCGAAGGGGCCCGCGGCGGCCTTCTCCGGGTCGACGTGGATCCACTGGTGATCGCCGGTGGCCTCCGCGAAGAGATCGATCCGCTTCTGGTCGATGTCGAGCCAGTCGGTGTACCCCAGTTGCTCGCCCACCGCCGACTTCAGGTCGTCGACGGACGTGAAGATCCTCGGCTGTGCCATGTCCCGGCCTCTCGCGTCAGGAAGTCTGCGTGCGCTTGAATCTCTAAGCGACTGCTTAGCATGGTCGGCTGCGGGGGCCGTGTCAACGGACTGGGTAGGGTTCGAGGGGTGCCCCAGATTTCAGAGAAGATCCACGAGCTCACGGTCGGCCAGCTGGCGGCGCGCAGCGGGGCCGCCGTTTCCGCCCTGCACTTCTACGAGTCCAAGGGCCTGATCAGCAGTCGCCGGACCACCGGCAACCAGCGCCGCTACGCGCGGGACACGCTGCGCAGGGTCGCCTTCATCCGGGCCGCCCAGCGGGTCGGCATCCCGCTGGCGACCATCCGCGAGGCGCTGGCGGAGCTTCCCGAGGAGCGGACGCCGACCCGGGAGGACTGGGCGCGTCTGTCGGAGGCCTGGCGCTCGGAACTGGACGAACGCATCAAGCAGCTGAACCGTCTCCGCGACCACCTCACCGACTGCATCGGCTGCGGCTGCCTCTCCCTCGACACGTGCGTCCTGTCCAACCCGGGCGACGCCTTCGGCGAACGCCGAGCGGGCTCGCGCCTGCTGGTGGACAGGGGGCGGGTGTAGCGCCTGCGCGGTGGTGGTGGGTCGGGGCCGCGTCGGGGGGTGTCCGCTCAGCTGCGGGCAGTCGTGCCTCCCCCAGTGCCTTAAGGGCCTGGGAGGTGCTCCCAGGCGGCACGGGTGGGCGCAGCGGCACCTCGTCGCGCCGAGCTGCGCAACGCCCGGCCTCAGCAGCCGTCGGCGGCACCCCGCTCCGCCGAGCTGTGCAACGCCCTGGCCTCAGCGACCACTCCCGGCACCCCGCCGACCCGCCTCGTACTCCACCAACCCCGCCGCGACCAACTCCGCGTTGGACCCGGCCCACCTCCCATCCGGCAGGGTCAGCACATCCTCCACCCCGACCCGCGTCGCCAACCCCAGCTCGCCCGCAAGCCGCAGCACGGGCCACGCACCCCCGTCCTCCCCGTGCAGCAGCACAGGACGCCCATGGGCGGCACCGAGGTCGGACAACAACCTCCGCGCGCAAGCCACCGCACTGGAAGGGTCCGTGTCCGTCACCTCGGCCAAGACCCGCAGTACCTTCGGCCCCAGCGGCGAGTGGGAGAACCGCTCCGCACCGTCCGTCCCGGACCAGATCCCCGCCTCCACACCCACCCCGCGCTCCAGGAGCAGGCCGGCAACCTCCTCCGCGCCGGGCTCATGCCAGTTGACCGAGGCATGGTCGGGCAGGACGGTCCAGCTCCGTATCCGCTCCAGCCGGGCCGCAGGATCCGGCTCGGCCCACACCCCCGTGGTCACCCCGACCGGCACCCGCACGCGCGAGCGCATCGCCGACAGCGTCTCCGCGAGCACCTTGGGAGACAACGTGTCCCGCCCGCACGGCGTCTTGGGATGGACATGGATGTCCGTGGCCCCGGCCGCGACGGCGTCGGCGGCGGAGTCGGCCATGGACCCGGGCGTCAGCGGCACCGCCGTACCGTCGGCGGCGGTGCGCGGACCGTTCAGACACACCTGCACCATGTCGACGATGGTGTCAGCCCCCACTGACAGTGGGGGTGCGGCATCCCCGGCGCACCCCCCGCGCACCCGCATTCGTCAAGCCGACACCAACAGCCTCGCCCGCCTGGCGTCCGCCAGGGCTTCGGGCGTGAGCACCGGACGCGGTACGAGAATGCCGCAGTCCGTGCAGACCGGACCCGCCGAGGGCTCGTGGTCCAGGTCGTACTTCCAGGCGAGTTGCTCCCCGCCGCACACCGGGCACGTCGAGCCCGGTTCGCGCTCCAGCGCGGCGATCAGCCGGCGCAGCACCTCGGCCAGCGGTTCACGGGGATGGACCGCCGGATCGTCGCACCACGCCACGCCGAAACCGCCCCAGGTCAGCCGGTGCCAGTCGTCCACACTGCCCGGCCGGCGCAGTCCGTCGTGCTTCTCCTTCTTGCGGCGCTCGGCGAACTCGACCTCGTAGGCCAGCCAGACCGCCCGCGCCTCCTCCAGTTCGTCCAGTGCGGCCACGAGCCGCGCTGGATCGGGGGACCGGTCCTCGGGACCGAACCCGGCCCGGGAACACAGATGGTCCCACGTCGCCCTGTGCCCGTAAGGGGCGAACCTCTCAAGGCACTTGCGCAGCGAATAACGCCGCAGTGCCAGATCGCACCGCGGATCGCGGACCTGTCTCGCCAGACTCCGGAAACCGGCCATCGTCCTGCACCTCCGTCACACCTGCACCTGATTCGGTCACTTCGGCGTCGTCGTAAGGACGTCGCCGAATAGACGTATCGACAAGCGAATCGGCTCCATCCGATTTCAAATGGCCTCCATAAGCGGTCCGACGAGGCCCCGAGTCGACTGCCGTGGTCCGTGTGCCTGTTGTGCTGACTCCAAAAAGTGACGCCTGTTCATCTTCAATCCCGGAGATACCGGCGGTAACATCCCGCCCACCCCCGTCGGGAGGAGCCCCCTACATGCCACGGCGTAACCCACGCACCGTTCTCGACAGAATGAGAACTCCCCGCGGAACCCCCGGGTTCCTGAAGACCGCATCGGTATGCGCGCTGATCGCGGGTCTTTTGTCGCCGCTGTCACAGGCGGCCGCCTCGGAGACGGGGACCGCGCAGGGCACGGCGGTGGCGAACGACCACTGCGGCAACCAGTGTTCGGACATCCTCCCGCCCGGCCAGAACGGCAACGCCACTCTGGCCCAGGTCCTCCTGAACCAGGCCTTCGGCACCCAGCCCGAGCACGCCGACGACCAGCTCGGGCCCTATGCCAACCTCGCCAAGGGATACACCGGACTCACCAACGACAAGATCAACACCTTCTTCAACGACGCGTCGTTCGGGGTCCCGGCGGATCAGGTCGCCTCCACCGTCAAACCCGCCGGACGCGGTGACGTGACGATCGTCCGGGACAAGAAGACCGGTGTGCCGCACATCACCGGCACCACCCGGTACGGCACGGAGTTCGGGGCCGGCTACGCCGCCGCCCAGGACCGGCTGTGGCTGATGGACGTCTTCCGGCACGTCGGACGGGGACAGGTGACCTCCTTCGCGGGCGGCGCGCCCTCCAACCAGGGCCTGGAACAGCAGTTCTGGCGGCACGCGCCCTACACCGAGGCCGATCTCCAGGCGCAGATCGACAACGCCGTCGCCACCAACGGCGAGCGCGGCAAGCAGGCCCTCGCCGACGCCGAGGCCTACCTCGACGGCATCAACGCCTACATCGACGCCTCCGACAGCGGCCGGTACTTCCCCGGTGAGTACGTCCTCACCGGGCACAAGGACTCAGTCACCAACGCCGGGAAGATCGAGCACTTCAAGATCACCGATATGGTCGCGCTGGGCTCCGTCATCGGCGCGCTGTTCGGTTCCGGCGGAGGCGGCGAGGTCAACAACGCGCTCTCCCTGCTCGCCGCCCAGGAGAAGTACGGCGTGGCGGAAGGCACCAAGGTCTGGGAGTCCTTCCGCGAGCGCAACGACCCGGAGGCCGTCCTCACCGTCCACGACGGCAGCTTCCCGTACGCGACCAAGCCGGACGACCCGCAGGGCACGGCAATGCCGGACGCCGGTTCGGTGAAGCCCGAGCCGCTCGTCCACGACCGCACCGGCAGCGCCGCCACGGCCAGTGCCACCGGCGCGTCCGGCGAGGCGGCCAAATCGGCCCTGTCGTCCGCCAAGCGCGGCATGTCCAACGCCCTCGTGGTCAGCGGTGAGCACACCGCCAGCGGCCACCCGGTCGCCGTGTTCGGCCCGCAGACGGGCTACTTCGCGCCCCAGCTGCTGCTCCTCCAGGAGCTCCAGGGCCCGGGCATCAGCGCCCGCGGCGCCTCCTTCGCGGGCCTGAGCATGTACGTCGAACTCGGCCGCGGCCAGGACTACTCGTGGAGCGCCACCACCTCCGGCCAGGACATCATCGACACGTACGCCGTCGAACTCTGCAAGGACGACCACCACTACCTGTACCGCGGCACCTGCACGCCGATGGAGAAGATCGAGCAGAAGAACGCCTGGAAGCCGACGGTCGCCGACGGCACCGCGGCCGGCTCGTACACCATGCGCGTGTGGCGCACGAAGTACGGACCCGTCGAGTACCGCGCCACCGTCGGCGGCAAGAAGGTCGCCTACACCACCCTGCGCTCGTCCTTCATGCACGAGGCCGACTCCATCATCGGCTTCCAGATGCTGAACGACCCGGACTACGTGAAGGGCCCGGAGTCGTTCCAGAAGGCGGTGCAGCACATCAACTACACCTTCAACTGGTTCTACGCCGACTCCGAGCACACCGCGTACTACAACAGCGGCGACAACCCGGTGCGCGCGAACGGCGTCGACGCCGAGTTCCCGGTGTGGGCCCGGCCGGCGTACGAGTGGCGCGGCTGGGACCCGGCGACCAACACGGCCGACTACACCCCGGCCTCCGCCCACCCTCACTCCATCGACCAGGACTACTACATCTCCTGGAACAACAAGCAGGCCAAGGACTACACCACCGCCCCCTGGGGCAACGGCTCCGTGCACCGCGGCAACCTCCTCGAGGACCGCGTGAAGAAGCTGGTCCAGCAGGGCGGGGTGACCCGGGCCTCGCTGGTGAAGGCCATGGCCGACGCGGCCACGGCCGACCTGCGGGCGGAGGACGTCCTGCCCAGACTGCTGAAGGTCGTGAACAGCTCACCGGTCACCGACCCCACCGCCGCGGCCGCCGTCGGCAAGCTCCAGGCGTGGGTCGCCGCGGGCGGCAAGCGCACGGAGACCGCGGCCGGTTCCAAGAAGTACGCCGACGCCGACGCGATCCGCATCCTGGACGCCTGGTGGCCGCTGCTGGTCAAGGCCGAGTTCGAACCGGGCCTCGGCAGCGAGCTCTACAGAGCCATGACGGCCAATCTGCCCGTCGACGAGTCCCCGTCGGCCGCGCACGGCCCGACCGGGTCGCACGCCGGAAGCTCCTTCCAGTACGGCTGGTGGAGCTACGTCGACAAGGACATCCGGTCCGTGCTCGGCGAGCAGGTGCGCGGACCGCTGGCCCGCGAGTACTGCGGCGGCGGAGACCTCGGCGCCTGCCGTGACACGCTCGTCAGCACCCTGAAGGAGGCGGCCGGCAAGACCGCGGCCCAGGTCTACCCCGGCGACGACCAGTGCTCGGCGGGCGACCAGTGGTGCGCCGACTCGGTCATCCACCGCACCCTCGGCGGCATCAAGCACGGCAAGATCAGCTGGCAGAACCGGCCGACCTACCAGCAGGTCGTGGAGTTCACCTCACACCGGTGAGGCACGGTCCGGCGGCGGGTCAGCGGACGCGGCCCGCCGCCAGCACCAGCCGGGCCAGTTCCTCGTGCAGGATGTCGCTGTGCGCCCCGGCGGGCGGGCCGCCGCGTCTGACCACCGCCGCCACGTCGACGTTCACGCACCCCGAGCCGGGCAGCTTCGCCCGCAGGGCCTCGGCGAGGGTGTACGCGCGTGTGCCCGGCACCGCCTGCACCCCGTCGTAGCCCATCGCCCCCCACTTGGCGCCCAGGGCCCGCCCCAGGTCGAGGCCCGCGACCGACCGGCTGTCGCCCGCCATGCGGGAAGCCAGCGGATACATCGTGCCCAGGGCCGAGTCGTGCCGGGAGTGGCAGCACACCACAGGACCGTCGACGCGGTTCTGCTGCCCCTGGAGCACCCCTCCGGCGCGCGCGTCGTGGGGTAGCCGGGCCGCGAACGCGTAATGCGAGAACGCCCCTTGCAGCAGCGTCACCGACTTCACCGTGCGCACGCCCTCGGGGAGGCCGCGCAGCGCGAACGACACCAGCCGCGCGCCGAAACTGTGCCCCACGAGGTGCACGCGCACACCCGGCGCCGCCTTCGCGAGCTGTCCGACGACCCGGCCGAGCCCGCGCTCGCCGACGGTCCCCGCACGCCGTTTCATCGCGTAGTACGTCGCCTGCCGCAGCAACTCGTGCGCCCCCTCCCAGGGGTTGGGGAGGCCGAACCCCTGCCGTGCGCCGGACGCGTCGAGCTCCGCCAGCGCCCGCGCGAACTCCTCGCAGGCCGCCGCCGAGGAGCCGGCCAGCATCTCCGGCTCGCTCTGCGGCACGCCCTCCGCCACCGTGTCCGCCGCGAACAGCGCCTGCGGCCCGGGCGCCACCACCTCCACGAGCAGCCGCACCAGCCGCCCGAACTCCTCCAGTTCGGCCTCCTCCGGCGGTTGCTGCTCCAGCAGCCGGGCGATCTGCTCGACCAGGATCGCCCGGCCCGGGAAGGCCTCCAGCAGCGCGTGCCGCGTGTCCTTGTCGAGCACCGGGCGCCGGGGGAGCTCGGCCGCCACGGCCCGCGGGAAGTCCGGGATCGGTTCGTCGGAGAACCGCATCGCCGGCCACAGCACCCCGACGTACCCGATCCGGGCGGCCGGCGCCAGCCTCGGAATCGGCGCGAGGAAGCGGTCGTAGAGCCGTGTCGCGCCCGAGCGGTCGTTGTTCCAGCCGTGCGCGAAGACGACCAGGTCGCGCACCTTCCGTTCGCTCACCCCGGCGAGCAGCCGGTCGCGCCCGCGGCCCGCCGGGTCCCCGTCCGCGTCGAAGGTCAGCTCCCAGTAGGGACTCACACTCATCGCCGGATCCGCCATGACAGGCCCCCTGTTCCCCCGGGTTACGCCACGATGTGGCGCATCGTCCTGCCAACGGGGGAGCTTGGCCATACGTCACGGGCGCATTCGGCTCAGCGGTAGAGGAGGTATTTCCGCCGCATGGCGCGGAACGCCGCCAGGTCCTCCTGCCAGGCGGCCACCACCTCGTCGGTGTCCGCGCCCGCGTCGATCATCGTCCGTACGCGCGTGGAGCCGGTGAGCTTGTCGATCCAGTGGTCGGGGCGCCAGGCGAACCCGTCCCACACCTTCCGGGCGGTCACGAGCAGGGCGATGCCCGTCCGGACGGGATCGAAGACGTCCCGGTCGTGCACATGGACCTGTACACCGCCGATCGTCCTGCCCTGGAACTTCGAGAAGGTGGGCGCGAAGTACGCCTCCCGGAAGCGCACGCCGGGCAGGGCGAGTCCGTTCGCGGCGGCGGCCCAGCGGCGGTCGATGCCCTCGGCGCCGAGCAGTTCGAACGGCCGGGTCGTGCCGCGCCCCTCCGACAGGTTCGTGCCCTCGAACATGCAGGTCCCCGCATAGACCAGGGCCGTCTCCGGCGTCGGCATGTTCGGGCTCGGGGGCACCCAGGGCAGCCCCGAGGCGTCGTAGAACTCGGAGCGCTTCCAGCCCGACATCGTGACGGTCTCCAGCGGTACGGGCTCGGTCAGGAACTCTCCGTTGAACAGCCGCGCCAGTTCGGCGACGGTCATGCCGTGCGCCTGGGAGATGGGCTGCCGTCCGACGAACGTGGCGAACTCCTTGTGCAGGACGGGCCCGAGGGCCGCCCGCCCGGTCACCGGGTTGGGCCGGTCCAGGACCACGAACCGCTTGCCGGCGAGCTGGGCGGCCTCCATACAGTCGTAGAGCGTCCAGATGTACGTGTAGAAGCGGGCCCCGGCGTCCTGGATGTCGAACACGACCGTGTCCACGCCGGACGCGGTGAAGATGTCGGCGAGCGGCCGTCCGCTCTTGAGATACGTGTCGTAGACGGGCAGGCCGGTCGCCGGGTCGTCGTAGCGGCCCTCGGAGCCGCCGGCCTGGGCGGTGCCGCGGAAGCCGTGCTCAGGGCCGAAGACGGCCCTTAAATCCACTCGGGTGTCGGCGTGCATGACGTCGACGACGTGGCGGACCTCGCGGGTGATGCCGGTGGGGTTGGTGACGATGCCGACCTTCTGGCCGTCGAGCAGGGCGTAGCCGTTGCGGGCGAGTCGTTCGAAGCCGGTGCGGAGCTTTTTGCGGGGCTGGGCCGCGGCGGTGCCGGGGGAGGCTGAAACGGCTGCCGCCGTGGCCGCCGTGATGACGGCTCGTCTGGAAGGGCGCATGCGGTGACCTCCTTGAGCGGGGACGGTCGGCATGGGCACGGTATGCGCTCCCGCGGGCTGTGGGGAGGCTGCGGGCCGCCTGTGGCTTGTCGCGCAGTTCCCCGCGCCCCTTTCAGGGGCGTTGCCGGCAACCCTTCCCTGGTACATACCGACCGGTTAGTCTGGCGCTGTTGCTGAGCCGCGTTTTGAGGAGACCGATGGTGGGAGCCTTTCAAGGGGCTGGAGTCGTTGTCACGGGGGCCGGTGGCGGGATCGGAGCCGCGCTCGCCCGGCGGTTCGCCGCCGAAGGGGCCCGGATCGTCGTCAACGACCTGGACGCCGAGCGGGCCAAGCAGGTCGCGGACGAGGTCGGGGGTGTCGCCGTGCCCGGTGACGCCTCGGCGATCGTCGGCGAGGCCCGGGACGCGCTCGACGGGACCGTGGACGTGTACTGCGCCAACGCCGGTGTCGCCTTCGACGGCATCGATCCTGGTCAGGCGCTGGACGAAAAGGCCTGGGCGACCTCCTGGGACGTGAACGTCATGGCGCACGTCCGGGCCGCTCACGCGCTGCTGCCCGCCTGGCTGGAGCGGGGCAGCGGCCGGTTCGTCTCCACCGTCTCCGCCGCCGGGCTGCTCACCATGATCGGCGCCGCGCCCTACGCCGTCACCAAGCACGGCGCGCTCGCCTTCGCCGAGTGGCTGTCGCTGACGTACCGGCACCGGGGTGTGAAGGTCCACGCCATCTGCCCGCAGGGCGTGCGCACCGACATGCTGGCCGCCACCGGCAGCGCGGGCGACCTGGTGCTCCAGCCGACCGCGATCGAACCGGAGGCCGTGGCGGACGCCCTGCTGAAGGGCATCGAGGAAGACCGTTTCCTGATCCTGCCGCACCCCGAGGTCGCCGCGTACTCCCAGGCCCGGACCGGTGACCCCGACCGCTGGCTGACCGGCATGAACCGCATCCAGCAGCAGTGGGAGGAGAACCGGTGACCGAGTCCCGTTACGCGGCCCAACCCTGGCTGGACCTGCTGAACGACGCCCAGAAGGCCGCGATAAACCCCGCCGGCTCCCTCGTGCACGCCCTGCGCCGGGCCGTGGCCGAGACGCCGGACAGCGACTTCCTGGCCTACTTCGACGGCCGCCTGACCTACCGGGAGGTCGACGAGCTCAGCGACTCCGTCGCCGGGCATCTCGCGGCGCGCGGACTGCAGCGCCGCGACCGGGTCGGCGTACTGCTCCAGAACTCCCCGCA
This sequence comes from Streptomyces sp. NPDC006235, assembly GCF_040613735.1. NCBI lineage: Bacteria > Bacillati > Actinomycetota > Actinomycetes > Kitasatosporales > Streptomycetaceae > Streptomyces > Streptomyces sp. NPDC006235. The sequence continues at coordinate 123,439 of NZ_JBEXSR010000023.1, forward strand.
CTTCGTGCTCGCCGTGCTGGGCGCCTGGAAGGCGGGCGCGGTCGTGGTGCCCGTCAACCCGATGTACAAGGCGGGCGAGGTGACCCACGTCCTGCGCGACGGCGAGGTCACCGCGCTGATCTGCTCGGACCGGGCGTGGGAGTCGTATCTGCGCGAGACCGCCGCGGACTCGCCCGTGCGGATCGTGCTCACCGCATGCGAGCTGGACTTCCAGACGCGCGGCGACGCGCGCGTGCTGACCTTCGAGCGGCTCCCGCAGGCCCCGGACGCCGACGATCTGGTCGCCGTGGCACGGGCCGGGCACAAGGCGCCGGGGGACCGGGACCCCGACCCTTCCGGCATCGCGCTGATCAGCTACACCTCGGGCACCAGCGGCGCGCCCAAGGGCGCCACCAACACGCACGGCAACATCATGTACAACGCCGAGCGGCAGCGGACCGGCCTGGGGCTGCCCGAGCGGCCCGTCTACTTCGCGCTGGCGCCGCTGTTCCACATCACCGGCATGGTCTGCCAGTTCGGCGCCTGCCTGAGCAGCGCGGGCACGCTCGTGCTGGCCTACCGCTTCGAGGCGGGAGTGGTCCTCGACGCGTTCGCCGAGCACCGCCCGCACTACACCGTCGGCCCGTCCACGGCGTTCATGGCGCTGGCCGCCCATCCGTCCGTCACCCGCGACCACTTCTCCTCCTTCCGGGTGATCTCCTCCGGCGGCGCCCCGCTGCCGCCCGCGCTGGTGGAGAAGTTCCGGGCGGGCTTCGGGCCGTACATTCGCAACGGCTACGGACTGACCGAGTGCACCGCGCCCTGCGCCTCCGTGCCGCCCGGCCTGGAGGCGCCCGTCGACCCGGTCTCCGGGACCCTCGCGGTCGGACTGCCCGGCCCCGACACGGTCGTACGGATCGTCGACGACAACGGCGACGAGGTGCCGTTCGGTGAACAGGGCGAGATCGTCGTCCGGGGGCCGCAGGTCGTGCCCGGCTACTGGCGGCGCCCCGACGCCACCGCCGAGACGTTCCCCGGCGGCGAACTGCGCACCGGTGACATCGGCTTCATGGACGAGCAGGGCTGGCTGTACGTCGTCGACCGCAAGAAGGACATGATCAACGCGTCCGGCTTCAAGGTGTGGCCGCGCGAGGTCGAGGACGTGCTCTACACGCACCCGGCGGTGCGCGAGGCCGCCGTCGTGGGCGTGCCGGACGGCTATCGCGGGGAGACCGTCAAGGCGTACATCAGCCTGCGCCCGGACGCCGACACGGACCCGGATGCACTCGCCGTCTACTGCAAGGAGAGACTGGCCGCCTACAAATACCCGCGCCAGGTGGAGATCCTGCCGGACTTGCCGAAGACGGCCAGTGGGAAGATCCTCCGTCGGGAGCTTCGTTCCCGGACGCAAGGCAACTGACAGCAGGACGGAAAGGCAGGTGGCGGCAGTGCCCAGGACGACGGACTCGGACGGCACCCCCGTACCTCAGCGGCTCCTGGCCGCCGCCACCCGGCTCTTCGCGGAGCAGGGCTACGACCGCACCTCGGTGCAGGAGATCGTCGAGGCGGCCGGGGTCACCAAGGGGGCGCTTTACCACTACTTCGGCTCCAAGGACGACCTCCTGCACGAGGTGTACGCGCGCGTGCTGCGCATCCAGCAGGAACGACTGGACGCCGTCGCGGGCGCCGACGAGCCGGTCGAGAAGCGGTTGCGGGCCGCGGCCGCGGACGTCGTGGTGACGACGATCGACAACCTCGACGACGCGATGATCTTCTGGCGGTCCATGCACCACCTGAGCCCTGAGAAGAACAAGCAGGTCCGCGCCGAGCGCCGCCGCTACCACGAGCGCTTCCGGGCGCTGGTGGAGGAGGGCCAGGAGGCGGGCGTCTTCTCCAAGGCGACGCCGGCGGACCTGGTCGTCGACTACCACTTCGGGTCGGTCCACCACCTGTCGACGTGGTACCGCCCCGAGGGCCCGATGAGCCCCCAGCAGGTAGCCGACCACCTGGCGGACCTGCTCCTACGAGCCCTGCGCCCGTAACCGCCCCCAGGGGGCTCCGCCCCCTGGACCCCCGGCCTGTCCCCACCCACCACCCGAAGCGGTCGACCGGAAGGCCGGGCCCCCAAGCCCGTCCGACGGATCGGCCGGCCGGGCTTGAAGTGCCGGGCTGAGTCGCTTCCCCCAGCCCGTCCGGCGTTTGAGAACGAGGCCGTTCAGGCCGAAGCGGGGCCCGGGGCGGCAGCCCCGGTGGGGGTGCAGGGGACGAAGCCCCCGCCGGGGCCTGGGGGCGCGGCCCCCAGCGGGGTCGAAGGGGCGGAGCCCCTGGAGGATGGGACGGGTAGGGGCGGCGGGGGCGAGAAACCCCGCCGCCCGCCGCGCGTCACACGTACCGCTTCAGCTCCCGCCGCGCCAGCGACCGCTGATGTACCTCGTCCGGCCCGTCCGCGATCATCAGCGTCCGCGCCCCCGCGTACAGCTCCGCCAACGGGAAGTCCTGGCTGACACCCCCCGCCCCGTGCAACTGGATCGCCCGGTCGAGAATGTCCACCACCGCCCGAGGCGTAGCGATCTTGATCGACTGGATCTCGGTGTGCGCCCCCTTGTTCCCCACCGTGTCCATCAGCCACGCGGTCTTCAGGACCAGCAGCCGCAACTGCTCCACGGTCACCCGCGCGTCCGCGATCCAGTTGTGCACGACACCCTGCTGGGCCAGCGCCTTCCCGAAGGCCGTCCGGGACACCGCCCGCCGGCACATCAGCTCGATCGCCCGCTCCGCCATCCCGATCAGCCGCATGCAGTGGTGGATCCGGCCGGGCCCGAGTCGCGCCTGCGCGATGGCGAAGCCGCCGCCCTCCTCGCCGATGAGGTTCGACGCCGGCACGCGCGCGTGGTCGAAGATCACCTCGGCATGGCCGCCGTGGGAGTGGTCCTCGTAGCCGAAGACCTGCATCGCGCGCGAGACCGTCACGCCCGGGGTGTCCCGGGGGACCAGGATCATCGACTGCTGACGGTGGATGTCCGAACCCTCCGGGTCCGTCTTGCCCATCACGATGAAGATCTTGCAGTCCGGGTGCATCGCCCCGGAGATGTACCACTTGCGACCGGTGACCACGTACTCGTCACCGTCCCGCTCGATGTGCGTGGTGATGTTGGTGGCGTCCGAGGAGGCCACCTCCGGCTCCGTCATCGCGAACGCCGACCGGATCTCGCCCGCCAGCAGCGGCTCCAGCCACTGCTTGCGCTGCTGCTCGTCCCCGAACTGGGTGAGCACCTCCATGTTGCCCGTGTCCGGTGCCGCGCAGTTCGTCACCGTCGGGGCGATGTGCGGGGAGCGCCCCATGATCTCGGCGAGCGGCGCGTACTGGAGGTTGGTGAGCCCGGCGCCGTACTCGGTGCCCGGCAGGAAGAGGTTCCACAGGCCCTGCCTGCGCGCCTCGGCCTTCAGTTCCTCGACCACCGCCGGGGTCTCCCAGGGGGAGGCGAGCCGGGCCCGCTGCTCCTCCGCGACGGCCTCGGCCGGATAGACGTACTCGTCCATGAAGGCCAGCAGCTTGCCGCGCAGCTCCTCGGTGCGCGCGTCGAACGCGAAGTCCATGTCCGTCAGCCTTCCTGAAGGGTGGTGAGACCGTGCTCGATGAAGACCGGGACCAGGTCGCCGATGCGGTCGAAGCCGCGTCCGACCGTCTGGCCCAGGGTGTAGCGGTAGTGGATGCCCTCCAGGATCACGGCGAGCTTGAACCAGGCGAACGCCGTGTACCAGGAGACCGCGGAGACGTCGCGCCCCGAGCGCGTGGCGTACCGCTCGATCAGCTCGGCCGGGTCCGGGTGCCCGGGCGCCTCCGCCGTCGTGGAGACGGGGGAGTCGGGGGCATCGAGCGGCAGGCTGTACATCGCCAGCAGGCCCAGGTCGGTGAGGGGGTCGCCCAGGGTGGACATCTCCCAGTCGAGGATCGCCTTGATGCGGTCGTCCTCGCCGATCAGGACGTTGTCCAGCCGGTAGTCGCCGTGCACCACGGCCGGGGCGGGGGAGGAGGGCAGCCGCCGGCCGAGCGTCGCGTGCAGCTCGTCGATCCCGGCCAGCTCGCGGTTGCGGGAGGCGTCCAGCTGCTTGCCCCAGCGCCGCAGCTGCCGGTCCAGGAAGCCCTCGGGCCGGCCGAAGTCGGCGAGGCCCACCTCGCCCGGGTCCACCGCGTGCAGTTCCACCAGCGCGTCCACCAGGTTCAGCACCGCGCCCCGGGTGCGCTCGGGACCGAGCGGGGCGAGCTGCTCGGCCGTGCGGTACGGGGTGCCCTCGACGAACTCCATGACGTAGAACGGCGCGCCGAGCACCTCCTCGTCCTCGCACAGCAGCACCGGCCGCGGAACCGGCACGGCGGTCGGGTGCAGCGCGCTGATCACCCGGTGCTCGCGCTTCATGTCATGCGCGGTGGCCAGGACATGGCCGAGCGGGGGCCGTCGTACGACCCACCGGGAGGTGCCGTCGGAGACGGCGTAGGTGAGGTTCGACCGTCCACCCTCGATCAGCCGGCCGGACAGTGCGCCGCTCACCAGGCCGGGCCGCTCGCGGTCGAGCAGGCCGCGCAGCCGGTCCAGGTCGAGTCCGGGCGGGTGGTCGGGGCTCATGCGTCGCTCCTACGGGCAGGTGAACAGTTCCCGACTCATGATGCCGACCGGTCGGTATGTCGTCCAGAGCGGGGCCGAAACGTGATCGGAGCCACGATAGGCCGACGACTCCCTCCATGGGGCGCCGGGAAGGTTTAGGCCGCTTCGTTCAGGCCATCCGGCTTGCGTGCCACGCGGCGAGCTTGGAGGGTCGGACCCATGAAGGCGATCAGCTACTCACGGTACGGCGGACCCGAGGTGCTGGCGTTCGGGGAGGCCCGCGATCCCAAGGTCGGCCCGGACTCGGTGCTCGTGAAGGTGCGGGCGGCCTCCGTGAACCCCGTCGACTGGAAGGCCCGCGAGGGCTACCTCGACGGGCTCTTCGAAGCCGCGTTCCCGGTGGTGCCCGGCTGGGACGTCTCGGGAGTCGTCGTACGGCCCGGGGTGGCGGTCTCGGAGTTCGACGTCGGGGACGAGGTCATCGGGTACGTGCGCGAGGACTTCCTCTCCCGCGGCACCTTCGCCGAGTACGTGGCCGCTCCCCTGCGCACCCTCGCGCCCAAGCCGCGCAACCTCTCCTTCGAGGAGGCGGCCGGACTGCCGCTGGTCGGGCTCACCGCCTACCAGGTGCTGCTCAAGGTGCTCCAGGTGAAGCGGGGCGAGACGGTGCTGGTGCACGCTGCGGCCGGCGGGGTCGGCTCGATCGCCGTGCAGCTCGCCGCCCACCTCGGCGCCCGGGTGATCGGCACGGCGAGCGAGCCCAACCACGACTTCGTGCGCGGCCTCGGCGGGGAGCCGGTGACGTACGGCGAGGGATTGGGCGAGCGCGTGCGGGGGTTGGCGCCCGAGGGGGTGGACGCGGTGTTCGACACGGTCGGCGCGGACGCGCTGAAGGTCTCGGCGAACCTGCTGGCCCCCGAGGGCCGCCTGGTGTCGATCGCCGACAACGACGTCGTGAACTACGGCGGCCGCTACTACTTCGTCCGCCCCGACGCCGAGGACCTCCGGCGGCTGTCCGAACTGGCGGAACAGGGCGTGGTGAGCGTGCACGTCTCCGAGACGTTCCCGCTGGAACGAGCGGCGGACGCACACCGGCTCAACGAGGAGGGCCGGACCCGGGGCAAGATCGTTGTGACGGTGGACTGGGAGCCGGAGGAGCCGTAGCCACCGGCCGGCGCCCTGCTCCCAGGGCCTTCCTACTCGACCGGGCTCTGTCTCGGTGCCGCACGGACGTGCGCGCGTTCGCCCTGCTTCCCGATGAGGCTCAGGTACTCGACGGGACCGGCGCTGGTGGCCCCGAACCAGTGCGGGGTGCGCGTGTCGAACTCCGCGGCCTCCCCGGACCTGAGGATGAGGTCGTGTTCCCCGAGGACAAGACGGAGCGTTCCGTTGAGAACGTAGACCCAGTCGTAGCCCTCGTGGGTGCGCAGATCGGGTTCGGTGTCGTCCTTTCCGGCCGGGAGGACGAACTTGTAGGCCTGGATTCCGCCGGGTCTACGGGTCAGCGGCAGGATGACCGAGCCGTCGCCGCAGGGGATGGGGCGCAGATTGATGCGGGGGTCGCCCGTCGGCGGCGCGTCGACGAGCTCGTCGAGCGTGACCCTGTAGGCGCGGGCGAGCGGCAGCAGCTGCTCGAGCGTGGGACGCCGCAGGCCCGCCTCGAGCCGGGACAGGGTGCTGGTGGAGATGCCGGTCTCCGCCGCCAGGTCGGCGAGCGTGACCTGCCGATGCAGCCGTAGGCGCCTCAACCTCGGTCCGACGGCGTCCAGAGTGCGGTCTATGGCCTCATCCATCCTGCCATTTTTCCATTCGGCAACGATGTTTGCGCATCCGCCCGGTCACTCGGCACCGTGACGAACGAACCGAGGAACGCACCCTCGGACAGCTGCCGCGAACGAGGAGGGCGATCTGTGACGCACGGATTCGACAAGGACTACTGGGAGCGGCACTGGCGACAGGGGCGAGCCGGGGGCCCCGGATCCATGGGCGGCAACCCGCCGAACCCGCACCTCGTTCGTGAGGCCGGCGGCCTGCCACCGGGCACGGCGCTGGACGCGGGATGCGGCGGCGGTGCCGAGGCGATCTGGCTCGCCTCCCGGGGCTGGCACGTCACCGCGGCCGACATCTCCTCCGAGGCCCTTGCCCGCGCCACCGAGCGGGCGGCGACGAGCGGTGCTGCCGAGCGCTTGCGGTGGGTCGAGGCGGATCTGGGCGCCTGGAGCCCGGGCACGCGGTTCGACCTGGTCATGACCCACTACGCCCACCCGGTCATGCCGCAGCTGGACTTCTACGACCGCATCGCCGGATGGGTGGCCCCCGGCGGCACGCTCCTCATCGTGGGGCACCTGCACACCTCGGACTCGACCGGCCACGGGCACCATCCTCCCGCCGAAGCGTCGGCCACCGCCGAGGCCATCACCGCGCGCCTGGACGGCAGGGAGTGGGAGATCATCACCGCCGAAGAGCACCACCGCGTCCTGGCCGGCCACGGGGGCCGGGCAACCCCCCTCCACGACGTCGTCGTCCGCGCCGCGCGACGCCGGTAACCCACCCGTCCTACGGCACCGGGGCCCCCGGCTGCTCCACGCCATGACGGACGGCGCCTTGCCTTCCGGCCTGTGGGACGCCCCGCCGCCTGTCCCTGCGGGGCCCCGGCGCGGGACACCCAGTTCCCCGACCGGCACTCGCAGCGTGCGGTGCCCGGCACTGGCGTGCGGCCCGCGGTGGCCGGCCGCCTGCGGCGCGCGGCCTCGGCCGGCGTGCGGCTCCGCACAGTATGGCGCCGCGGTGTCTGGTGTAGGCGCCGGCGGACAGCCGCCCGCGGTGCGAGGCCCCGGCTGGCGCTCGCAGCGTGCAGTGCCCGGCACTCGCGTGCGGCCCGCGGTGGCCGGCCGCCTGCGGCGCGCGGCCTCGCCCGGCGTGCGGCTCCGCACAGCATGGCGCCGCGGTGTCTGGTGTAGGCGCCGGCGGACAGCCGCCCGCGGTGCGAGGCCCCGGCTGGCGCTCGCAGCGTGCAGTGCCCGGCACTGGCGGGCCTGGCCCA
>NZ_JBEXSR010000024.1:0-126832 GCF_040613735.1 Streptomyces sp. NPDC006235
CAAGCGCGACTACATCTTCAACGGCACCCTGACCGTCACCGCGATCGTGATCTGGCTCCGCGACACCGTCCAAGAGCCATCAGAAACGGCCTAGTCCCGGAGCGATCGGCAGCGGCTGAGCCCGGTCACCGATGAAGACATGAATCAGTCTTCATGTGTTCCTGTATGGTGGGGAGGCATGCCCCCGCCCGAAGGACTCTTGTGATGACCTCCACCCTCACGCCGCAGCCGGTCGACCGGGCGGAGCCCGCGCGCACCGGGACCGTGCCCCGGCGGCGTACCCGTGTCCTCGCGCTCCCCGAAGCGCGCTGGGCCGCGGCGGCCACCGTCCTCTTCCTGCTCGCGCTGCCCTTGCAGCTGACCGGCGCACCCTCCTGGACCTGGGGCCCGCTCTACGCCCTGTCGTACGTCACGGGCGGCTGGGAGCCGGGCTGGGAGGGGCTCAAGGCGCTCAAGGAGCGCACGCTCGACGTCGATCTGCTGATGGTCGTCGCCGCACTGGGCGCGGCGGCGATCGGGCAGGTCATGGACGGTGCCCTGCTCATCGTCATCTTCGCCACCTCTGGCGCGCTGGAGGCGCTGGCCACCGCCCGCACCGCCGACTCCGTCCGCGGCCTGCTCGATCTCGCCCCCGTCACGGCCACCCGGCTGGCCCCGGACGGCGGCGAACAGGCAGTACCCGTCGAGGAGCTGGCGGTCGGTGACACCGTCCTGGTCCGCCCCGGTGAGCGCGTCGGCGCCGACGGCCGTGTGCTGGACGGGGCGAGCGACGTGGACCAGGCGACCATCACCGGCGAGCCGCTCCCCGTGGCGAAGGAACCGGGCGACGAGGTCTTCGCGGGCACCCTCAACGGCACCGGCGCCCTGCGGATCAGGGTCGAGCGCGACGCGTCCGACTCGGTGATCGCCCGCATCGTCCGCATGGTGGAAGAGGCGTCCGAGACGAAGGCGCCCACCCAGCTGTTCATCGAGAAGGTCGAACAGCGGTACTCGCTGGGCATGGTGGCCGCGACCCTGGCCGTCTTCCTGGTGCCCCTCGCCTTCGGCGAGCAGCTCACCGACGCGCTGCTGCGCGCCATGACGTTCATGATCGTGGCCTCGCCGTGCGCGGTCGTGCTGGCGACCATGCCGCCCCTGCTGTCGGCCATCGCCAACGCCGGGCGGCACGGCGTGCTGGTGAAGTCGGCCGTGGTGATGGAGCGGCTCGGCCAGGTCGACGCGGTCGCGCTGGACAAGACCGGCACGCTGACCGAAGGCAGCCCGCGCGTCACCGACGTCCGGCTGCTGCCCGGATCGGACCTGGACGAAGGGGAGTTGCTGACACTGGCGGCAGCCGCCGAGCGGCCCAGCGAGCATCCGCTGGCCCGGGCGGTCGTGGACGCGGCCCGCGAGCGCGGTCTCGGCCTGCCCGAAGCGCATGACTTCACCTCCGCGCCCGGCGTGGGAGTGACCGCCGTCGTGAGCGGCCGTGCGGTCGCCGTCGGCGCCCCGCTCCGTCTCCTGGACGGCACCGGCAGCACGGTCGCCGCCGTCGCCGGGGAACTGGAGGAGTCCGGCCGTACCGCCGTCCTGGTCCTCGTCGACGGCGCCCCCGCCGGGCTGCTCGGCATCGCCGACCGGCTGCGCCCGGACGCCGCCGCCACCGTCGCCGCGCTCACGACGCTGACCGGCACCGCCCCGACGCTCCTGACCGGCGACAACCCCCGGGCCGCCGCACACCTCGCCGCCGAGGCCGGCATCGACGACGTGCGCGCCGGGCTGCTGCCGCAGGACAAGCTGACGGCCGTACAGGAGATGGAGCGCGCGGGCCGCAAGGTGCTGGTCGTCGGGGACGGCGTCAACGACGCACCCGCCCTGGCCGCCGCCCACACCGGCATCGCCATGGGCCGGGCGGGCTCCGACCTCGCCCTGGAGACCGCCGACGCCGTGATCGTGCGCGACGAACTCGCGGCGGTCCCCGCCACCGTCGCCCTCTCGCGCCGCGCGCGCAGGCTGGTCGTGCAGAACCTCGTCGTCGCCGGGGTGTTCATCGCCGGTCTCGTCGTCTGGGACCTGGCCGGAAACCTGCCGCTGCCGCTGGGCGTCGCGGGCCACGAGGGCTCCACGGTCCTGGTCGGTCTGAACGGCCTGCGTCTGCTGCGGGAGACGGCCTGGCAGCGGGCCTTGGCCGAGGGAAGCGGCTGACGAACGCCGTCAGCCCACCGGCGGTGGCGGGCCGGTGCTGGCCCGCACCACGAGATCCACGGGGACGAGCGTGTCGACGCGAGGCTGCCCCCCGGGTCCGTCGATGCGGTCCAGGAGAAGCCGCAGGGAACGGGTGCCGATCTCGGCGAAGTCGGTGCGGACGGTGGTCAGCGGCGGCAGGAGATGTCCGGCCTCGGGGATGTCGTCGTAGCCGACGACGCTGACGTCCCCGGGGACGGAGCGCCCGGACTCGTGCAGGGCGTGCAGCAGGCCCAGGGCCATCTGGTCGTTCGAGGCGAACACCGCCGTCACCTCCGGGCGCCGGGCCAGCCGGCGGCCCAGGTCGTAGCCGGAGTCGGCGCTCCAGTCCCCGGCGAGCGGGGCCGGGATGTCCGCACCGGCCGCTTGGAGCGTCTCCTGCCAGCTCGCCAGGCGGTGGTCGGCGGAGGTCCAGCCGGCGGGGCCCGCGATGTGCCAGACCGTGGCGTGCCCGAGGGCGAGGAGGTGCTCGGTGGCCTTGCGGGCCCCGGTGCGGGAGTCGCCGGTGACCAGGGGCGTACTGTCGTCGAGGGCGCTCTCCAGCACCACCAGGGGAGTCCCGAGGTCGGTCTCCGCCAGGGCCTGGCCCACCCACTGCTGCGGGGCGATCGCGATCACGCCGTCCGCGCCCTCGGCCGAGAGCCGGTTCACGGCCTCCACGACGGTGTCGTGGTCGGCCGTGTCGAGCGCGATGGAGCTCACCAGGTAACCGGCCTCCTGGGCCGCCGTGTTGATGGCGGTCAGGATGGACGCGGGCCCGTACCGGGCGGCGTCGAAGGAGATGACCCCGAGCATCCGGGTCCGGCCGCTGGCCAGCGACCGCGCGCTGCGGCTCGGCCGGTAGCCGAGGGTGCGCATGGCGTCCAGGACCGCCTCGCGCGTCTCGGGGCGGACGGCCGGATGGTCGTTGAGCACCCGGGAGACGGTCTGCTTGGAGACGCCGGCCAGCCGGGCCACGTCGGCCATCACCGGCCGCGCCCCCGCGAAGTTGCGCCTGCTGCGGCCCTTGGGGACAGGGCTGTCGGTGGCGCTCGGTGTCATGACGGGTGATTCCTCGACGTCGGTTACGGCGGTCCTGACCCCGCCCGGCAGGAGCACAGCATAGGCCGGGCGGGGCCGTGGGGTTTCTCAGCCGGCCCGCACCGCCCACGCGCGCGTGACCACCCACTCGGCGTGCCGCACACCCGCCGCTCGCCACGCTTCGCCCACCTGTCCCGGCACATGAACCCGGGCGTCCGCCGCCAAGGGCAGCACCATCAGCCGCAGGCCCTCCGTCCTCAGCGCCTCGACCGGCAGCCGGTCCAGGCCGATGTCCCAGACCCGGCCCGAGTAGAACTGGTCGGCGACCAGGACGTCCCCCACGTAGGCCCGGGCCAGATCACCCGTCCAGCGCAGCCGCAGCAGGACACCGGCGGGCGCCCGAAGCAGTTCCTCCGGTACGTCGACGCGGTACTCGGCGGCCACCGTCTCCACGTACTTGTCCGCCGGCACGCTCGCCCGCCCCTGCACGCCGGTCACCGGCTCGGGCGCCGGACCGGCGGGCCTGACCAGGGTGACGGGCACGGCACTGTCCGGGAGGGGCGCGGCCTCGATCGTGTAGCGGGTGAACACACCGTCCGCCGCCTCCCGCATCCGTGTCCCCGCCACCACCGGGGCGGAATCAGGCGAGGGCAGCACGGCGAACGACGGCTCGGCGGCCGGGCTGTGCAGCCGTACCTCGTCACCGTCGAAGACGACGCCGTCCCCGCACAGCACCAGCCGCTCGGCTCCCCAGGCCTCACCCCGGTAGACGGTACGGGCCGTCGCCGCGTCCAGGACCAGCAGCCCGACGCGTGAACCGTCGGCGGCGTCCACCTCGACCAGGGCGTCGGTACCGGGCCGCACTCCGCTGACCAGGATCCGGCCGCCGACCGGCGTGACCTCCCCGGTCGGTGTCGCGACGGACGCCACCGTGTCCGCGTCCAGGGCCAGTTCGGGCGCGATGCCGTCGGTCGCGGCCAGCACCAGGACCGTACGGCCGCCCGCTTCGACGGTGCACACCGGCTGCGCGGTCGCCCAGTCCAGCCGCAGCCCGGCCACGTCCAGCCGCAGGGGCCAGCAGAAGCAGGAGCCGGAGGGCACGGCGACGGGAGTGCTCGGCAGGGTCAGCGGCGGTGCGTCCGGGAAGGCGACCGTGAAGGCTGTGTCCGGGTGGTCGGGCAGCGGCTCGTGGGGCTGGTGGTCGGTCACGAACAGGAAGCCCGACGTGCCGTCGGTACGGACGGCCCAGCGCAGCGTCTCCCGGTCGTGCTGCCCGGTCGGCAGCCGCTCGGGCAGCACGGACTCCATGGGCGCGATCCGGTGCCCGAAGTCGGCCAGCAGCAGGTGCTGAAGTCGCAGTTCGTGGTACGAGGAACGCACCTGGCCGTACTCCCCGAGCGGGGCCTGGAAGTCGTAGGTCAGGACCGGCAGGTCGTTGGGGTAGCCGGTGGCGTGCGACTCCTGAAGGGTTGTCAGCTCGCCGGGCGGGTTCGTGCCGCCGTGGAACATGTAGTAGCCCTGCCACACCGAACCGCAGCCGATCTTGGTGAGCCCCAGCGCGGCCACGTCGGCGGCCTCCACCCGGGGCCGCCGGTGGTAGGCCACCGCCATGCCGCCGCCCAACTCGCAGGTGGCCCAGGGGAATCGGTCCGCCGGTACCGGGTCGGCGCCGCGTACGGTCGTGGGTCGCAGATCGGCGCCGATGCCCTCGTCGTCGCGCTCGTGGGTGAAGAAGAAGTGCTTGCGGCAGGTGTCGGGCCAGCCGCCGTCCGCCTCCGTCCAGAAGGCCTCCGGATAGCCTCCGTACAGCGGGAGCAGTTCGTCGCCCGGCAGCTGGACCCCGCCCCACGCGGTCGACGTCCACAGCGGCGCGCTCAGTCCGGCCTCCTCGGCCAGGCGCTTCAGGGTGCGCAGATGGCCGGGCTGGTCGTAGAGCTCGTTCTCGATCTGGATCGCGACGATCGGGCCGCCGTGCGCCCGGTCGAGGCCGCGCAGTTGCTCCGCGAGGGCCGCGAACCAGGTGCGTACGGGCTCCAGATAGGCAGGATCGTCGGTGCGCGGCGCCCGGACGCTGGCGAGCAGCCAGTCGGGCAGGCCGCCGTTGCGCACCTCGGCGTGGGACCAGGGGCCGATGCGCGGGATGAAGTCCAGGCCGTGGCGGGCGCACAGCTCGGCGAAGCGACGCAGGTCGCGGTCGCCGTCGAAGCGGATCCGCCCCTCGATCTCCTCGTGGTGGATCCAGATGACGTACGAGGCGACGGCGGTCACCCCGCCCGCCTTCATCTTCAGCAGCTCCTCCTCCCACTCCCGGGCCGGGTAGCGGGAGTAGTGGAACTCGCCGGAGACCGGGAACCAGGGGCGGCCGCCACGGGTGAGCCAGCGGCCGGTGACCTCGATCGGGTCGGGCACGCCGGGTGCGTCCGTGAAGGGCAGGTGGCCGGTCGGCGGGGGAGCGGAGGGCGCGGGCACGCGCAGCCGGTGCGGGGTCACCAGGTGTTCTCCGGGCCGAGGTCAGGCGTGTCGGTCAACTGCGCGTGGGTGGCGGTGGTGCCGTGCAGTTCCAGCAGGACCAGCTCGTTGCCGCCCGGCCGCAGCACCGGCGCGGGGACGTACAGCGTGCGCTGCGGGCCGCGGTTCCAGTAGCGGCCCAGGTGGAAGCCGTTGACCCAGGCCTGCCCCTTCGTCCAGCCGGGCAGGGCGAGGAAGGCGTCGGCGGGCGTGTCCACCTCGAACGTGCCGCGGTGGAAGGCCGGGACGGTGACCGCCGTCCCGTCGTCCGGGGCGAACGGCACGGCCTCAAGGTCGTCCAGAGGCAGCGCGTGGCAGTCCCAGCCGCGCAGGGCCGTGCCGTTGAAGGAGACGGGCCCGAGCAGGCCCTTCGGGGCGCCGATGCGGGGCCCGTAGTTGACGCCGCCCATGTTCTCGACGAGCACCTCCAGCCTGGCTCCCGGGTGGACACGCACCGGCAGCGTCTCGTCGTGGCGTTCGCGCTCCAGGACACCGACGGGTGCGCCGTCGACGAAGACCTGGGCACGGTCGCCGACCCCACCGGCGAAGTGCAGCAGGCCGTCACCGGAGGCGCGCAGGACGGTGCGGTAGAGCGCGTAGCCGGCGTGCTGCCCGAGCTCGCCCATGGTCACCGGGTCGTCGGTGCGGACGGGAGCGGCGAGCGTGTCGGCGAGGGGCAGCAGGGGTGCCCGTCCGTCCCACTCGACACCGGTCGGCGGCAGCTTGGGGCCGGGCACCAGGACGGGCTCGTCGGGGACGCCGGTATGGCGGGCGATGACCTCCCGGAAGGCGTGGTACTTCGGGCCCGGGTCACCGCACTCGGTGAGCGCGGCGTCGTAGTCGTACGACGTGACGGTGGGCTCGTAGGCGTGCTTGTGGTTGGCGCCGTTGGTGAAGCCGAAGTTGGTGCCGCCGTGGAACATGTAGAGGTTGACGGACGCCCCGGCGGACAGCAGCCGGTCCAGATCGGCGGCGGCGTCGGCCGCGTCCCGTACGTGGTGCGGGCCGCCCCAGTGGTCGAACCAGCCGATCCAGAACTCCGCGCAGAACAGCGGGCCCTCGGGTCGGTGCTCGCGCAGCCGCCCGAGGTTCTGCTCGACCCGGCTGCCGAAGGTGCCGGCGGTGAGCACGCCGGGCAGGCTCCCGGCGGCCAGGTGCTCGGGGTCGCCCTGGTCGCAGGTGAACAGCAGCTCCTCGACGCCCCGCGAGCGGAACGCGTCGGCCAGGTGCTTCAGATACGCGCTGTCGTCGCCGTAGGCCCCGTACTCGTTCTCCACCTGCACGGCGATGACGGGACCGCCCGCCGCGGCCAGGTGCGGCCGGAGCGCGGGCAGCAGCAGGTCCAGGTAGCGGTCGACGGCCCCGGTGAAACGCGGATCGCTGGACCGCAGCCGGATGTCCGGGTCCGAGGTCAGCCAGTCGGGCAGGCCGCCGCCGTCCCACTCGGCACAGATGAACGGACCGGGACGCAGCAGCACGTGCAGCCCCTCGTCCCGGGCGAGTTGGAGGAACCGGGGCAGGTCGAGGAGGCCGTCGAGGACGAGAGGGCCCTCCGGGTCGGGCTGGTGGTGGTTCCAGGGGATGTATGTCTCCACCGTGTTGAGGCCCATCAGCCGCGCCTTGCGCAGCCGGTCGGACCACAGGCCGGGGTGGACACGGAAGTAGTGCAGCGCACCGGAGATGATCCGGAACGGCTCGCCGTGCAGCAGGAATCCGTCGGACGTCGTCGTCAGGGCGGGCATGAGCAGGCTTCCCTTCGGGATGCGGGCGGAAGTCAATGGACGTCGTGGAGGTCGATGGAGGTCGATGGACGGCGGTGGACGTTTCAGTGGGAGCGGGTGACGCGGATCAGCCAGAGCGTCGCCGCCAGGCACAGCGCCGAGACACCGCACAGCAGCAGGGGCACCGCGCGGACGTCCGACCACTCGATGGCCTTGCCCAGTGCCGGACCCGCCACCACACCGCCGACCATGGACGCGGCGATGACGAGGGCACCGGCTCTGCGGGCCCGCGGGGCGGCCCGGTTCAGCCAGGGCAGCCCGGTGGGGAAGATCGGCGCGATGAACAGACCCACACCGGCGTACGCGTACGGCGCCAGCGCCGGCACGGACGCGGCCAGCAGACACACCGTCATGCCCGCGCAGGACACGGTGATGATCGCCTGGGCGGAGAAGCGCAGCGCGAGCGGCGCGACCAGGAAGCGGCCGACGGTCATCATCAGCCAGTACACGGAGGTTGCGGTGGCGGCCACGCCCGCGCCGTAGCCGACGGTCTCCAGATGCGTGGGTTCCCAGCCGCCGACACCGGCCTCGATGCCCACGTGCAGGACGTAGAGCGCGACGAAGACGCCGAGCACCGAGGCGAGGCTCCGCCGGAGGACCCCGCCACGGCTCGCCTCGTCAGTGGCCGGGACGGGCGCCTCGTTCCGTACGCCCCTCAGACACAGCAGCAACGGCAGGTTGGCGAGGGCGAAGCCGAGGAAGACGGCCGGGTAGTGCTCGGAGCCGACCATGCCGATCAGGGCGGGGCTGAGGATGGCGCCGATGCCGAAGTGGGCGTGGAGGATGTTCAGCATCGCGGCCGAACGGTGGCCGAAGCCCACGGCGAACAGCTGGTTGAGCCCGTAGTCGATGCCGCCGAAACCGAGCCCGGCGAGCAGGGCCGCCGCCAGGGCGACGGGCCAGCCGGGCGCCAGCGCGACACCCGCCGCGCCGACCGCCATCAGCAGGTAGGAGCTGCCGAGGAGGTGCCGGTTGCCGACTCGCCCGTAGAGCCGGTCGAACAGCAGCACACCGGCCACGCCACCGACGAAGTGGGCACTGAGCCCCAGCCCGGCAGCGGACGGCGAGAGCTCGAACTCCGCGCGGAAGCCGGGGATCGCGGGCCCGTACAGGGCCTGCAACGCACCCATGAGCACGAAGCCCACACAGGAGGCGACCGTGGCGGACCGGCTGAAGACCGGGGCCGGCGCGTCGGGGGAGAGGCTGACCGCGCGCTGCGCGGTGGGCGGGTCGGTCACGCGGACTCCGGGGGACGGCCGGCCGGGTGCGGCGGGCGGAGGACATGGCGCGTACGGCTCGAGGCGAGGACGGGCGGAGGAACGGGCGAGGGTGATGTTACCGGTAACATCCGGCTCGCCGACACCCCTTGACGGCACGAATGAGAAGCCCGCGCGACCTCCGGGCTGCTTCGCCCCCACCGGTAATCGCGTGGTCAACCCGGTGCGGCGGCTGATCTAATGCGCGCGTGGGCCACCCGCGCCCTCGGACCGGCACAACGGACGGAAGGAAACCCTCGGCATGGCCGTCATCCACCGCACCACGGTCGCACCGACCAAGCTGGAACTGCTCACCTCCTGGCTGCCGTCCCGTCCGTGGTACCGCGGTGGTGGTGCCGGACCGCAGCTGGCCAAGGCCGGCGGGTTCCGGCTGGACGACCCGGAGGGCGAGGTCGGGATCGAGTTCATGGTCGTCACCGACACCTCGGGCCCACAGCCCGTCACCTACCAGGTGCCGCTCACCTATCGCGGTGCCGCGCTCGACGGGGCGGAGCGCGCCCTCGTGGGCACCATGGAGCACGGCGTGCTCGGGCGGCGCTGGGCCTACGACGGTTGCCACGACCCCGTGCTGGTCGCCCAGTTGGCCGCCTTGATCGAGGGCCGGGCGCAGGCCCAGGCCCAGAGCGTCAGCAACGAACCCGACCGGGAGGTCGCCGCCTCCCACACCGGCGAAGGCCCCCTCCCCGCGGACTTCACCGCCACCGACGACCAGGACGGCACCCGGCTGACCGCCCCGCACGGCACGACCCTCCACCTGCACCGCATCCTGCGCCCGGCCCCCGAAGGCCCGCTTCCCCCCGCCACGGGAGCGACCGGCCAGGTCACCGGTGCCTGGGAGCTCCCGGACGGCACGCCGGCCCGCGGGGTCTTCGCCGTTCTGCACACCGGCCCGCGCATCTAGTGCTCAAGGGAGAGGGGCCAGGCGACGATGAAGAGGTCTGAGGCCCGCCGGGCGGTGGCTGCGGCGCTTTCGACCGCCTCTTCACTCGGCCTGAAAGCCGACGACGCGCGCGTTCTTCATGACTCGAACAAGCTCACTCTGCGTCTGCTGCCGTGCGATGTGCTGGCCCGGGTGGCACCTGCGGCGCATCAGGTCGCACAGTTCGAAGTCGACCTCGCCCAGCGGCTCGCCGAGGCCGGATGCCCTGTGGCTGCTCTCGAGCGTCGAGTGGAGCCACGCGTCCATGAGCGTGACGGCTACGAGATCACGCTCTGGACCTACTACGAACCCGTGACCCCACGGGAGATCTCACCGGCCGACTACGCCACCGCGCTCAAGCTGCTGCATACCGGCATGCGCGAACTCGCTTTCCCTGCTCCGCACTTCACGGACCGAGTCGAGCAGGCTCAACAACTCGTGGCGAACCACGACCGCACGCCGGCGCTCGCCGACGCGGACCGGGAGCTGCTCGGGGGCACGTTACGGACCCTCAGACGGGCGATCGGCGAGCGCGGCGCCGCCGAGCAGCTGCTGCACGGCGAGCCGCACCCGGGCAACCTCCTCACCACGAGGAACGGGCCGCTGTTCATCGACCTCGAGACGTGCTGCCGCGGGCCCGTCGAATTCGACCTCGCCCATGCGCCCGAAGAAGTCGGCGAGCACTGTCCGGGCGTCGACCAGGAATTGCTGCGCGAGTGCCGGATCCTCGTGCTGGCGATGATCACAACATGGCGCTGGGACCGAGACGACCAGCTCCCCGACGGGCGCAGACTGGCCGGGGAGTGGCTGAGCCAGATCCGGGCGGCAGTCGATCGGAACCGCCTGGATCGGCAGGGTTGATCGCGGGTGGCAGACGGGTTCCTCTGCCCTCTCCTGAATCCCGTCCCCCCCATCCCCCGAACCTCAAAGATCAAGCAGGATTGCTCCGGGCCCGATCGGGTACGCGAGCAGCACCGCGTCCGGGGCGGATCATGCCCCGGGCGGGCCGCACGACCGCCGCTACCAGGGAATCTGCCATGGAGACACCCGCAAACGACCCCACGCCCACGCCCGCCCAGCGGGCTCTGGACGTCCTCACCGAGAACACCGAGGACGCGGCGGCTCTGGACGCGCTCGCCAACAGCGACGTGCTCATCCCCGTGCCCGACGACGCGAACGACGCCGACGCCGCCAACCCCTCGGCGGTGGCGCTGCCGGTGCTGGAGCAGCCCGGCGGGGAGCCGGTGGTGCCCGTGTTCACCTCCGAGGTGGAGATGGCCGGGCTGCTGCCGTTCGTCTCCCGCTACCGCCTGGTGCCGCTCGGCGCCCTGGCCGCCCAGTGGCCGGCCGACGACCTGTCGCTCACCATAGACGGCAGCTCGGAGCACCGCCTGACCCTCACCTCGGAGGGAGTACGCACCCTGCTGGCACGCCCGTAGGGCCGAGTACGCCGGCCCGGGCCGGGTGGTCTACTCGCCCAGTGTCCGGGCCAGCGCGGCCCGCTGCAGCGGCAGTACCTCCGCGTGCAGGTCACGGCCCTTGGAGGTCAGGGCCACCCACACGCCGCGCCGGTCCTCCACGCACACCGAACGCGTCACCAGCCCGTCCTTCTCCAGTCGGGCGATGAGCCGGGACAGCGCGCTCTGGCTGAGATGGACCCGCCCGACCAGGTTCTGCACCCGGCACTGCTCGCCCTCCCCGGGCGCCGCCGTGGCGAGGATGTCCAGGACCTCGAAGTCGGACGCGCCGAGGCCGTGTGGATGCAGCACCCGGTCGATCTCGCACATCGTGCGCGCGTGCGCCGACAGGATGTCCCGCCACCGTTCCTCGAGCCGCGCACCAGCCGTTTTCGACGCCATATGTGAACGGTAACACCGAGGTGGCATTCAATGTCCGTGCATGCAATGCATGCCTCTCCGGGCACCGATCCTAGGTCGACTCCCGTTTGACCAGCTCCGTCGGCAGGATCACCGCCGCCGGATCCTCGCCCCCGATCTGCGCGAGCAGCACCCGCACCATCTCGGCGCTGATCCGGTCCCACGGCTGCCGGATGGTCGTGAGCTCGGGGCTGGAGGCCACGGCGGCCGGGGAGTCGTCGAAGCCGCCGACCGCGACGTCCTGCGGCACGCGCCGCCCCGCCCGCTGGAGGGCCGCCAGCACGCCCTGCGCCATGAGGTCCGAGGCGACGAAGACCGCGTCCAGGTCCGGGGCCTGCGCCAGCAGCCGCTCGGCGCCCGCCTCGCCGCTGGCCCGGCCCCAGTCGCCGGAGACGATGAGCCGCTCGTCGATCTCCAGGCCCGCTTCCGTGAGCACCTCCTTGTAGCCGGCGAGGCGATCGACACCGCCCGGGGTGTCCACCGGGCCGTTCACCATGCCGATGCGGCGGCGGCCCAGCGACAGCAGGTGGCGCATCATGTCGCGGGCGCCGTCCCGGTCGTCCGCCGCCACGTAGCTCACCTTGGTACCGCGCCCCATGGGCTTGCCGCACTGCACGAGGGGGACCCCCGCTCCGTGCAGTTGCTCGGCGACCGGGTCGGCGGAGTGGCTGGAGACGAGCAGCACGCCGTCGACGTGGCCCGCGGTGATGTACCGCATGATCCGCCGCCGCTCGTCCTGCGTGCCGGCCAGCATCAGCAGCAGGGGGATGTCGTGCGCGGCCAGCGCCTGGGTGCAGCAGCGCAGCAGGACGTTGAAGTTGGGGTCCTCGAACAGTTTTTCCTGCGGTTCGGTCAACAGGAAGCCGATCGAGTCGGACCGCCCGGTGATCAGGGAGCGGGCGTGCCGGTTGACGACGTAACCCGTCCTGCGGATGGCCGCGTTGACCGCTTCCTGGGCGGCCGGGCTGACGTAGTGGCCGCCGTTGAGTACACGCGAGACCGTGCCGCGCGAGACCCCCGCCTCGCGCGCCACGTCGTGGATCGTGGGCGGCCTGCGCCTGCCCCCCGCAGCGTTCATGGTCATGACTTTACGGCTCCGGAGAGCAGATCCAGACTCCAGAAGCGCTGGATGACCAGGAAGAGAGCGACCAGCGGGAGCACCGCCAGGAACGCGCCGGTGATCACCAGGGTGTACAGCGCCGGGGTGTTGGCGCCCTGCTCCAGCAAGGTGAACAGGCCGAGGGTGATCGGGAACTTCTCGTCGTCACTGATCATGATGTACGGCAGCAGGAAGTTGTTCCAGATCGCCACGAACTGGAACAGGAACACCGTCACCATGCCCGGGATCATCATCGGCAGCGCGATCCGCGTGAAGATCCGCCACTCGCTCGCCCCGTCCATCCGGCCGGCCTCGACCACGTCGGCCGGCACCGCGGCGGCGGCGTAGATCCGGGCGAGGTAGACGCCGTACGGCGACAGGATCTGCGGCAGCAGCACGGACAAGTAGGAGTCCGTGAGGTCGGCCTTCGCCAGCAGCAGGTACTGCGGGATGGCCAGGATCACCGGCGGCATCAGCACACCCGCGAGCAGCACGTTGAAAATCGTCTCGCGGCCCCGGAAGCGGTAGGTCGCCAGCGCGAAGCCGCTGAACGCCGACACGCAGGTCGACAGCAGGGCCCCGAGCCCGGCGTACAGGGCGGAGTTGCCCATCCACGACCAGTAGACGCCGTCGCGGTAGGCGCTGAGATCCCGGAAGTTGTCGGCGAAGCCCGTGCCCGGGAGGAAGGTGAACGTGGAGAACAGCTCACTGCCGGACTTCGTGGCCGCGATGACCACCCAGGCCACCGGCAGCAGGCAGTAGACCGCCCCCAGGAACAGCGTGACCGTCGGGATCAGGGCGATCCGGCGGCGCAGCGGCGGGCGGCCCTGGGTGGTGCCGGGCGCGGTGCCCGCCACCGGCTCGGCCTGGGAAACGGCAAGGGAGCTCATCGGGCTGCCTCCTGCTTCTGACGACGGTTCGCGGCCCGCAGGAAGCCGAAGGACAACAGGAGCGTGACGACCGCGATGATCACGGCCTGCGCCGCGGCGCCGTAGATGTCACCCTCGCCGAACGCGTCCCGGTGCACGTTCATCAGCGGACTCCACGTCGTGGACACCGAGTTGGTGAGCGGCTTGAGGGTGGTCGGTTCGCTGAACACCTGGAGCGTCGCGATGATCGAGAAGAAGAAGGTCAGCACCAGCGAGGGAGCCACCATCGGGATCTTGATCCGCAGCGCGATCTGCACCGGGGTGGCGCCGTCCAGCTTCGCCGCCTCGTACACCTCCGCCGGGATCGCCTGGAGCGAGGTGTAGATGACGATCATGTTGAAGCCGGTGCCGCCCCAGACCGCGATGTTCGACAGCGCCAGGTACAGCGGCCCGCCGTCCAGCAGGCCCGGCTGCGGCAGGCCCAGCTTGTCGAGCACGAAGTAGAAGGGGCTGACGTCCGGCAGGTAAAGGAAGCCCCACAGCAGCGCCGCCACCACACCGGGGATGGCGTACGGCAGGAAGATCGCGAGCCGGGTGAAGGGGGCCAGCCGCACCTTCTCGGAGTCCAGCATCAGCGCGAACAGCAGGGCGAGGCCGAGCATGACGGGGACGACGATGCAGCCGTAGCCCAGCACGCGCAGCGCCCCGTTCACCAGTTCGCTGTCGGTGAGGGCGGCGGTGTAGTTCTCCAGACCGGCCCAGACCTCCTTGCGGGCGCCGGAGCCGAGACCGAGGCCGGAGACTTTCACCTTGCGCAGGCTGAGCCAGACCGCGTAGCCGATCGGCAGTGCGAAGAACAGTGCGAACAGGATCGTCGCGGGGACAAGGAAGGCGTACGGGGCCCCCTTGACCCCGTACGACTGCCGACGTGCCGTGCTGTTCACTCCGCGACCTCGAAGCCCTGCTTCTTCATGTCGGCGACGGTGTCGTCCTGCATCTCCTTCAGCGCGGCGCCGAAGTCCGACTTGTTCTTCGCGGCGGCGCCGAAGGCGTCCTTGAAGGTGGTGTAGGCGACGTTCACGTTGGGGCCCCAGGCGGCCGGCGCCGTGGTCTCCGCGATGTCGGCGGCCTTGCTGTAGAAGTCGGCCTGGTTGGAGAAGTAGGCCGGCGGCTTGAGGAAGGCGCCGCTGGTCTGGGCGTTCTTGGCGGCCGGGTAGATGCCGCTCTCCTTGGCCAGGGCGTTGAGGGCGTCGCCGTCGGTGTTCAGCCAGGTGGCGAACTTGGCGGCGGCCTCCTGGTGCTTGGAGTCCGTGGTGACGGCGGTTGAGGAGCCGCCCCAGCTGCCCGTGCTGTTCTCGTTCGCCGACCACTGGGGGAGCGAGGCCATGGCCCACTTGCCCTTGGTGGCGGGGGCGGCCGTGGTGAGCGTGCCCGGCGCCCACACGGCGCTGACCCAGGCGATCTGCTTGCCGGTGTTGAGGGCCTTGTTCCAGGCCGGGGTGTACATCGGCTGGTTGTCGATGGCGCCCTCCTTGACCAGGCCGCCCCAGAACTTCGCGACCTTCTGCGTCGCCGCGTCGTCGATGGCGACCTTCCACTGGTCACCGGAGGTCGTCCACCACTTGGCGCCCGCCTGCTGGGCGAGGCCCGCGAAGAGGCCGGAGTCGTTGGCCGAGAAGGTGGTGAGGTCCTTGTCGGGGGCGGCCTGCTTCAGCTTGCGGGCGGTCTTCGCGAACTCGTCCCAGGTCGTCGGCACCGTCAGGCCGTACTCCTTGAACAGGTCCTCGCGGTAGTAGAACATCATCGGCCCGATGTCCTGCGGGACCGCGTAGACGGCGTCGGTGCCCAGCGTCGTCTGCTGCCAGACACCGTCGGCGAACCTGTCCTTCGCGTCGCCCACGTTCTTCGATATGTCCGCCAGGGCGTCGTTGCTGACCAGCGTGGGCAGCGCCTGGTACTCCGCCTGCACCAGGTCGGGCGCCTTGCCCGCCTTGTGTGCGGTGAGGATCTTGGTGACGAGGGTGTCGCCGGACGCCTGCTTCTTCACCGTGACGGTGATCTGGTCCTTCTTGCCCGGGCCCTGGTTCCACAGGTCCACGACCTTGTCCATGCCGGGCGTCCAGGTCCAGTACGTCAGCGAGACCGGCCCCGACTCGGTCTCGCTGTCCCCGGATTCCGAGCCACAGGCGGCGAGGGCGGTGGTGCCGAGCGCGAGGGCGACGGCGGATGTCACGAGGCGGCGGCGCTTCGTGTACGGCATGGATCTCTCCCCTGACCTGGGGTCCTCGCCTGCTGCGAGAACCTGCCATGCTTCTGTGAGCGTTCACAGTAGAGAAACATCCCGGACACTTGTCAATGGTTGTTGCTGTGCGGTTATGTTGGGCTCCGCACCGCGCCGCTGTGTGTGCACGTTCCCATTTGATCGACCGACCGGGAGACCATCCATGCCGGAGACCACCCCCAGGGGCCTCACCAGGCTCGCCTTCGGTGGGGACTACAACCCCGAGCAGTGGCCGGAGAGCGTCTGGCAGGAGGACGTCCGGCTGATGCGCGAGGCCGGCGTCACCATGGTGAGCGTCGGGATCTTCTCCTGGGCACTGCTGGAGCCCTCACCCGGCCGCCACGACTTCGGCTGGCTCGACCGGCTCCTGGACCTGCTGCACGAGCACGGCATCCGCGTCGACCTCGGCACCCCCACCGTCGTACCGCCCGCCTGGTTCTACCGGGCCCACCCCGACGCCCTGCCCGTGACCGCCGAGGGCATGCGCTACGAGTTCGGCTCCCGCGCCGCGATCTGCCACAGCAACGCGGACTACCGCGCGGCCGCCGCCGCCATCACCACGAAGCTCGCCGAACGCTACGGCGACCACCCGGCCCTGGCGATGTGGCACGTGCACAACGAGTACGGCGTCCCCGTCTCGGCCTGCTACTGCGACTCGTGCGCCGCGCACTTCCGCCGCTGGCTGGCGACGACGTACGGCACGGTCGACGCGGTCAACGAGGCCTGGGGCACGGCCTTCTGGGGCCAGCGCTACACCGACCTCGACCAGATCAATCCACCCCGGCTCACCCCCGCGGCCGTCAACCCGAGCCAGGCGCTGGACTACAAGCGGTTCGCCGACGCCACCATGCGCGAGAACTTCGTGACGGAGCGGGACATCCTGCACCGCCTGTCCCCGGGTGTCCCGGTCACCACCAACTTCATGACGGCGCTGAGCCAGTGCGACTCCGTCGACTACTGGGCCTGGGGCCGCGAGGTCGACATCGTCACCAACGACCACTACCTGATCACCGACGGCCGCCGCACCCACGTCAACCTGGCCATGGCCGCCGACCTCACCCGCTCCGTCGCGGGCGGCGCCCCCTGGCTGCTGCTCGAACACTCCACCTCGGGCGTCAACTGGCAGCCCCGGAACCCCGCCAAGGCCCCCGGCCAGATGGCCCGCAACTCCCTCACCCACGTGGCGCGCGGCTCCGACGGAGCCATGTTCTTCCAGTGGCGCCAGTCCCGGCGAGGCGCCGAGAAGTTCCACTCGGCGATGGTCCCGCACGGCGGCACCGACACCCGCGTGTGGCGCGAGGTCGTCGAACTCGGCTCCGCAGTCGGCGCGTTGAGCGAGATCCGCGGCACCCGCACCGAGGCCGACGTGGCCGTGCTGTGGGACTGGCACTCCTGGTGGGCGCAGAACCTCGACTGGCGCCCCAGCGTCGACCACGACGCCCGCGAACGCGCCGACTCCTTCTACGAGGCCCTCTACGACCGCCACCTCACCGTCGACTTCGCCCACCCGGAAGCCGACTTGTCGAGGTATCCCCTTGTCGTCGTACCGGCCCTGTACCTGATGACGGAGGCGGCCGGGAGCAACCTCACGGCCTACGTCGAGAACGGCGGCACACTGGTCGTCTCGTACTTCTCCGGCATCGTCGACGAGCACGACGCCGTCCACGAGGGCGCCTACCCGGGCCCGCTGCGGGACGTCCTCGGCCTCACCGTCGAGGAGTTCTCACCGCTGCTGCCCGGCGAGCGGGTGAGCGTCACCGGCCCCGACGGATCCGAGCTGGGCGCCGACGTGTGGACGGAGTTCGTGGTGCCGCGCGGCGCCGAGACCGTCCTGACGTACGCCGACGGCCTCAC
Organism: Streptomyces sp. NPDC006235; assembly: GCF_040613735.1. Lineage (NCBI taxonomy): Bacteria > Bacillati > Actinomycetota > Actinomycetes > Kitasatosporales > Streptomycetaceae > Streptomyces > Streptomyces sp. NPDC006235. The sequence continues at coordinate 17,709 of NZ_JBEXSR010000024.1, forward strand.
CGCCGGGCGGCCCGCCGTCACCCGGCACCGCCTCGGTGAGGGCACCGCCTGGTACGTCTCCACCCGGCTCGGAGCCGACGGACTCGACGCCCTGCTCGGCTGGGCGGTCGAGGACGCCCGCCTCGCCCCGCGCGCCGATCTGCCCCGGGACGTCGAAGTGGTACGCCGCACCGGCGAGTCGGGCACCTACCTGTTCGCCGTCAACCACACCGGCTCGGACGCCAAGGTGCCGCTGGAGGCCGACGGCACCGAACTGCTGACCGGTGAACGCGCCGCGGGCCGCCTGGCGGTCCCGGCCGGAGCCGTCCGGGTCGTCCGGCTCGACGGCTGAACCGACTCCCCTCCGCCCGTGCGAGCCGCAGGAACCGCGGGCGGAGGGCTCTCTCGCCCCACTCGGGCGAGGGGCACCCCCAACCCCCACGTCGAAGGGACGACGGACGACGATGTTCCATCCCAGACGCACGCTCAGAACCCTGCTGCTCCCGCTCGCGGCGGGGCTCGCCCTCACCGCCCTGCCCGCCAACGCCGCGAGCACGCTCACCAACGGCGGCTTCGAGACCGACGGCGCGGGCGCGGCCACGCCGGCCGGCTGGTCCGAGTACGGCGACACCGGTGCCTCGTTCACCGAGTCCGGCGGTCACGGTGGCAGCTACCGCCTCAGCCACTGGTCCTCCACCGCCTACAAGGTGGAGACGTACCAGTACCTGTCCGGACTCACCAACGGTGCCTACAAGCTCACCGCCTGGGTGCGCTCCGGCGGCGGGCAGAAGTCCGCGTACATAGCGCTGAAGAACTGCGGCGGCGCCGAGCAGCGCACCGACCTGCCGGTCTCGGCCAGTGGGTGGATCCGGATCGTCGTGCCGGTCAATGTGACCGGCAACCAGTGCACGATCAGCGTCAACAGTGACGCGAACGCCGGTAACTGGATCAATGTCGACGACCTGACCTTCACGCCGGGCACGTCCAGTACGTCGATCAAGGGTGCCGACATCTCGTCACTGCCCAAGAGCGAGGCCAAGGGCGGCGCCTACCGGAACAGCTCCGGCACGGCCGGAGACCCGCTGACGATCCTCAAGTCGTCCGGCATGAACTACGCGCGCCTCAAGGTCTGGGTGAACCCGGCCGACGGCTACAACAACAAGGCGCACGTCCTCGCCACGGCCAAGCGCGTCAAGGCGCAGGGCATGAAGCTGCTCGTCGACTTCCACTACTCGGACTTCTGGGCCGACCCGGGCCGCCAGGACAAGCCCGCCGCCTGGGCCGGACACTCGTACAGTCAACTCAAGACCGACGTGTACAACCACACGTACGACGTGTTGAACGCCTTGAAGGCGCAGGGCACCACCGCCGACATGGTCCAGGTCGGCAATGAGATCAACGGCGGCATGCTGTGGAACGAGGGATCGACCTCCAACTGGCCGCAGCTGGCCGGTCTGCTCAACTCCGGCTACGACGCGGTCAAGGCGGTCAGCGCCGGCACGACCGTCGCCCTGCACCTCGCCAAGGGCGGTGACCTGGCCGGCACCCGTTGGTGGTTCGACAGCGCGCGCTCCAACGGCGTGAAGTTCGACGCGATCGGCCTGTCGTACTACGGCTACTGGCACGGCACGCTGGCCGACTTCCAGACCACCCTCGACGACGCGGCCTCCCGCTACGGCAAGCCGGTCTTCGTCGCCGAGACCGCCTACCCGTTCCGCCTGGACAGCGAGGACTCCCACGAGAACATCATCGACACCAGCGCCGAGCTGGTCTCCGGCTACCCGGCGAGCGTGTCCGGCCAGACCCGGTGGATGAACGACGTGGCGAGCATCGTGGAGGCCGTCCCCAACGGCCGTGGCCTCGGCATCTTCTACTGGGAGGCGACCTGGACCGCGGTGAACGGCAACGGCTGGGATCCGACCGACGCGTCCTCCGGCAACGCCTGGGAGAACCAGGCGCTGTTCGGCTACGACGACCGGGCGCTGTCGTCGATGTCCTGGTTCCGCCACCGCTGACCCACGCAGAAGGGGGCCCGGCCGCACGCACACGGCCGGGCCCTCACCCGTTTCCGAACTCACTTGTGGCATACGGCAGTTCGGTATCGGTCAAGGATGCCGAGTCCCGAGCGCGGCGGCTTCGACTGCGAGACAGTGGGAAGACGCGGTAAGAGGACAGAGCCGCGAGGCAGGGGCACGACATGCTGAGGACTCCCACCGACGACACGCGCCTGCGCATCCTGGCCTGGCTGAAGGAACCCGGCCCCGCCGCGCACGGCGTCACCGCGGACGCCGTCGCCGAGAGGTTCTCGATGCCCCGCCCGGTCGCCGTCACCCACCTCCGGCTGCTTCACGCCACCGGCATGCTGCGCACCAGCCGGTCAGCGGGCCGCGTGCACTACCACCGCGACGAGATGCGCATCGCCGAGGTCGCCCGGATGTTTGAAAAGGGCTGGTAGGCGACCCGGTACGACCCCGTACCCCGGAAGCTCCCCCGACGGTGAAGGACACACGCGATGGACCGCCCCACGGCACTCGTCCCACGCCACTACGTCGCGGTGGGCCACGGCCCCGAGGACGTGGTCGCCGACCCGCGCGGCCGCGTGCTGACCGGCCTGGCCGACGGCCGCATCCTGCGCCTTGACGGCCTGGGGGACCCGGTGACGGCCCGTACCGAGGTGATCGCCGAGACCGGCGGCAGGCCGCTCGGACTCGAACTCCTCCCGGACGGCGACCTGCTGGTGTGCGACGCCGAACGCGGACTGCTGCGCGTCGGCACCGGCGACGGCACGCTCCGCGTCCTCGCCGACACGGTGGCGGGGGAGCCGCTGCGGTTCGCCAGCAACGTGGTGTCCCTCTCCGACGGCAGTGTGTACTTCACCGTCTCCAGCCGCCGCCACCCCCTGGACCACTGGATCGGCGACATCGTCGAACACACCGGGACGGGACGCCTGCTGCGCCTGGCCCCCGGCGCGGACACCCCCGAGGTGGTGCTGGACGGCCTCCAGTTCGCCAACGGGCTCGCCGCCGGGGCCGACGAGTCGTTCCTCGTCGTCGCCGAGACCGGCGCCCGCCGGCTCATCCGCTACCGGCTCACCGGCCCTGGCGCAGGCCGGAGCGAACCCTTCGCCGAGAACCTCCCGGGCATGCCCGACAACCTCTGGCGCGGCACCCCGGACGGACCGGTCTGGGTCGCGCTGGCCGGGCCCCGCGTCCCCGCCCTCGACCTGTTCCACCGCAGCGCGCCCGGGGTCCGCCGGGCCGCCGCCCGCGTGGCCGTACGCGCTCCCTTCCGTCCCACCGGCACGATCGCCGTCCTGGCCTTCGACGACGAGGGCCGCGTCCTTCACCACCTCGCCCGCCGCCACTCCGGGTACCGGATGGTCACCAGCGTGTGCGAAGCGGGCGGACACCTCGTGCTGGGCAGCCTCTGGGAGCCGGGCGTGGCGGTCTGCGAGCCACCCGGCCCGAAGTGACGTCGGTTCGCCACCGGGGTTAACCTGAACCCCGGCCGCGACACCTCTCGCGGCGCGGCGGTGGGGCCCGCCGTTCCCGAACCGCGGCACGGACGCCGCCAACGGTCCCTACTTGCGACGGCACGCGCCCGCACGATCCCGGGCCCCGGCGAGTAGGAGACGTAGGACCATGACGGCCCCCGAGACGGAAAGCCCCCGCATCCGGCCCGCTGCCCTGCCCCCGCCCGCCTGGCGCGGCCAGGCGCCCGTCGTCGCGGCGGTGGCGCTCGGCGGGGGAGCGGGGGCCGCCGCCCGCTACGCGGCGTCCCTGTGGTGGCCCTCGCACACCGGCGGCTTCCCCTGGACGATCTTCTGGGTCAACGTGGCCGGCTGTGCCGTGATCGGCGTGTTCATGGTGGTCATCACCGAGATCCGGGCCGCGCACCGCCTGGTCCGCCCGTTCTTCGGCACCGGCGTGCTCGGGGGTTTCACGACCTTCTCGACCTACGCCGTCGACATCCAGAACCTGGCCGACGGCGGCCACCTCCGCACCGGCCTGGCCTACCTCGCCGCGACCCCGGTGGCGGCGCTCACGGCGGTGTGGCTCGCGGCCTGGTCGACCCGCCGTGTCCTGAAGTGGAGGCAGCCATGACCCGGCTGACCGGCAGGGCCCTGCGCCTGACCGTCTTCGTCGGCGAGAACGACACCTGGCACCACAAGCCCCTCTACTCGGAGATCGTCCACCGGGCCCACGTGGCGGGCCTCGCGGGCGCCAGCGTCTTCCGGGGCGTCGAGGGCTTCGGCGCCTCCTCGCTGATCCACACCTCGCGGCTGCTGTCCCTGAGCGAGGACCTGCCGGTCGCCGTCGTGATCGTCGACACCGAGCCACGCGTGCGGGCCTTCCTGCCCCAGCTCGACGAACTCGTCACCGAGGGACTGGTGACCCTCGACGACTGCGAGGTCATCCGGTACATGGGCCGGGAGGACACCCCGGGCGAAACGGACACGAAGGGTAAGAGGTCGTTGTGAACTGGCTGCTGGTCGTCGGGGGCGCGATGGTCGGCGCCCCGCTGCGCTACCTCACCGACCGTGCGGTGCAGTCCCGGCACGACTCCGTCTTCCCCTGGGGCACCTTCGCGGTGAACGTCACCGGCTGCCTGGTCCTCGGCCTGCTCACCGGCGTCGCCGGACACGTCCAACTGCTGCTCGGCACGGGTCTGTGCGGGGCCCTGACGACGTACTCCACGTTCTCCTACGAGACGCTGCGGCTGGTGGAGACGGGAGCCCGCGGCTACGCCGTCCTCAATGTGACGGCGAGCATGACGGCCGGTCTCGGGGCGGCGTTCGCGGGGGTGGCGCTCGCGCGTCTGTGAGATCCGTTCTCGCCCGCGTGTAGTAAGACGGTCCTCTCCGCGCCCGTCTCTCCTCGCACAGAACTGGATCCCATGAGCGTCATCAGCGTCGGTCAGGCCGTCGTCCTCGGAGCCGTCGAGGGGGTGACCGAGTTCCTGCCCGTCTCCTCCACCGGCCATTTGAAGATCGTCGAAGGGCTCATGGGCATCCCCGTCGGCGACAGTGCCGTGGTCGGGTTCTCGGCCGTCATCCAGGTCGGCGCGATCGCCGCGGTGCTCGTGTACTTCTTCAAGGACATCGTGCGGATCGTGTCCGCGTGGGGGAGGGGCCTGCGCGACCGCGAGGAGCGCTACCACCACGACTACAAGTTCGCCTGGTGGGTCATCTGCGCGACGATCCCGATCGTCGCCGTCGGACTCGCCGCCAAGCCGCTCATCGAGGGTCCGCTGGCCTCGCTGTGGGTGGTGGCCGGCTCGCTGATCGCCGGCAGCGGGGTGATGTGGGCGGCGGACCAGATGGGCCGGCACAAGCGCGGCGAGGACGACACCTCCTTCAAGGACGCCATGCTCGTCGGCAGCTCCCAGATCCTCGCCCTGCTCTTCCCCGGCTTCTCCCGCTCCGGCGCGACCATGTCCACGGCGCTGATCCTCGACCTGGACCGGGTCGCCGCCACCCGGCTCTCCTTCTTCCTCGGCATCCCCGCCCTGACCGGCGCCGGCCTCTACGAACTCAAGGACGCCCTGGGCACCGGCGTGGGAGCGGCCCCGCTCGCCGTCGGCACGATCGTGTCCTTCGTGGTGGCCTACGGCTCCATCGCCTGGCTGCTGAAGTTCGTCGCCAAGCACTCCTTCAACGCCTTCGTGATCTACCGGATCGTCGTGGGCGTGCTGCTGTTCGGCCTGCTCGGGGCGGGTGTGCTCACCGGCTGACCGGTCGCCACGGCGAGGGGGCCGGGCGCGTGAACGCGGGCTTGCGGCCCTCTGGACGTTTCGTTGCGACCCCTTGACAGGCGCCTCCCGCGACCCGCAGGATCGCCACCGTGAACCTGTCAGACAGCCGGACAGCCGGACAGCCCGTGCGGCGCGTCAGCGCCATGGAAGCGGTGCTGGCGTATCTGCGCGACGCCATCGAGCGCGGTGACTACGCCATCGGCGACAAGCTCCCCTCCGAGGCGGAACTCTGCCGCACCCTGGAGGTCTCCCGGCCCGTGCTGCGCGAGGCGCTGCGCGCCCTGCAGACCATGGGCCTGACCGTCTCCAGGACCGGCAAGGGCACCTTCGTCGTCGCCAGCACCGTCGAGGACCCCACCTTCGGCGACTACTCGGCCAGCGACCTTCTGGAGGTGCGCCGCCACGTCGAGATCCCGGTCGCCGGGTACGCGGCCCGGCGCCGCACCCCGGAGAACCTCGACCACCTGGCCCACCTGCTGGACCGGATGGAACGGGAGACGGACACCACCGCCTGGGTCGCGATGGACACGCTGTTCCACCTCGCCGTGGCCGAGGCCGCGCAGAACCCGGTCTTCCGCCGGGTCATCGAGGAGATCCGGGACGCGCTGGCCCGCCAGTCCGCCTTCCTCAACGAGCTGGGCGGCCGCCGTGAGCAGTCCAACCGCGAGCATCGGGCGATCGTCGAGGCGCTGATGGACGGTTCCGAGAACGACGCGGTGGAGGCCATGGCCCACCACCTCGACCGGGTCGAGACGACCCTCACCGACATCGTGCGCCCCGCGCGCACGGACACCCCCACGGAAGGCGGACCCGAGGCGTGAGCGAGCAGTCCCTGCACGAAGGCGTGCAGAAACGTTCCGGCCATGTCGACGCCGGAGACGCCGGCTACAGCAAGTCCCTGAAGTCCCGGCACGTCAACATGATCGCCATCGGCGGCGCCATCGGCACCGGCCTCTTCCTCGGCGCCGGCGGCCGCCTCGCCGACGCCGGGCCCTCCCTCTTCATCGCCTACGCGGTCTGCGGCCTCTTCGCCTTCCTGGTCGTGCGCGCCCTCGGCGAACTCGTGCTGTACCGGCCCTCCTCCGGCGCCTTCGTGTCGTACGCCCGCGAGTTCATGGGGGAGAAGGGCGCTTACACCGCCGGCTGGATGTACTTCCTCAACTGGGCGACCACCGGCATCGCCGACATCACCGCCGTCGCGACCTACACCCACTACTGGGGCATGTTCTCCGACATCCCGCAGTGGGTGATCGCGCTCATCGCGCTGGCGGTCGTGCTCACCGTGAACCTGATCTCGGTGAAGATCTTCGGCGAGCTGGAGTTCTGGTTCGCGATCATCAAGGTCGGCGCGCTCGTCGTCTTCATGTGCATCGGCATCTTCCTGCTGGTCACGCAGCACCCCGTCGACGGCCACAGCCCCGGCCCGTCCCTCATCAGCGACAGCGGCGGCCTCTTCCCGCACGGCCTGCTGCCCATGCTGCTGATCATCCAGGGCGTCGTCTTCGCCTACGCCTCCGTCGAGCTCGTCGGCGTCGCGGCCGGTGAGACGCAGAACCCCGAGAAGATCATGCCCAAGGCGATCAACTCGATCATGTGGCGCGTGGGCGTGTTCTACGTCGGCTCCGTCGTCCTGCTGTCGATGCTGCTGCCCTGGAACAAGTACACGGCGGGGGAGAGCCCCTTCGTCACGGTGCTGTCCAACATCGGCGTCCCGGCGGCCGGCGACGTGATGAACCTCGTGGTCCTCACCGCCGCGATGTCCTCCCTCAACTCCGGCCTGTACTCCACCGGCCGCATCCTGCGCTCCATGGCCATGGCCGGGTCCGCGCCGAAGTTCACGTCCGTGATGAGCCGCAGCCAGGTCCCCTACGGCGGCATCCTGCTCACCAGCGGCATCTGCGTCCTGGGCGTCGGCCTCAACTTCGTCGTGCCCGCCGAGGCGTTCGAGATCGTGCTGAACTTCGCCGCGATCGGTATCCTCGCCACCTGGGGCATGATCATGATCTGTCACCTCCTCTTCTGGCAGAAGACCCAGAAGGGCGAGCTGACCCGCCCGGGCTACCGGCTGCCGGGCTCCCCTTGGACCGAGCTCGTGACGCTGGCGTTCCTCGCCTCAGTCCTGGTCCTCATGTACGCCGACGGCGGCGCGGGACGCACCACCGTGCTGTGCCTGCCGCTGATCGTCGGGGCACTGGTCGCCGGATGGTTCGCCGTCCGCGGCCGTGTCGCGCGCACGTCCACCACCGGAGCCGACGCGTGAGGAACGCGCCGCTCCATGAGAAGCAGGCAGTGATGTACAGCAGTTCCCTCGCGGACGCACCCCTTGTCCGTGAACCCGTCCACGCCCCCGTCGCCCACCTCATACGCGGCGGCATCGTCGAAGGCATCCACTACGGCTCCGTCGTCGTCCTCGGCGCCGACGGAGAGGTCCAGCTCCAGATCGGAGACATCGAGGCCGCCTTCTACCCCCGCTCCGCGATCAAGCCCGTCCAGGCCGTGGCCATGGCCCGGGCCGGGCTGCCGCTCGACGGCGAGCTGCTGTCGCTGACCGCGGCCAGCCACTCCGGCGAGGAACGCCACCTCGCCGGTACCCGGCGCATCCTCGAACTCGCCGGGCTCACCGAGGACCACCTGCGCAACGTCCCGGACCTGCCGTTCGACCCGGTCGTCCGGGACGCCTGGGTGCGCGAGGGCCGGCTGCCCTCCCGGCTCGCGCAGAACTGCTCCGGCAAGCACGCGGCCATGCTCTACACCTGCGCCCTCAACGACTGGCCGCTGGAGAACCACCTCGACCCCGGCCACCCCCTCCAGCAGGCCATCGCCGAGATCGTCGAGGACCTCACCGGGCAGCGCATCGCCCGGGTCACCGTCGACGGCTGCGGGGCGCCCCTGTTCTCCATCTCCCTGCACGGCCTCGCCCGGGCCACCGCCCGGATCGTCACCGCCGCGCCGGGCACGCCCGAGGCCCGGGTCGCCGACGCGATGCGCGAGCACGCCGAGATGGCCTCCGGCTCCGGCCGGGACGTCGCCGCGATGATGCGGGCGGTGCCGGGGCTTTTGACCAAGGACGGCTTCGAGGGCGTGCAGGTTGCTGCGCTGGCCGATGGCCGGGCCGTTGCCGTGAAGATCGCCGACGGTGCGAATCGGGCGCGGGTGCCGGTTGCTGCCGCGGCGTTGGCGCGGGCGGGTGTCGATCCGGAGCTGCTGGCCGAGTTCGCGGGTGAGCCGCTTCTCGGAGGCGGCCGGGAGGTCGGGCGTGTGCGGCCCGTTCGCTCGCTGGAGCCCGTTGTCGGATCTGCTCGCGCCTGACAGTGTGCCGGATCTGCGCGTCGGCGACTGCGGGCCGTCCGTGGTTGCTCGCGCAGTTCCCCGCGCCCCTTGAGGGCGTACATCCACCCTCATTTCCAGAAAAGGGACTCTCCCGCTCATGACCGCCGCCACCCGTTCCGAACACGATCTGCTCGGGGACCGGGATGTTCCCGCCGAGGCCTACTGGGGTGTGCACACCCTGCGGGCCACGGAGAACTTCCCCATCACCGGCATGACCATCTCCGCCTACCCGCACCTGATCGACGCGCTGGCCGCCGTCAAGGAGGCCGCCGCCCTCGCCAACGAGGAACTGGGGCTGCTGGACCCGAAGAAGGCGGCCGCGATCGTCGCCGCCTGCCGGGAGATCCGCGACGGCGAGCTGCACGACCAGTTCGTCGTCGACGTCGTCCAGGGCGGCGCCGGCACCTCCACCAACATGAACGCCAACGAGGTCGTGGCGAACCGGGCACTGGAACTGCTGGGGCACGCCAAGGGCGAGTACCGGTACCTGCACCCCAACGAGGACGTCAACCTCGGCCAGTCCACCAACGACGTCTACCCGACCGCCGTCAAGATCGCGACGGTGTTCGCGGTGCGCGGGCTGCTCGACGCGATGGCGGTCCTCCAGGACGCCTTCGCCCGCAAGGCCGTCGAGTTCCGCGACGTGCTCAAGATGGGCCGTACACAGTTGCAGGACGCGGTGCCGATGACGCTCGGCCAGGAGTTCTCCGCGTACGCCGTCATGATGGACGAGGACCGGTCCCGTCTCGCCGAGGCCGTCGAGTTGATCCATGAGATCAACCTCGGCGCCACGGCCATCGGCACCGGCCTCAACGCCCCCGCCGGATACGCCGAGTCGGCCCGCCGCCACCTCGCGGCCATCACCGGCCTGCCGTTGGTGACGGCGGCCAACCTGGTGGAGGCCACCCAGGACTGCGGCGCCTTCGTCCAGATGTCCGGTGTGCTCAAGCGCATCGCGGTCAAGCTCTCCAAGAGCTGCAACGACCTCAGGCTGCTGTCCTCCGGGCCGCGCGCCGGACTCGGCGAGATCAACCTGCCGCCGGTGCAGGCCGGTTCGTCCATCATGCCCGGCAAGGTCAACCCGGTGATCCCCGAGGTCGTCAACCAGGTCGCCTTCGAGGTGATCGGCAACGACGTCACCATCACCATGGCCGCCGAGGCCGGACAGCTCCAGCTCAACGCCTTCGAGCCGATCATCCTGCACTCCCTGTCGGAGTCCATCACGCACCTGCGCGCCGCCTGCCTCACCCTCGCCGAGCGCTGCGTGGCCGGCATCACCGCCAACACCGAGGCGCTGCGCGCGACCGTCGAGAACTCCATCGGCCTCGTCACCGCGCTCAACCCGCACATCGGCTACACGGCCGCCACCGACATCGCCAAGGAGGCCCTCGCCACCGGCCGGGGCGTGGCGGAACTCGTCCTGGAGAAGGGCTTGCTGCCCGCCGAGACCCTCGCCGGGCTGCTGCGCCCGGAGGTCCTGGCGGGCAGCGGCCCGGCTCCGGTGGCCTGACGGACGCGAGCGCACCGGGACCGGCACGGAGGGACAATCGGATCATGACGTCGTCGACGACCTTCCAGCCGGTCCTGGAGCGCATCGCCGAGGAGATCGAGCGGACGCCCGGCCGGGGCCGGCCCGCCGACTACATCCCGGCGCTCGCCGCCCGCGACCCGCGCAGCTTCGGCATGGCCGTCGCCGAGCCGGACGGCACGGTGTACGGCGTGGGGGACTGGCGGCGGCCCTTCTCCGCGCAGTCCATCACCAAGGTCTTCACCCTCGCCCTCGTCCTGGCCCGCGAGGGCGACGCCCTGTGGGAACACGTCGGCCGCGAGCCGTCCGGCAACCCCTTCAACTCCCTGGTCCAGCTGGAGTACGAGAACGGCATCCCGCGCAACCCGTTCATCAACGCGGGCGCCCTCGTCGTCACCGACCGGCTGCACACCCGTACCGGCGACGCGTCGGGCGAACTGCTGGCGTTCCTGCGGGCGGAGAGCGGCAACACGGGTCTGACCTTCGATCAGGAGGTCGCCGCGTCCGAATCGGCGCACGGCGACCGCAACGCCGCGCTCGGCCACTTCATGGCGTCCTACGGCAACATCGACAACCCGGTACCCGTCCTGCTCGACGAGTACTTCCGGCAGTGCTCGATCGCGGCGTCCTGCGCCGATCTCGCCCTCGCCACCGCCTTCCTCGCCCGGCACGGCATACGCGCCGACGGCACCCGCCTGCTCACCCTCAGCCAGGCCAAGCAGATCAACGCGATCATGCTGACCTGCGGCACGTACGACGCGGCGGGCGACTTCGCCTATCGCGTGGGCCTGCCCGGCAAGAGTGGCGTGGGCGGCGGCATCATCGCGGTCGTCCCGGGCCGCTGCACGCTCTGCGTGTGGAGCCCCGGCCTGGACGAACGGGGCAACTCGGTGGCCGGTGTGGCGGCCCTGGACCGATTCACGACCCTGACGGGCCTGTCGGTGTTCTGACGGAACATCTCAGCCGGCGTCGGGGTCATGCCTTCACATCTCGGCGGGCGCCGGGGTCATGCCTTCAGGGGCGCGGGGAACTGCGCGACAAGCCACGACGGGCCCGCACCCCGCACCCCGCACACCACCGCACCCGGCAGCTGCCCACCGGTCCCACCGCCCCACACCTGATCACCGGCCGGTCACACTCCCGCTCCCCTCCAGAGGGCTCCACGTCGCCGCGAGGCCACCCCACGTTGACACGCTGCCCGAGTGTTGGCCATGGCTTTCCCCGTCGATCTCCGCCGCTGCCAGATACTCGGTCTGGCCGGCACCGCCTTCCTCGCGGCAGGAGGCGAGACGGCCGGAGCCCTGCCCGTACGCGACCTCCTGCACCCGGCCTCCGCAGGCGCCGCCCTCGGCCTGGTGGCGGTGTACTTCGGACTCGTCCTGCTGATCGCGGCCTGGGCGCTGCTGGGCCGGCTGGTCCGAGGGCCGAGACCGCCCGCTCCCCGCGCCCTGCTGCTCGTCCTCGCCGTCTGGGCCGCCCCGCTGCTGCTCGCCCCGCCGCTGTTCAGCCGGGACGTGTACAGCTACCTCGCCCAAGGGGCGATGGTCGATGCGCACATGGACGTCTACGCGCACGGGCCGGCGCAGCTCGGCGGCCCCCTCGCCGGCGAGGTCGCCCCGCTCTGGCGCCACACCGGCGCCCCGTACGGCCCGGTGTTCCTCGCCGTCGCGGCGGCCCTGTCGGCGCTGACGCGCGGTGAACTGCCCGCCGGACTGTTCGGGATGAGGCTCGTCGCGCTCGCCGGCGTGGCCCTGATGGCCGCCGCGCTGCCCCGACTGGCCCGCCACAGCGGCGCCGACCCGGCCGCCGCGCTGTGGCTGGGCGCCCTCAACCCGCTCGTCCTGCTGCACCTGGTCGCGGGCGCCCACAACGACGCCGTCATGCTGGGCCTGCTCGGCGCCGGGCTGGTGGCGGCGCTCGGCCGGTGGCCGTTCCTCGGCGCCGTCCTCGTCACGCTCGCCGCCCTGGTCAAGGCGCCCGCCGCCCTCGGTCTCGCCGCCGTCGTCGTCCTCCAGGTGCGTGCGGGCCGCAGTACGGCGAAGGCCCTCGTGGCGACCGCCGTCGCGGCCGCGGGGACGACCGTCGCCGCCACGGCCGCGGCGGGCACCGGCTACGGCTGGATCGGCGCCCTGAACACCCCCGTCTCACCACAGAACTGGGCCCTGACCACCCTGCTCGGCCGCGCCACCCGCGCCCTGCTGGAACACCTCGGCAGCGATCTCGCACCCCTGGCGATCCCCGCCTGGCACGCGCTGGGCGTCGTGGCGGCCGGGGCGGCGATCGTCCTGATCTGGCTCCGGCTGCGGCCACGACCGGTGTACGCGCTGGGCCTGAGCCTGGCGGCGGTGGCCGCCCTCGGTCCGGCGATCCGCCCCTGGTACGCCCTGTGGGGCCTGTTCCTCATCGCCGCCGCCGCGCCCAGTACCTCCGTACGCCACCGCACAGCGGCGGTGACCGGCGTGCTGGCGCTCTGCGTTCTGCCCGGCGGCGGCCCGGCCGACACCGGCCAACTCGTGCTGGCCGTCTCGGGAGGGGCACTCGCGGTCGTCGTGCTGTGGCAGGCCCACCAGGCCCAGCTGGCACCGGCGCTGGGAAACACGGCATGACCCCGGGCCTGCCGCGCACCGACCGCGGTCGCCTGCTGCTCCTGCTCGCCCTCGCCACGGTGGTGACGGTCTTCACCGCCACCGTGCCCCTGCTGCGCGACTGGTTCGATCTGCGCGTCTACTACGGAACCATCGACCACTGGGTCCACCACGGCGGCCGGATCTACGACTACCGGGTCCCCGGCACGGGGTACGGCTTCACCTACCCGCCGTTCGCGGCCGTCGCCATGCTGCCGATGGCCCTGCTGGACCTGCGCACCGCGATCGCCGCCGCCCTGCTGCTCAACGTGGCGGCCCTGGCCCTGATCCTGTGGCTGCTCGCCGGCCCGGCCTGGCGGCGTCACGGCTGGTACGGCTGGGCCGTGACCGCCTGCGTCCTCGCGCTGTTCGAGCCGCTGCGCGACACCTTCAGCTTCGGCCAGGTGAATCTGCTGCTGCTGGCGCTCGTGCTCACCGACGCGGCGCTGCTCGCCGGCGGACGGACGCGCTGGGCGGGTGTCGGCATCGGGCTGGCGGCCGCGATCAAGCTCACGCCGGCGTTGTTCATCGGTCTGCTGCTGGTGGCCCGGAGGTGGCGCGCGGCGGCGGTCGCCACGGCCGTCGCCCTCGGTGCCACGGCCCTCGCCGCGTCAGCGGACCCCGACGCCTCGCGCTTCTACTGGACGGAGGCGCTGTGGGACACCAACCGGGTGGGCCGCCTCGCTTACGTCTCGAACCAGTCGGTGCAGGGCGTCCTGGCCCGGTTGGGCGAGACGGACCGGGCCGTGTGGGCGGCGGCGGTCCTGCTGGTCCTCGGCGTGTGGGCGCTGCGGGCGCGCCGGGCGGTCGCCGCGGGGGACTGGACGGCGGCGTTCGCCCTGACCGGGCTCGCCGCCTGTCTCGTCAGCCCGGTCACCTGGGTGCACCACCTCGTGTGGCTGCTGCCGTCCTTCGCCGTGCTGATCCGTACCGGGCACACCCGGATCGCGGGGGCCCTGTACGCGGTGCTGTGTACGAGTGTGGTGTGGCTGTGGTTCGACGACGCGTCCGGCGTCGACGGCTTCCTGGGCAGCAACACCTACGCCTGGATCACCCTCGGCCTGCTGCTGTGGCTGCCGGCCGGTCAGCAGTCTCCGGAACGGCGGACCGGCAGCCGCAGCACCAGCACCACGACCACAGCGCCCAGCCCGGCGGCACCAGCGATCAGCCCCGCTTCCGTCCACCCGGAACCGGCCTCTTTCGGGACGGCGGCCGCGACGGTGGGCGGAGTCGCCGCGGCCGGTCGCTCCGCAGGCTTCGACGTGTCGAGCGAACCCACCGGTTCGACCCGGCTGCCCGCCTCGAAGCCCCAGTCGAGCAGTGAGCGGGCCTCCTCGTACACCGCGGAGCCGCCGCCCTCCTGAGGGTTCATCACCGTCACGACGAGGGTGCGCCCGTCGCGCCGCGCCGCCGCGACGAGGGTGTTGCCCGCCTTGCTGGTGTAGCCGTTCTTGATGCCGATCAGCCCCCGGTACGGCTTCACACCACGGGCGCCGCTCAGCAGCCGGTTGGTGTTGCGGATCGGGTACGACCAGTCTCCGCCGCCCGGGAACCTGGCCTCGACGGTGGCGCAGTACCGCGCGAAGTCGGGGTTGCGCAGCCCGACGCGGCCGAAGACCGCCAGATCGAACGCCGACGACACCTGGCCCGGCGCGTCGTAGCCGTCCGGGGAGACCACATGCGTGTCGCGGGCGCCGAGGGAGCGGGCCTTGGCCTGCATGCGCTGCGCCGTGGCCCGCCAGCCGCCGTTGAGTTCGGCCAGGACGTGCACGGCGTCGTTGCCGGAGTTGAGGAAGACGCCCCGCCACAGGTCGTCGACCCGGTAGGTACCGCCCTCGGTGACCCCGACCATGCTGCTGCCGGCCCCGATGCCCCGGAGCTCCCGGGCGCGGACCGTGTGCCGGATGCCGGCCGGCAGCGTGGGCAGCACCGTGAGGGCGAACAAGGTCTTCAGGGTGCTGGCCGGGGGCAGTCTGCGGTGCGCGTTGTGGGCGGCGAGCACCTCGCCGGTGCGGGCGTCGGCCACCAGCCAGGACAGCGCGGAGGTCTCCGGGAGGCGGGGCGCCCCGGCGCGCGGGCGGACCTGGGTACCGGGGCGGTACAGCAGCGAGGGGTGCGGGGCCGCCGCCCTCGGCCCGGCCGGCGGACTGGGTTCCGCCCCGCCGGAACGGGCCGCCGCGGCGGGCATCACGGCCAGCAGCCCCGCCGTACAGAGCGCACAGGTCGACGCGGCCACCCGGGAAGAGAATCCGTAGATCATAGGATCAACGTAGAAACGGATGTCCTCCGCGCCGCGGCGACCGGGCCGGACGCCACGCGCGAGCACCCGGATGCCGCACGTGCGGCGCCGAACCCCGCCGGGCACGGGGAGGCAGTTCCCGAATTCCCCCACGCGGGACGATCTTGGTTGATATACGCTGCGTCAGACTTGTTCGAACAGTTCGGCGAATCCGTGCCAACCGATTCGTCCTGCCCGGGGGGGCATTCCCATGACTTCGCAGTCCCGCGCGGTGCTCGGCATCGCGCTCACTCCCGTCTTCGCTCTGGCGGCCACCGACCCGGCCGCCGCCCACACCACCGCCACGGCCACCACCACCGCCACCGGCACGGCCACCACCGCCACGACCGCCGGCACCGCTGCGGCCGCCGCCGAGACGCGTGCGCCGGGCCCGTGGGGCACCCGCGCCCTCCACGCCCCGGCCCCCAGACCAGGTGAAGCCTCGGGCGGGCTGAGCGCCCTGGTGTCGGCCGGGGACGGCGCCCTGGTCTCCCTCACCCACGATGGGCGTGCCACCCGGATCCGGCCCGTCGGCAGCACCCGCTGGCTCACCCCGCAGACCTGGCCGGACGCCGGCGGATACAGCACCGAGTTGCTTGCACTCGGCGACGGCTCGGTGCGCCTGGCCTGGCGGGCCAAGCGCGCCGACGACCAGGGCAACCACTGGCTGAAGGTCGCCACCCTCACGCCCGGCGCGACCGCCTTCTCCGAGCCCGAATACGTCGCCGCGGTCCCCGAGAAGGGCTACCACCACCTGGCGGCGGCCCCCGACGGCCGGTTGGTCGCCGTGTGGTCGGTCTCCGGTGTCGTGAGGGCCGCCGAGAAGGCCGGTCCGCGGGCCGCGTGGACCGCTCCGGCCGACCTCAACGCGCAGCCGCCGTCCGGCAGCCGCGACATCGCCAACATGGACCTCGCGGTCGACAAGGACGGCACCGCCCTGCTGGTGTGGCAGTGGCAGGCGAGCAAGGCCGTCGTCGCCCTGGAGAAGGCCCCCGGCGCGTCCGCCTGGACCACGGTCCAGGGCTTTCCGGTCCCGGGCAAGGATTTCGTGCGCCCGAAGGTGTTCGCCGTTCCGCAGGGCGGCTTCGACGTCTTCTACGACGACGCGCACCTCATGCACTCCCGCCGACCCGCCGGCGCCACGCAGTGGAGCACCCCGCGGTCCGCCGACAGCCGTGGCAGCACGTACAGGATGACGGCGCCCGTCCACCTGCCCAACGGCGACCTCTTCGTGGCCGGCGGACCCACCACCCCCTGGTACGCGGTGCGTTCGGCGGCCACCGGCCTCTGGCGGTCGTACGCGCAGCGCTTCTCCACCCACAAGAAGGTGCGCAATGTCGCCGCGGCGGCCACCTCCGGCGGCACGGTCACGGTGACGTGGCGGGAGGGCTACTCGTACGAGGAGTACACGATGGCCGCCGTCTTCAAGGGCGGCACCTGGTCCACCCCGCGGCGGCTGAGTGCGAAGAGCGCCCAGTTCGCCGGGCCGCCGCAGGTGGCCGCCGACGCGCTCGGCCGGCCCGTCGTGCTGTGGGACGAGTACCTGGTGGGCGAGACGAACAACACCGTCCTGGACGGCGTGTACCAGGCCACCGCCACCGCCCGCGCACTGCCCAAGTGGCGTGACCACACGGACGACGGCAAGGCCGACCTGTTCGGCCGGGGCAGCGCCGGGCTCAAGGTGTACGCGGGTGACGCGACGAAGCTGACCGCGGGGCAGCGCGCGAGCGGCTGGCCTACGGGCACGCTCGTCCTGCCCTTCGGCGACCTCGACGGCGACCGCTGCAACGACGTGTTCGTCCGCTCCCCGAAGGGCGAGGCCCGCGTCCACCCGACGATCTGCGGCGGCGGGCTGCCCGACCAGCAGTCGCTCTCCGTGAAGGTCTCCTCGGACTGGAGCGCGTACGACGCGGTCGTCTCGCCCGGCGACGTGACCGGCGACGGCAGGGCCGACCTGCTGACCCGGTCCGCCTCGACCGGGAAGCTGTACGTCTACGCGAACAACGGCGCGGGCGGCTTCAAGGCCCGAGCGCTCGCCGGGTCAGGCTTCGGCGGTTACAAGAGGCTGATCGCCGCGGGAGACCTGGGCGGCGACGGCAAGAGCGACCTGCTGGCCATCGACGCGTCGAACGAGCTGTGGCGGTTCGACGGGACCGGCGCCGGCACCTTCAAGTCGCGGTCGCGGGTCTTCAAGGACTGGGGCACTTCCTACAAGGACGTGGTCGGCGGGCTCGACCTGTCCGGTGACGGCCGGCCCGACCTGGTCTCGCTCGACAAGGACGGCCGAGCCTGGCTGAACCGGGGCAACGGCAAGGGCGGTTTCGACAACCGGTCCCAGGTCGGCAAGACCACGGACTGGTCGGACATCCGCATCTCCTGACGGCACGGATCCGGGCGCGGTCCGGGAAGAAGACGCTCCCCGGGGCAGCCCTAGGCTAGGGCAGCGTCGGCTGGATACGCCGCAGGAACGTCGCGTTGTCCGGGGTCTCGCGCATGCGTTCCAGGAGGGTCTCCAGGGCGCCCTGCCCGTCCCGGTTCTGCAGCACGCGCCGCAGGCCGTGGACCGCCGCCAACTCGGCCGGGGGCAGCAGGAGTTCCTCGCGGCGGGTGCCGGAGGGGATGATGTCGACGGCCGGGAACACGCGGCGGGTCGCCGGTTCGCGGCTCAGGCGGAGTTCCATGTTGCCCGTGCTCTTCAGCTCCTCGAAGTAGAAGTCGTCGGCCCGGGAACCGGTCTCCACCAGCGCGGTCGCGAGGATCGTGAGGGAACCGCCCTCCTCGGCCGACCGGGCGGCGCCGAAGAACCGCTTGGGACCGGTCAGCGCGGACGCGTCGACGCCCCCGGTGAGGATGCGCCCTCCGGAGGCGGCCGCGTTGTTGTGCGCCCGGCACAGCCGGGTGAGGGAGTCGAGGAGGATCACGACGTCCTCACCGGCCTCGACGAGCCGCTTGGCCCGCTCGATCACGAGCTCGGCGAGCGCGATGTGCTGCCGGGCGCTCCGGTCGAAGGTCGAGGCGTACACCTCGCCCCGCACGCTGCGCCGCATGTCGGTGACCTCCTCGGGCCGCTCGTCGAGCAGCAGCATCATCAGCCGGCACTCGGGATGGTTGCCGGTGACGGCGGCCGCGAGCTGCTGCAGGATGACGGTCTTGCCGGTCTTGGGCGGGGCCACGAGAAGCCCGCGCTGGCCCTTGCCGACCGGTGCGATCAGATCGACGACCCGGCCGGCCATTCCGGCGGCCGGGTGTTCGAGACGCAGGCGCTCGTGCGGATGCAGGGGCGTCAGGTCCCGGAAGTGCCGGCGGCCGCGCAGTTCCGCGGGCGTACGGCCGTCGGCCCGTGCGACGCCGGTGAGAACGCTCCGGTCGCCCAGGGAGCCCTCGACGAGGTCGCCCTTGCGCAGGCCGTGGCGGCGGATCAGGGCGGGGGAGACGACGGGATCGGTGGGCGCGGGCAGGTAGTTCTCGCCGCGCAGATGCCCCTTCCCGCTCGCGTCGATGTCGAGGACGCCGAGTGCGGTCCGGGGCTCGGAGTGCCGCTGGGCGGGAGGGGTGTCGAGTGTGGTGGTCATGGTGAGGTGTCCTTTCACGGACGGCAGGCAGGGGACATGCGAAGGGAAGGGAGAGAGCCGCGAACGGAGGGGCCTGGGGCACGCCACCGGCGGCGGGGGAACAGCACCTCGGGTACGACAGAGTTCGTCGAGATGCCGGAAATGATGGAGAGGAGAGGAAGAACCGCACCGGCGCCCATACAGAGAGGGGCGTGCACGAGTGCTGTCTGCAGGCTACCACCCGGCGGGGCGCCGGGGGAGAGGGATATGCGTCAGCGGGCGGCCAGCAGCCCGTACAGCAGGGGGATGCGCGGCTCGGGCAGCCGCCACCAGCCGGACTCCGTACGGGCCATCTGCGGCCAGCGCGGCCACGGCAGTTCGTCGCTTTCCCGCAGCCGCCGGACGGCCAGTCCCGCTTCCGTCAACGCGTTGACGACCTCACCCATTCCATGCATCCACTCGTAACTGTCCGTGGCGCCCTCGACGGCCGGGCCGTCCGTGTACGTGTGGGTCGCGTCCCGGTGCACGGGACCGCCGCCGCCCAGGTAGTCGTGGCGCAGGAGCAGTTCTGGGCCCTCGCCCGGAGCGGGTTTCGGGCCGAGCGAGTTGAGCAGGGGGTGGAACTCGACGACGTACAAGCGGCCGCCCGGACGCAGGAGCCGGCCGACGACCTGCGCCCACCGGTCCAGGTCCGGCAGGTAACACAGGGCGCCCTTGCCGGTGTAGACGACGTCGAACCGCCGCCCGCCCAGGGCCTCGTCGGCGTCGTACACGTTCGCCCGGACGTACGTCACGTCCGCGCCCGCCTTCGCGGCGATGCCGGTCGCCGCCGCCACGGACGCCTCGGAGAAGTCGAGGCCGACGGCCCGGGCGCCGCGCCGTGCGAAGGCGATCGTCTCCGTGCCGAGGTGACACTGCAGGTGCAGCACGTCACGGCCGGCCAGCTCGCCGAGGTCCTCCCACTCCCAGGGCGCGAACCAGCGCTCGGGGTCGGAGTCCTGGTCGAGACCGTAGAACCGGCTGGCGAGATGGACGGGCGTGCGGGCGTCCCAGTTCGCCTGGTTGGCACGCATCAGCCGGTCGTGATCGACGGACGTCATGAGGACATCCAACCGCCGGCGAGCCGCGAGCGGCGGCAGAACACGGGAAACGGGCCCCGGACGTGTCGCTCGCGTGTCGCTCACATCGAGCGCGCCCGTGCCTCCTCGGCGATCCGCTCGAACTGCGCGCCCATCGCCGCCGCCAGCGCCTGCGCCGCCGACAACGGGCGGACCATCACCGTCAGTTCGTCGATGAGCCCGTCGTCGTCGACGTGGATGAAGTCGCAGCCGCTGAGCTCCCGGTCGCCCACGCGGGCGGTGAAGACCAGGGCGTGGTCACGGCCGTTCACGTCGTTGATCTCGCGCACGTAGCGGAGGTCCTCGAAGACACCGCTGACGGCGCGCAGGATCGCCGCCGTGATCGGCTTGCCGGTGTACGGCTTGAACACGACCGGGCTGGTGAAGACGACGTCCGGCGCCAGCAGCGCCTCGGCGGCGTCGAGGTCGAGTGCCTCGACCGCCTCACGGAATGCACGCATCGAACGAACCCCGCCTTAGTCAATTAAGTGAGTAGGTGCGGAGTAGATTAATCAACTGTTGATACGGTGTCCACATGTCTCTCAAGTACGCCGTGCTGGCCGCTCTCCTGGAGGGCGAGGCCTCGGGCTACGAGCTGTCCAAGGTGTTCGACGTGTCGCTCGCGAACTTCTGGGCCGCGACCCCGCAGCAGCTCTACCGGGAGCTGGAGCGGCTCGCGCGGGACGGGCTGATCGAGGCCAGGGTCGTACGCCAGGAACGGCGGCCCGACAAGCGGATGTTCACGCTCACCGAGGCGGGCCGCGAGGACCTGCGCGCCTTCGCCGTCACACCGCCCCGCCGGCCGACCGCCATCCGCGACGAACTCCTCATCAAGATCCAGGCCACGGACGGCGTGGACCCCGAGGCCACCCGCGCGCTGGTCGAGGAGCGCGAGGCGTGGTCGCGCGGCAAGCTCGCCCGCTACGAGCGCGTCCGCGAACGCCTCCTGGCCGGCCGCGGCGAGGAGGAATACCTGCGGGAGGCCGACCGCATCGGCCCGTACCTCACGCTGATGAGAGGCATCGCCTACGAGGAGGAGAACCTCCGCTGGTGCGCCCGCGTCCTCACGATCCTCAAGCAGCGAGCTCCCCTGGACCGAGCCGATTAGTCTGAGCCGGTGTTCAGCCCCGAAGGCCCCAGTCTGCGCGAGCTCGCCGTTCAGGCGCTGTCGTCCGTCGAACGCGGCTACGACCTCCTCGCGCCGAAGTTCGACCACACCCCCTTCCGGACGCCCGACGCGGTCCTCGCCGCGGTCGAGTCCGCCTTGCGGCGGACGGGGCCCTTCGACACCGGGCTCGACCTGTGCTGCGGCACCGGCGCGGGCGTCGGCGTGCTGGCGGGGGTGTGCCGGGAGCGCGTCGTCGGGGTCGACTTCAGTGCGGGCATGCTCGGCGTGGCCCGGGAGCGGGTCCGGCCGACCGGGCCGGCAGTCTCCTTCGTCCGCGCGGACGCCCGTGCCCTGCCCTTCGGGCCCGCCGTCTTCGACCTGGTGGTGAGCTTCGGGGCCTTCGGGCACTTCCTGCCCCGCGAGCTGCCCGGACTGTTCACGCAGGTCCGCTCCGTCCTGCGGCCGGGCGGCCGCTTCGCGTTTCCGCTGGTCGCGCCACCCCGCCCGGGCTCGCTCGGCTACTGGACGCTGCTCGGCTTCGACACGGTGATGCGGGTGCGCAACGCGCTGTGGCGGCCGCCGTTCGTCATGTACTACCGCGCGTTCCGCTTCGGGGACGTACGGCGTGAGCTCGCCCGGGCCGGCTTCCGGGTGGACCTCCACGCGCTGCCGGAGTTCGGGCGGCGACGGGACGGCAGCCCGCGGGTACGGCTCGTCGTCGCCCGGACGCCGGAGTAGTCAGCCGCGCAAGAAGTTCAGCAGATCGTTGTTGAACGCCTGCTCGAAGTCTCCCACCAGGCCGTGCGGAGCGCCCGGGTACATCTTCAGGGTCGCGTCCTTGACGAGCTGGGCGGTCCGCTGCGCCGAGGCGCCGATCGGCACGATCTGGTCGTCGTCGCCGTGCGCGACCAGCGTCGGTACGTCGATCCGCCCGAGGTCCTCGGTGAAGTCGGTCTCCGAGAACTGCGCGACGCAGTCATAGGCGCCCTTCAGCCCCACCTGCATGCTCCACATCCAAAACGCCCGCCGCATGCCCTCCGACACGGCGGCCCCGGGCCGGTTGAAGCCGTAGAAGCTCTCGCTCAGCTCCCAGTAGAACTGCGAGCGGTCCGCCGCCACGGCCGCGCGGATCCCGTCGAAGACCTCCTTCGGCGTGCCCTCCGGATTGGCCTCCGTCCGCAGCATCAGCGGCGGCACCGCTCCCAGCAGCACGGCCTTGGCGACCCGCGCGGTCCTGTGCCGCCCGATGTAGCGGGCCACCTCGCCGCCGCCGGTCGAATGGCCCACAAGGACCGCGTCGGTGAGGTTCAGCGCCTCGATCAGCTCGGCCAGGTCGTCGGCGTACCGGTCCATGTGGTTGCCCTGCCACGGCTGACCCGAGCGGCCGTGCCCGCGGCGGTCGTGTGCGACCGCCCGGAACCCGTGCTCGGCGACCAGCCGCGCCTGCCCGTCCCAGGCGTCCGCGTTGAGGGGCCAGCCGTGGCTGAACACCACGGGCTGCCCCTCACCCCAGTCCTTGTAGTAGATCTCTGTTCCGTCGGACGTGGTGAACGTGCTCATGGGGAATCCTCTCGCTGGCGTGGGACGCGATCAGACGAAGCGCCGTACGAACGTCAGGGCGGTGTCCGCGACCTCCTGCCAGCCGTGGTCGATCGTCAGGGCGTGACCCCTGTCCTTCATCTCGATGATCTCCGTGATCCCGGGATTGCGCCGCTGGCGCCGGTAGGCGGCGTTCGACAGCGCCCACGGCACGGTGTGGTCCTTCTCGCCCGAGATGATCAGCAGCGGCCCGCGCTCCGGGTGGGCGGTGTCGACCTTCGCCTGGGTCCGCGGGTTGAGGTTCGCCGTGGCCGCCTGGAACAGCGGAGCACCCGGAGCCGGCACGGCGAACGTCTCGTACAGCTGCCGTGCCTCCTCCTCGCTCACCGCGTTGGCGAAGCCGTACCGGAACTGGTCGAAGGTGAGCGGCGCGGCGCGATTGCGGTTGGCCGGGTTGGTGAGCACCGGCGCCGCCGAGCGCAGTGACGACACCGGCAGCGGCAGCACGCCCCGGAACGGCGCCGGGTCGATCGCGACCGACGCGGCGGACAGGCCCCGCCCGGCGAGAATCTGCGTGAGCAGTCCGCCGAACGAGTGACCGATGACGGCCGGCTTGCGCTTCAGCCCGCCGATCAGTTCGGCGAGATGGCCGGTGACCTGCCCGACCGTCTTGCCGGCGAAAGCCTCGGGGTGCCGGTTGGCCTCCTCCACGGTGTCGGGATCGTCAGGCCAGGACAGCGAGACCGGGGCGTACCCGGCCTGCTCGAAGTGCTCCGCCCAGCGGTCCCAGCTGCTCGGCAGCAGCCACAGGCCGTGGACGAAGACGACGGGCGTACGGTCGGCGGCGTTGGCGCGCTCGATCAGTTCCTCGTCATGGGTGCTCATCCGGTCGTTCCCCCCTGGATGCTCGGTCTCGGTCGTCCTGTACACGTGCACAGGACGTTCACCTCTGGCCGATACTTGCAGCGGACGCGGTGGACGGACCGGCTCACGGTGCCCGGTCCTCGACTCACCGTGCCGGGGGCGGAGGGAACTGGGGATGATCCTTCTGGACACGGCGGAGCTGCCGGGGGACGAGCGGGTGGAGGCCTTCCGTGCCGCCCTGCTGAGTTCGTCCGTGCCGTCACGCGTCAGCACGGAGGAGAGCGGGGAGGGGATGTTCGCGCGGATGGAGCGCTGGCACTTCGGCGAACTCATGCTCTTCACCAGCAGCTCCTCGGGGTGGGCCGTGACCCGCAGCCCCCGCTGTCTGCGGCTCGAGGGCCCGCCGATGGTCTCCCTGTCCCTTCAGGTCGAGGGCACGGGCCGGTTCGGCCAGTCGGACCGGCAGGATCTGGTGGAACCGGGCGAGCTGATGCTCAACGACCTGACCATCCCGTACGAGTTCGCCTGGTCGGGCAGCGGCGGCGCACGGGCACTCCAAGTGCCGTACGACCTCCTCGCCGTGCCGCCGCACATCGTCCGCCGCGGCGCCGAGCGGCTGCGGGCCAGTCCGCTGTACGACATGGTTCGTGCGCACATCACCCGGCTCCACGCCGGCGCCGACACCCTCGCCGGCGACCCGGGTGCGGCCGCCCTCGGCACGGCCACGGTGGAACTCGTGCGCGCGCTGGTCACCTCGGCCGCCGGAGTGGACGCCCACGCCCGGCCCGCCCTGGCCGAGACCCTCCTCCAGCGCGTCCTCGCCTACGCCCGCACCCATCTGACGGAACCGGACCTCACAGCCGCCCGCATCGCACACGCCCACAACATCTCGGTGCGCGCTCTGTACCGCCTGTGCGCACAGGCCGGGCTGAGCCTGGAGCAGTGGATCATCGAGCAGCGCCTCGAGGGTGCCCGCGCCACCCTGGTCTCCCCGGCGGGGCGCACCCGGACGATCGCCTCGGTCGCCCGGGCCTGGGGTTTCACCGATCCCAGCCACTTCACGCGCCGATTCAAGGCCGCGTACGGTGTGACGCCCCGGAGGTGGCGGGCGTCGGCGTCCGGCCCGGCAGCGTGAACTCGTAGACCAGAGCGTCCCGTTGGGCGTCCACCACGAGGTCGGTGATCTCCAGCGGGCGCGCGTACTGGTCGTGCACACGCCGGGTGACCCGCACCGACGGCGTGCTCGCCAGGGGGGTGATGGCGTCGCGGTGGTGCAGGGTCAGACCGGCCCGGCGCATCCAGTCGTAGGCCCGCCGCAGATGGGCAGTGGCGGTGCCGTCGGCGCGGTCGCGGTAGCGGGCCAGCTCCTCCACCTCCGCGAGGGCCACGGCCGAGAAGGACGTCACGGCGGTACGCAGCCCGCGTCCGTCGGCCGTCGCGTACCGGTAGCGGTGGATCAGGGTCGGCCGGCCCGGAGCCAGTCCGAGGGCCTGCGCATGGTCAGGCGGGGGCGGTTCCCAGGCCACGGTGGCGCGGGCGACCGTGCCCGGGGTCGCGGCCCGGGCGCCGACCGGGAAGGTGAGCGAGGCGGGGGTCTCGACCGGCAGGCCGGGCAGGGTGGCGTGGCTGCCGCGCCGGTCGGTGGCGACGAGGCCGTCGCGGCGCAGCAGCTCCAGCGCCTGCCGTACGGTCTCCCGGCTGACCCCGAAGTGCCCGGCCAGCCGCCGCTCGCCCGGCAACCGTTCGCCGGGCGGCACGGTGCCGTCGCGCAGTTCGTCGAGCAGCTCCGTGGCGATCCGCCGGTACAGGGGCTCTCCTTCGGTCGGCGGGTGGTCGTGCGGGGTGGTGCGGGCCATGCCGCGCCTCCTGTTGGTGACGTTCGGTAGCCGTGCGGGCTCGATGCGCCACCAGGTCTAGCATTGGTCTAAACCAGCCGGGAAGAGCGGCCGGGCGGTTCGGCCGAAACCGGCCCGCCCGCCCCGGCCGTCACAGAGCGCTGTACAGGGCGTCGACCAGCGCCATCTTGCGCGGGTCGTTCGCGATGTGGGGCCCCATGCGGTTCATCACGTACCCCATCGACACATGCGCCTCCGGGTCGGCGAGCCCGCAGGAGCCGCCGAAGCCGTCATGACCGAAAGCGCGCGGGTTGGGCCCGTAGGAGCCGTTGGGCCCACTGAGCCACAGACCGAGCCCCGCCTCGGTCTCGCCGTCGAACCCGGCGCCGAGCACCAGGTCCCGGCAGCTGCCCTGGCCCTCCCGTACCCGCTCGGCGGCCTCGGGGGACAGGAGGCGCTTGCCCGCGTACGAGCCGCGCCCCGCGAAGACGCCGTAGAGCTCGGCGACCGCACGCGCGGTGCCGTGCCCGTTCGCCGCGGGAATCTCGGCGGCCCGCCACCCGGGCGTGAGGGCCCCGGCGGCGGACACCGTGGGGTTGGTCAGCGCGGCGATCGCCGCTGGCGCCAACTGGGCGAAGACGGCGGCCTGTTCACTGCTCGCGGCGACCTGAGGCTGGACCAGCTCGGCCACCCGCCCGGAGTCCTTCTCCGGCAGGCCGATGCGGAAGTCGATGCCGAGCGGCCCGGTCACCTCCTGCTCCAGGAAGGCTCCGGGCAGCAGCCCCGACACCCGCCGGACGACCTCGCCGACCAGATGGCCGTAGGTCAGCGCGTGATAGCCGGACGTGGTCCCCGGCTCCCACCAGGGCTGCGTCGCCGCGAGCCGCTGGGTGGTCAGCTCCCAGTCGCAGAGCTGCTCCAGCGAGTGCGGTTCACGCAGCCCGGCCAGGCCGGCGCGGTGGGACAGCAGATGCCGGACGAGCACCTTCTCCTTGCCCGCGGCGGCGAACTCCGGCCAGTACGCGGCCACCGGCGCGTCGAGATCCAGCAGCCCCCGGTCGGCCAGGATGTGCGCGCACAGCGCCACCGGCCCCTTGGTCGTCGACCACACGTTGACCAGCGTGTCCTCGCCCCACGGCCGGGTGTGTGCCGCGTCGGCCCAGCCGCCCCACAGGTCCACCACGGTCCTGCCGCCGACGGTGACGGCCACCGCGGCACCCAGCTCGCCCCGCTCCCGGAAGTTCTCCTCGAACGCCCTGCGCACCGCCGTGAAGCGCGCGTCGCAGTGACCGCGCACCTGTGCCTCGTTCTCTGGCATGAGCCCCTCCACCCCTCCCCGGGCCGGGCCGCAGAGCTGCGGCCCGGGCGCGAAGAACGTACCGACTGGTCGGACTTGGTGGAAGACCGCCGCCGCCGAAACGGCCGGGATCAGTCGCCGGCCGGCGGCGGGATCAGACGTGGGAGCGCATCCAGCGCAGCTTGGCCTCCTGCTGGAAGGGACCACCGCCCTCGTGGTCGTTGAAGTCGTACACCTCGATCGTCTTGTCCTCGTGACTCCAGGCGTTGAAGGCCGCGAAGACGGTCGAGGGCGGGCAGGTCTGGTCTTCCAGGGCGGCCGAGAAGAGCGCGGGGGCCCGGCCGCGGGCGGCGAAGTGGACGCCGTCGAAGTAGGAGAGCGTGCGCAGCGCCTGCTCGGTACGGCCGCGGTGCGTCTTGAGGTACAGGCCGATCTCCCGGTACGGGTGACGGTCCGTGAGCGTCGCCGCGCGCGGGTAGTCGCACAGGAACGGCACGTCCGGCGCGATGCCCGCCAGGTCCGGTATCAGGCCGCCCACCGCGATCGTGATGCCGCCGCCCTGGCTGCCGCCGACGGCGACCGTGCGCGCCGGGTCGGCGAGCGGGTGCGAGCGGGCCGCCTCCACGGCACGCACGGCGTCCGTGAACACCCGGCGGTAGTAGTAGTTCTCCGGCGCGTCGATACCGCGCGTCATGAAACCGGGGTACGCGGGCGCGCCGCCCACCGGGTCGGCCGTGCCACCGCCCCCTCCCCAGCCGCTGCCCTGCCCGCGGGTGTCCATCACGAAGTGCGCCCGGCCCGTGGACGCCCACAGCAGGTGCTCGTGCGGCAGCCCGCGTCCTCCGCCGTACCCGATGAACTCCACGACCAGCGGCAGCGGGCCGTCCGCCCCCGCCGGCACCGTCAGCCAGCCCTTGACCGGATGGCCGCCGAACCCGGCGAACGTCACGTCGAACACCTGCACAGTCGTCAGCTCGGTGTCGACCGGCTCGAAGCGGGCGTCCAGGTCGTGCTCGCGCGCCTCCTGGAGCGTCTTGGACCAGAACGCGTCGAAGTCCTCGGGCTCGGTGGACGTGCTGCGGTACTCGCGGAGTTCGTCGAGAGGAAGGTCGAACAGGGCCATGTAGGACCGCCTTGGGTGAGGAACGGCTGCGGAGACAGTGCGGATGATCACACTACGTGAGTGGTCGGAGGACTCGCCAGGTCTTTTGCCGCAGCCCGTTCACCTGCTGTTCGTCGGTCCTGTCACGCGTCTCGACGCGTCCACTCCGGCTCCGTACGGGCCCACTCCCGCTCCCACTCGGCCAGCCGGCGGCGCAGCGCGACCCGGCGTACGACGGAGTGGCCGAGGAGTACCACGAGCACCACACCGCCCGCGGCGCACGTGCCCATGGTGAGGGTGTGCTGCCAGACCGCCGTGCCGTCCACCGGCGGGCCCACACTCCGCCCTCGGGAGTCGAACCACAGTTCCACGGCCTCGCCCGGCCGGGCGCCCCCGGGAACCCGTGCCGTCGCGGTGTGCGTGCCCTCGCCCGGCTCGGTCCAGCGCACGGTGGCCCGGTACGCGTGCCGCCCGTCGGCCTGCACCGACGGCACCGAGTCGCCCTTCCTGCCGACGACCTCGGCACGGACGCGGTGACGCTCGGCCCGTTGCTCCGCCGACTGCGACCGCGCCTCGCCATGGGCCCACCAGGCGGCGGTCGCCCCCGCCAGAGGCGCGCCCACCAGGATCAGTACGGCGACCACCAGCACCGTCCACGCCTCGACGACATCCGACCGGCGCCGCAGCGGACTGCGCCGCCAACGCCAGCCGCGCACCCGGGTTCGCATGTCGACCTCCTCGCCGTCACGGCGGCCGGAGGGCCGGACCGGCCGTGCGGTGGCGGCGCCGCCGCTCCCTCCACGTCACGTCACGCGTGCGAGTGTCCACACGGGCAGGTGCCCCCTCCGACGCACATCGATCGCCCGGCACGGCCCGGGTCGCCGCGTGCCGGAACCCTTCGGCCGGAGTGCCCGGGGCCGCCGCGGTGAAACACCCGGGCCGCCGCGGTGAACCACCGGGGCGCGTCCCTGTGGCGCGCCGCACGCCACCCTGGGACACCGCCGGGGGAGAGGCCGCTGACACACGGGGGGTGGGCCGCTGACACCACGGGGGATGAGCCGCCGTGCAGGTCAGCCGAACCGCTCGATCCGGATGCGGTCCACCGGCTGACCCGCCGTCACGAGCAGCCGGGAGGCGTGTTCGGCGAAGGAGTTGGAGCCGCACACATAGGCCTCCCACCCACCGGAAGGCTGCTCGGCCAGGAGCGGCGCCACATGTGCGGCCGCCATACGTCCCACCGCCACACCCTCGGGCGCGCTCCGGGTGAACACGGGCGTCGTCTCGGCACCGAACTCCCGGGCGTAGATGAGGTCCTCCGGACTGCGCGCGGACACCACCAGGCGCAGCGGCACCGTCAGGTTCCGGGCCCGGTGGTGCCGGACCATCGACATCAGCGGGACGACGCCGGAGCCGGCGCCGATCAGCAGTGCGGGCCGGTCACCCGGCCAGGCGAAGAACCCGCTGACCGGGCCGCGCACCTCGACCTGGTCGCCGGGCCGGGCGACGGTGTGGAACCAGCCCGAGACCTCGCCGCCCTCGACGTGATCCAGGGTCAGCTCGACATGCCCGAAGTCGTCCGGCGCGGACGCGATCGAGTAGTGGCGCTGGGCCGCATAACCGTCCTCGGCGGTCAGCCGCACCATCAGATGCTGGCCGGGCAGGTGCCCCGGCCAGCCGGGCACGGCGAACCGGAAGGTGGCGGCACGCGCGGTCTCGCGCCGGATCTCGGTGAGCGTCGCCGTCTGCCACACGGAGGCGGCCTGCTCGCTCACCGCGATGCGCCCGGGCACGGCGAACCGCGTGGGAGGCACGAAGGTCTCAGTCACCGGAGTACCTCTGCTCCTCCCAGGGGTTGCCCCGCTCGTGATAGCCGTTCCGCTCCCAGAAACCCGGCTCGTCGTGGTCGAGGAGCCGCAGGCCGGCTATCCACTTGGCGCTCTTCCAGAAGTACAGGTGCGGCACCAGCAGCCGCGCCGGGCCGCCGTGCTCGGGGGCGAGCGGCCTGCCGTCGTACTCCCAGACGATCCAGGCGCGCCCGCCGGTCAGGTCGGCGAGCGGGAGGTTCGTGGTGTAGCCGGTGTGCGCGTAGGCGACGGCATGGGTCGCCGACCCATGGGGCCGGACCACATCGAGGAACGCGTCCAGGGACACCCCCGCGAACCGCACCCCGAACTTCGACCAGCTCGTCACACAGTGGATGGCGCCCTCGTAGGCCGACGGCGGCAGCCGGTGCGCCTCGTCCCAGTCCCAGGTGCGGGGCTCGTCCACCAGACCGTCGATACGGAACGTCCAGTCGGCGGGTGCCAGGTCGGGAGTGACCTCGGCGGACAGGACCGGCCAGTCGTCACCCGCGTCGTACTGGCCGGGCGGCAGACCGGGGTCGGCCACGCGTGGGCGCCCGGTGAAGCCTCGGGTGATGTGCATGCGGTGTGCCTCCGGGCCGGGCCGACGGTGCCCCGCCGGGCCGGCGTACTCAGTGATTGCGTGTTCAACCGTACGTGGGCTGTGCGCCTAGTCGTGTGTACGGGCGGTGCGCTCCTGGTCGGGCCGGCCGGGACCGGGACCCGCGTTGTAGCGCATGAGGTAGTCGGCGAATCGCGCCAGGTCCTCGGCCGGCCATTCCGCCAGCCGCTCCCGGAAGACCGCCCGGCGGCTCTCGGTGACCCGGGCCAGGATGCGCCGGCCGGCCTCCGTCAGATGCAGCACCAGGACACGCTGGTCCTGCGCGTCGGGGCGGCGTTCGATCAGACCGGCGCGTTCCAGCGCGGCCACCTGGCGGCTGACCGTGGACTTGTCCAGGGCGTAGTGGGTGGCCAGGTCCGTGGCCCGGCACCCGCCGCTCTCCTCCAGGTGACCGAGCAGCGTGTACGACACCAGCGACAGCTCGGGATGCATCCGCCCCGCCGCGGCACGGGCACGGCGCGCGAAGACCGTCATCTCCCGCTGGATGGTCTCCACGGCATCGGCCGGCTTCATCGGACCTCCCTCACCACGTCGTCCTCCGTCCCTCCATCGTTGCATAGACCAACCACCCGTCGGCGGGGCGGCCGGCCAGGTGCCGTACCGGTCGGCCGGGCCGTCGGGTAGTGTTGCCGTCCGGCTGTGGACGGACCCCGGCCGACGGAAACCGAGGAGGTGAGACCCATTACCGCTGTGTCAGCCCGGGTGCTCTCTCCTCGATGTCGCGCGGATCGCCGGCCGTAGGTGACCGCAGGAGCGCCCTTCGCATCCCGAAAGGCTCCTGGCTTCCATGCCCTCCGTGTCTCCCGTTCCGCCGTCCTCCCGTGACTCCGTCGTCCTCGCCCTGCGCGCCGCGGGGTGCGTCTTCGCCGAGGACGAGGCCGAGTTGATCCTCACCACCGCCCGCACCCCGGCCGAAGCAGCCGCCATGGTCGAGCGCCGCGTCGTCGGCCTGCCCCTCGAACTCGTCGTCGGCTGGGCCGAGTTCCGGGGCCTGCGCATCACCGTCGACCCGGGCGTCTTCGTGCCGCGCCGCCGCACCGAGTTCCTGGTCGAACAGGCCCTGGCCCGGGCGCCCGGCGCCGGCGTCGTCGTGGACCTGTGCTGCGGCTCGGGCGCCGTCGGCGCGGCGCTGGCCGCCGGACTCGGCCCCGTCGAACTGCACGCCGCCGACATCGACCCCGCCGCCGTGGCCTGCGCCCGCGGCAACGTCGCCGCCGCCGGCGGCCACGTCCACCAAGGTGACCTGTTCGAGGCGCTGCCCGGCCACCTGCGGGGCCGCGTCGGCATCCTCGCGGCCAACGTGCCCTACGTACCGAGCGACGAGATCGGGCTGCTGCCCCCGGAGGCGCGCGCCCACGAGCCGCTGGTCGCCCTCGACGGCGGCGCGGACGGCCTCGACGTCCTGCGCCGGGTCGCGGCCGAGGCGCCCCGCTGGCTCGCGCCCGGCGGCTGCGTCCTGGTGGAGACGAGCCGCCACCAGGCACCGAGCGCCTTCGACGCCTTCGAACACAGCGGCCTGACGGCACACCTGGCCGTCTCGGAAGAGCTGTACGCCCATGTGGTGATCGGCGTCGCGCCGTAACGACCCGAGTGCAGCCGTTCGCCGGCGGCGGCCCCTCAGTCCGGTGCCGTCGCCCGCGCGATGAGCAGTGCCACGTCGTCGAAGTTGTCCGGCTCGTGCAGGGTGCGCAGCAGCAGGTCGCAGACCTCCTCCAGCGGGCGGTCGGGCCCGTCGAGCAGGGACAGCAGCGTGTCGAGACGGTCGTCGAGGGAGTCGCGCCGGGTCTCGACGAGGCCGTCGGTGTAGAACACCAGCCGGTCGCCCGGTTCGAGGTCGACGGTCGTCGTGGTGAAGGCGACACCGCCGACACCGAGCGGCACCCCGGTCGGCAGGTCGAGCAGTTCGGGAGGCCGGCCGACCCGGACGCGCACCGGCGGCAGATGACCGGCGTTGGCGATCCGGCACTGTCGCAGATGCGGGTCGTGGACGGCGTATACGCAGGTGGCGATGGCCTGTTCCAGCCCCGCGGTGATCTTGTCGAGGTGTTCCAGGAGCCTGGCCGGATCCAGGTCGAGGGAGGCCAGCGTGTTGGTCGCCGTACGCAGCCGCCCCATGGCCGCCGCCGCGGGGATGCCGCTGCCCATCACATCGCCCACGACGAGCGCGGTCTTGCCGCCCTCCAGGCCGATCACGTCGAACCAGTCGCCGCCCACCTCGCTCGTGGCCCCGGCCGGCTGGTAGCGGGAGGCGACCTCCAGCCCGCCCGTCACGGGCGGATGGCTGGGCAGCAGACTGCGCTGGAGGGTGAGCGCGGTCTCGCGGGCGCTCTGGTACCAGCGGGCGTTGTCGATCTGCACTGCGGCCCGCGCCGCCAGCTCGCGGGCCAGCAGCAGGTCGTCCTCGGTGAACGGCAGCGGATTGCGGGTGCGCTTGAGGTCCAGGGCGCCCAGCACCTCGCCGCGCGCGATCAGCGGCACCGCCAGATACGAGTGCACCCCGGCCCGGCCCAGCAGCGCGGCCGCCTCCGGGGACCGGGCGATGCGCGGCAGGTCCTCGTCCTCGACCTCCGGAAGCATCACGGGGCTGGCCGTGCGCACGCAGTGGGTGATGAGCCGGTCGGACGCGTACCGGGCCACCTGCCCGGGCGGGTCGGCCGCCTCCAGCGCCTCGGCGGAGTCGTAGCCCTGGACCGCCAGCGCGCGGATCACGGCCCCCTCGGCCGGGCCGAGGCTGGTCCGCCGGCCCTGCACCACCGCGTCCAACAGGTCCACGGCCGCGATGTCGGCGAGTTCCGGCACGGCCACGTCGGCGAGCTCGCGGGCCGTGCGGTCCAGGTTCAGCGTGGTGCCGATGCGGCCGGAGGCGTCGGCGATCACGGCCAGGCGGCGCCGCGCGGCCTCCGCCTCGATGCCCGCGCGGTACTGCTCGGTGACGTCCACGACCGAGAGGGCCACGCCCAGCACGGTCCCGAAGGCGTTCTCCAGCCGGTACAGCGAGATCGACCAGGCGTGGTCCTGATCGGGGTCGGCCGGGGTGCGGCCGATCGTGGACTGGTCGACGACCGGCTCCCCCGTGTCGAGCACCCGGCGCGCCGCGGCCTCCAGGGCGTCGACGTCCATCCGCGGCACCACCTCGCGGACCGTCCGGCCCAGGTGCTCCTCGGCCGGCACGCCGTTGAGCTCCTCCAGCGCCGGGTTGACCGAGACGTACCGCAGGTCGGTGTCCAGCACGGCCAGCCCGGTCGGGGACTGGGCGATCATCCGCGTCGACAGCGCCACCTCGCGCTCCAGCCGGTGCACGGTCGACTGGTCGGCGCACAGGCCGAGCGCGTAGACGTCCCCTTGGTCGTCCAGCAGCCGCATGTTGCGGAACTCCACGAGCCGCGTGGTGCCGTCCTTGCGGCGGACGGGGAAGGCCCCGGCCCAGCTCTGCCCGGTGCCCATGACGTCGGCGAACAGCTTGACCACGAGATCGAGGTGCTGCTCGTGGACCATGATCCGGGCGGCGTACTCGCCGAGTGCTTCCCGAGCCTCGTACCCGAACAGCTCCTCGGCCTGGGGACTCCACAGCACGATGCGGCCCTCGGCGTCCAGGACCACCGAGGCCACGCGCAGGACGTCGAGCAGCCCGCTCGGCCGCACCGGCGCGCGCGCCGGCTCGTCACCCTCGGCCAGGGGAGACCCGGCTGCACTCATCCCACGCCCCGCCTTCGCCGATCACGCGGCCCGCCGTCACGGTGCCGACACCCCATGTTCTACCGCTGTTCTACCGCGCGGAGCCGTCGATCCGAGGCCCCTTGCGTCACCTTCCACCATCTCCCAACGCGGAGCCACCCGCTCCGTAAACCCGTCAGCACGGCGGGGGCACCGCCGGTAGTGCTCGGCAGAAGGTGGTGCTTTGCTGGGGTAGGGGCGGATACGCCACGAGAGGAGCGATCACGATGGACCGTGAGCAGCCGCATCCCCACTCCGTCTCGGTGGAGATCAGCGGGTGCAGCAAGCAGGACGCCCGGATCGTGTTCGACACGCTGTGCGCCTGCTTCGAGTCCGACCGGTGCGCCGACGACGTACCCGAGGAACTGCACGCGACCCGCCCGACCGTGTGGCTCGGCACGTTCGACGTCGCCGACACGCACGAGGGGGCGCGACCGGCCCGGCTGTCGTCGTCCGTCGACGCCGACCTGCACGGCGGCTACTGGGCGATCGAGCAGTTCCGCAGGAGGCTGGACTCGCTGTTCGCCGTGCGGGACATGAGCACGGTCTCCGGCGACCAGGAGAAGGAACTGCACGTGCGTCTCGAAAGCCGGTGACCGCTGCTGCCCCTCGATCTTCCTGGTCATCGGCCCCCTGTGCCCTCCATCACCTTGTGCAACTAGTTGCATAAACCGTGCGCGGTCCTCTACAACTACAGGCACGACACCGCGCACGGAGGGCCCGATGAGCCGTTACCCGCACCTGCTGACCCCCCTCGACCTGGGCTTCACGACCCTGCCCAACCGGGTCCTCATGGGCTCCATGCACGTAGGTCTGGAGGAGGCCGAGGGCGGGTTCGCCCGCATGGCCGCGTTCTACGCCGCCCGCGCGCGCGGCGGAGTGGGCCTGATCGTCACCGGCGGCATCGCACCGAACGACGAGGGACGCCCCTACGAGGGCGGCGCGAAGCTCACCACCGAGGCGGAGGCCGAGCAGCACCGGGTCATCACCGACGCCGTGCACCGCGAGGGCGGACGGATCGCGATGCAGATCCTGCACTTCGGCCGGTACGCCTACCACAAGGACCTGGTCGCGCCCAGCCCGCTCCAGGCGCCCATCAGCCCGTTCCCGCCCCGCGAGCTCACCGACGCCGACATCGAGCGGACGATCGACGACTACGCCCGCGCCGCCCGCCTCGCCCGGCAGGCCGGCTACGACGGCGTCGAGATCATGGGCTCCGAGGGCTACCTCATCAACGAGTTCATCGCGCGGCAGACCAACGAGCGCACCGACCGCTGGGGCGGCTCGTACGAGAACCGCATGCGCTTCCCCCTGGAGATCCTGCGCCGGGTGCGCGAGGCGGTCGGTGAGGACTTCATCGTCGTCTACCGGTTGTCCATGCTCGACCTCGTCCCGGGCGGCTCCACGCTCGACGAGGTGATCACCCTCGCCAAGGCCGTCGAGGCCGCCGGCGCCACCATCATCAACACGGGCATCGGCTGGCACGAGGCCCGCATCCCCACCATCGCGACCTCCGTGCCGCGCGGCGCCTACACCTGGGTGACCAAGCGGCTGATGGGCGAGGTGTCGGTCCCGCTCGTCACCACCAACCGCATCAACACCCCCGAACTCGCTGAGGAGTTGCTCGCCGAGGGCGCGGCCGACATGGTGTCGATGGCCCGCCCGATGCTCGCCGACCCGGACTTCGTCATCAAGGCCGCCGCCGGCCGGCCCGAGGCGATCAACACCTGCATCGGCTGCAACCAGGCCTGCCTCGACCACACCTTCAGCGGCCTGATCACCTCCTGCCTGGTCAACCCGCGCGCCTGCCACGAGACCGAACTGGTGCTCTCCCCGACCCGGCTGCGCAAGCGCGTCGCGGTCGTCGGCGCCGGTCCGGCCGGGCTGGCCTGCGCGGTCTCGGCCGCCGAGCGCGGGCACGAGGTGACGTTGTTCGACGCGGCGAGCGAGATCGGCGGCCAGCTCAACGTCGCCCGCAAGGTCCCCGGCAAGCAGGAGTTCGACGAGACGATCCGCTACTTCCGCACCCAGCTCGACTGGCACGGCGTCGACATACGGCTGAACACCTCCGTCGGGGCCGGCGACGTCGACGGCTTCGACGAGGTCGTCGTCGCCACCGGCGTCACCCCGCGCACCCCCGACATCCCCGGCGTCGACCACCCGAGCGTCCTCGGCTACCTCGACGTCCTGCGCGACGGCGCACCCGTCGGCGACCGGGTCGCGATCCTCGGCGCGGGCGGCATCGGCTTCGACGTCGCCGAGTACCTCACGGACACCGGTGACAAGGCGCACGAGAACCCGCAGACGTACTTCCGGCAGTGGGGCGTCGACCTGGACTACCGCGCCCCCGGCGGCCTCGCCGCGCCCGAGCGGCCCGCCCCGCCGCGCACCGTCCACCTGCTCCAGCGCAAGACCTCCAAGGTCGGCGCCGGCCTCGGCAAGACCACCGGCTGGATCCACCGCACCGAACTCAAGCACCGCGGCGTCACCATGGTCCCGGGCGTGAGCTACGACCGGATCGACGACGCCGGACTGCACGTCACGATCGACGGTGCGAGCACCGTGCTGGAGGTCGACACGATCGTGCTGTGCACCGGCCAGGAGCCGCGCCGTGGCCTGTACGAGGAACTGATCGCGGCCGGGCGCAGCGCCCACCTCATCGGCGGCGCCGACGTGGCCGCGGAACTGGACGCCAAGCGCGCCATCAAGCAGGGCACCGAGCTGGCGGCCGCCCTGTAGTGCCGATACGCGTCCCTAGGATGAGGCCATGTCACTCCCGCACGCGATCCTCACCGCCCTGCTCGAGAAGCCGTCGTCCGGGCTGGAGCTGACCCGCCGCTTCGACCGGTCGATCGGCTACTTCTGGTCCGCGACGCACCAGCAGATCTATCGCGAGCTGGGAAAGCTGGAGGCCGACGGCCTGATCCGGGCGCTGCCCGCCGAGCAGCCGACGCGCGGGCAGAAGAAGAGCTACGAGGTCCTGCCGGCGGGCCGGGCCGAACTGGCCCGCTGGACGGCCACCTCCCAGGACCCCAAGCCGCACCGCGACGCGCTGCTGCTGCGGCTTCGGGCGGCGGCCGTGGTCGGCACCGCGGGACTGGAGGCTGATCTGCGGCGCCACCTGGAGCTGCACGAACGGCAGCTGGCGGAGTACCAGGAGATCGAGCAGCGCGACTTCCCGCCCGGCCGGGACGGCGCCGAGGACCGGCTGCGGCATCTGGTGCTCCAGGCCGGCATCGACCTGGAGACGTTCTGGACGCAGTGGCTCAGGCGCGCCCTGGCGGACTTCGCGGAACTCCCGACCGACGAGCCGGCCCATCCGGCCTGACGGGGATGTGCCGGCGACCCACTCGCCCTGACCGGCGCGCGGAGGCTGGCCGCCCGGCCTGACTGGGCTGGCTGGCGGTGGGAGGGCGGCCTGACCGGCCTGACGGGGATGTGACAGCGGAGCGCCCGGCTTGCGTGCGACGGCGGCCTGCCCGGGCGTGGGGCGCCGTCCGGCTCGGCCGGAACGGCGTGGGGCTGGGGGCCCCGCCCGGCCTGACGGGCGTGGGGCGGCGGCCGCCCGGCCGGACCGGCATGTGACCGGGGCCCGCCCGGCCTGACCGGCGTGCCACGGCTGGCTACCCGGCCTGACGCGGACGTGACGCCGGACCGCCCGACCTGACGGGGACGTGACGACGACCCGCCCGGCCGGAGCGCTTCGGAGGGGCGGGCCGCCGTTCGTACCGGATCAGAGCCGGTACGGCCTGTTGCGCCGGCGCAGGTACCAGGCCGTCGCGAGGAGGCCGGTCCCGACCAGCGCGCCGCCCGCCACGAGTGTGACGGTGCCGTAGTCCGTGGCACTCCCGCCGACCCCGCCCATGACACCGCGGGACGGCGACGCCGAAGGGGACGGCGATCTCGTGGGGGAGGCAGTGGGGGAGACGACGACCGACTGCGTGCCCGCGGTGGTGCCGTCCGAGCAGATGACGATGACGGTGTACGTCCCCGAGGAGACGTTCGACCAGGCGGCGGACTGACTGGTCGACGTCCCCGACAGGGTCACCTGGCGCCCTTGGGCGAAGCTGCCCTGACTGCTGGTGAGAAGCGAGGCGGTGCCCCAGCTGCCGTTGATCTGGGTGCACGCGCTGGTCGTGACCGACACCGTGGAACCCGTGGTGCTCACGGAGATGCCCGGGCCGGCGGCGGCGGGCACCGCGGCCAGGGCGAGGGGCAGCGCGGCGGCGGCTGCCACGGTCAGGCCGGAGCGGAGAAGTGGCGATGAGTTGCGCATGTGGACTGCCCTCCGGCGGCACGGTTGGCGGTACATCCCTTGCGCCGCCGAGGGTCGGGGAACGCCCGTGCTGCCTGCAGGGTCAGCCAAGGCGTCCCCGGCCCCGGGCGCACGCCGGGTGCCGCCGGGCAGGTGACGGGTTCCCACGGCCGGACCATGCCGGGGAGCGCGTCAGCGCCCCGGACCCGTCGTCACCGTCCGCTCCGCCGAGAAGCCTCCCCAGGTGCCGTCCGGCAGCATCGCCCGGACCCGGACCCGGTGGTCTGCACCGGCGTCCCGTCCCACGTAGAAGCTGTACGTGGCCCGGTCACGCGGCGCGTCCCCGCCGTACACCAGAGAGGTGGCGGGCCGGCCGTCCAGCTGGATCTGGTACTCGGTGACCTCACCGTCCACGCGCGGCGGCACCCAGCTCAGGTCGATGTAGTACGCCCCGTCCGCGCGGTGGCTCGTCGCCCGGAAGCCGGTGGGGGCCGTCGCCCGGCCGTCGTCCGTGCCCGGCGTGGTGACACGGACGGCGGGAGCGGCGGGGGAGACGTTCCCGGCCGCGTCCCTGGCCAGGACGGTGAACGAGTAGGCCGTGCCGGGCCGCAGCCCCGTCACCACCGCGGCCGTCTGGGACCCGGCCACGCTGTGGATCTTCGTGTCCCCCTGATGGATGTCGTACGACGCCACGCCCCGGTCGTCCGTCGAGGCGGACCAGGACAGCTGGACCGCCCGGCTGCCGGCCGCCCGGCCGTGCGGCGCCGACGGGCGGGTGGGCGCGGAGTGGTCGTCCGCGACGGCCGCGGGTGTCCTCGCCCGGACCGCCCGGCTGCGCGGTCCCAGTCGTCCTTCGGCGTCCCGCGCCCGCACGGTGAAGACATACAGGGTGGAGGGCCGGAGCCTGGTGACGTCCACCATGTGCCTGGAGCCCGGCACTTCCCTGACCTTCGTGGTGCCGCGATACACCTCGTAGACCTCGGCCCGGGCGGTCGTGTTCCACATGACGTGCACGCTCGTCGCCGTGCCCGCCGCCGCGGTGACGCCTGTCGGCGCGCCGGGCGGAGAGCCGCCTGATCCTTCGTCCGTGCCGGGCCGGTCGCAGGAGGCGACCAGAACGAGAGCCGCGCAGAGCGCGATGCGAAGGAGGTGGGAGGGGAGAAGGGAAAGGCCTCGCACGACACTGCCTCCCCGGGGCGGCACTCGGAAATGGTCCGGACCAATATGGCGCGGCTGGCGGGATCACATCAAGTGGGCGGGCGAGGAAGCCCTCTGTCGGGGCGTCACCTCCCGTCGTTGGTGACCACCCGGGTGGGTTACGTATGCTGAAGGTCCTCACGGCCGAACTTCTGGTGGACACGGTGGAGTTCGGGCCTGTCGCGCGGACCGCTGTCGTCGCAGACGCCGCGCCGGCGCGGGTGGCCGGGCCGGCCTGGGTTCTCACACGGATTCAGGCCCCCGGCCCCTGTCGGAGGTTGGGGCCGTGCACCGTCCGGCCCCCCAGCGGTGGCCGGGTGATCGGCCCGGGGCCAGATTGGCTGAGTGCCCGTCAGGTTCCCCAGGAGAGGCTTCACTATCGTGCGTGTCCAGTCGCTCACAGTGGCCGCGGCCAGCGCCGCCCTGCTCGCCCCGACGACAGCCCACGCCTTCCCGCCCCAGCCGGCGGAGTGGCGCGAGCCCCCCGTCCGCGCCGCCGACCTGCTGGCCAAGGTGCGGGACTGCGCTCCGGTCTCCCGCGGCCGGTACCGCAGCGACAGCGGCGCACCCGCGGACATCCCGGTCTGCGGCACGCGAGGCGCCGTGTTCTGGAAGGCCGATATGGACATCGACTGCGACGGCCGGCCCGGGCCCCGCTGCAATCGCCGCACGGACCCCTACTTCTCCGACAGCACCGCCTACGTGCAGTCCGACGGCCGCCCCCTCAGTGCCGAACGCCTCCCTTTCATCGTCGTGCCCGCCCCGAGCCGCATCTGGGACTACCGGGAGTACGGTGTGGGCGGCGGTTCCGTCGTGGCCGTCGTCCACCGCGACCGGGTGCAGTACGCGGTCGTCGGCGACACGGGCCCGCGGAACATCATCGGAGAGGCGTCCTACGGGACCGCCAAGGGCCTCGGTATCCGCGCGGACCCGCACGGCGGCGGCACGCCGTCCGGCGTCACCTACATCGTCTTCAAGAACGTCCGCGTGTCGCGCATCGAGGACCAGGCAGCGGCTGTGGCGACGGGGGAGCGGCTGGCGAGGCGGCTCGTCGGCAGCCCCGCTGAGTGATTGACGGGGTGTCAGGGGCGACGTCAGGTAAACCTCTGCCGCCCGGCGGTCGACGGTGACGGTCGCCGGGCGCGCCGTTCTCCGGCGCGCCCGGCCCGGTCTCACACCTTCCGGTACGTGTACGCCTCCGCGGCGGCCGACTCCACCGCCGCCAGATCGGCCCCGGTGGCCGCCGTGACGACCGCGGCGACGGCTCCCTCCACGAACGGAGCGTCCACCAGCCGTGTCTGCTCCGGGAGTTCGTCACCCTCCGCGAGCAGCGCCTTCACGGTGAGCACCGCACTGCCCAGGTCGGCCAGGACGGCGACGCCGGCACCCCGGTCGACGGACGCGGCCGCCGCGGCGATCAGTTCGGCACTGGTGCCGAGTCCACCGCCCTCGGTACCGCCCGCCGGGGCGACCGGCACCGCCGGGCCACCGCCCGCGAGCCCCTTCGCCAGCTCGGCGACCGACGCGGCCACCTCCGCGCTGTGCGACACCAGCACGATCCCCACGAGCCGCTCGTCACTCACCGGCGGCCTCCGCGAGTCCGGCGACGAGCAGCGCCGCCGAGGTGGCACCAGGATCCTGGTGCCCGATGCTGCGCTCGCCCAGATAGCTCGCCCGGCCCTTGCGCGCCTGCAACGGGGTCGTCGCCACGGCGCCCTCCTCCGCGGCGGTCCGGGCCGCCGTGAACGAATCGCCCAGCGCGTCCACCGCGGGCACCAGCGCGTCGATCATGGTCTTGTCGCCCGGCGCGGCACCGCCCAGCGTCCTGACCGCGTCCACCCCGGTCCGCAGCGCCTCGGCCAGCTGCTCCGCGCTGACCTCTGCGGCGTCCCCGAGCGCCTTGCCGGTACGGCGCAGCAGCGTCCCGTACAGCGGCCCCGAGGCACCGCCGACCGTCGAGATCAGCTGGCGTCCGGCCAGCGTCAGGACACCGCCGGGCGTACCGGGAGCCTCCTTCTCGAGGGCCGCCCTCACGGCCGTGAAGCCGCGCTGGAGGTTGCTGCCGTGGTCGGCGTCCCCGATGGGCGAGTCGAGGGCGGTGAGCCGTTCCGCCTCACGGTCGACGGACGCGGCGGTCGCCGTCATCCAACGGCGGAAGAAATCGGCGTCGAGCACTGGGTCTCCTTGCCTGGTAGGTACGTGGTGATCCTCTGCCCCTTCCGCGTCACAGGCCCCAGCGCAGACCGGGAGTCTTCACCGGCGCGTCCCACAGCCGCAGCATGTCCTCGTCGACCTGGCACAGGGTGAGGGAGGCGCCCGCCATGTCCAGGGAGGTGACGTAGTTGCCGACGAGAACGCGGGCGACGGCGACGCCGCGGGCGGCGAGCACCCGGTGCACCTCGGCGTTGAAGCCGTACAGCTCGAGCAGCGGCGTCGCGCCCATGCCGTTGACGAGGACCAGCACGGGATTGCGCGGCCTCAGATCCTCCACCACCGCCTCGACGGCGGCCTCCGCGATCTCACCGGAGGTCATCATCGCCCGCCGCTCCCGGCCGGGTTCGCCGTGGATGCCGATGCCCAACTCCAGCTCACCGGGCGGCAGGTCGAAGGTGGGGCTGCCCTTGGCCGGCGTGCTGCACGCGCTCAGCGCGACACCGAAGCTGCGGGAGTTCTCGTTGACCTGCCGGGCGATGGCCTCCACCCGCTCCAGCGGCATGCCCTCCTCGGCGGCGGCGCCCGCGATCTTCTCCACGAACAGGGTCGCGCCGGTACCGCGCCGCCCGGCCGTGTACAGGCTGTCGGTCACCGCCACATCATCGTTGACCAGCACTTTCGCGACCTGGATGCCCTCGTCCTCGGCCAGCTCGGCGGCCATGTCGAAGTTGAGCACGTCACCGGTGTAGTTCTTCACGATGAACAGGACCCCGGCCCCGCTGTCCACGGCGGCGGCCGCGCGCAGCATCTGGTCGGGCACCGGCGAGGTGAACACCTCGCCCGGACAGGCGGCCGACAGCATGCCGGGCCCTACGAAACCCCCGTGCAACGGCTCGTGCCCCGAGCCACCGCCCGAGACCAGCCCCACCTTTCCGGCCACGGGAGCGTCCCGCCGCACGATCACCCGGTTCTCCACGTCCACGGTCAGCTCCGGGTGGGCAGCCGCCAGACCACGCAGCGCGTCCGCGACCACGGTCTCCGGGACGTTGATCAGCATCTTCACGGGAACCTCCTGCTGAGACTGGTATGTGCGCCTCTGGTCTTCATCCTCGCAGGCCGTGTCAGGCTTGACCAGTTGTCGATCTTGACGTTTCACAGCCGTCGACAGCGGGTTGCGGCGCTGCTGGTGCCGGCTCGATGCCGACTTCGATGACGGGCGGTCAGGCGCGGAGGGTCGTCCTTTGTGAGTTGGCTGATGATCCTCGTCCCAGGGCCGCTGAAACTTTCGGATATGGCCCCTACGGGTCGACAGCAGACATCCCATGACTCGACGCTTGAGGCATGGATCGCAGAGATTTCCTCGCACTGTCCACCACAGCCGGAGCGGGCGTTGCGGCTCTCGTGCCGTCCGGCGGCGCGTATGCCGCTGGGGGAGCCGACGCCGACCGGACGCCGCCACGGGACGCTGCGGAAGCCGGCCCGCGCCCGGGCGACTTCGTGCTCTGGTATCCCCGGCCGGCCTCCGCATGGCTGGAGGCATTACCCATCGGCAACGGGCGGCTCGGCGCCATGGTCTTCGGCGGTACGGACGCCGAGTTACTCCAGCTCAACGAGGACACGGTGTGGGCAGGCGGTCCGTATGAGCCGGCGAACCCCAAGGCTCTGGCCGCCCTGCCCGAGATCCGCCGGCGCGTCTTCGCCGGAGAGTGGAGCGCCGCCCAGTCCCTCATCGATTCGGACTTTCTCGGCATCCCCGAGGGCCAGTTGATGTACCAGCCGGTCGGTAACCTGCGGCTGGCCTTCGCCGCCGAGGGCGAGGCGGAGGACTATCGGCGAACACTCGACCTCGACTCGGCGGTCACCTCCGTCCGGTACCGGCGGAGCGGGGTGACGTATCGCCGCGAGACCTTCGCCAGCCATCCCGACCAGGTGATCGTCGTTCGGCTGACGGCCGATGTCCCGGGGTCCCTCTCCTTCACGGCCGCCTTGGACAGCCCCCAGACCACGACTGCGTCGTCGCCCGACCGGATCACCATCGCGATCGACGGAACGACGCAGACCCGTGAGGGCATCAAGGGACAGGTGCGGTTCCGGGCCCTGACCCGTGCCCACGCCGAGGGTGGGACCGTCACCAGCGGCAACGGGACCCTCGAAGTCACCGGAGCCGACGCCGTCACCCTGCTGGTCTCGATCGGCACCAGCTACACCGACTACCAGGACCCGACGGGTGACCACATCGCCAGGGCCACCACCGCGCTCAACGCCGCGTCGGGCCTCCCGCACGCCCGGTTGCTGAGACGTCACGTCGCCGATTACCAGGAGCTGTTCCGGCGG
Source organism: Streptomyces sp. NPDC006235 (assembly GCF_040613735.1). Taxonomy (NCBI): domain Bacteria; kingdom Bacillati; phylum Actinomycetota; class Actinomycetes; order Kitasatosporales; family Streptomycetaceae; genus Streptomyces; species Streptomyces sp. NPDC006235. The sequence continues at coordinate 61,733 of NZ_JBEXSR010000024.1, forward strand.
GTGGAAATCGACTTCGGCAGGACCGATGCCGCGACGTTGCCCACCGACGAACGCGTGGCGGGATTCGCCACCGCCGCCGACCCTCACCTGGTAGCGCTGCACTTCCAGTACGGGCGTTACCTGCTGATCTCCTCGTCGCGGCCGGGCACCCAGCCCGCCAACCTCCAGGGCATCTGGAACGACTCGCTCAGTCCGCCCTGGGACTCGAAGTACACGATCAACATCAACACGGAGATGAACTACTGGCCCGCACCCGTCACCAACCTCGTGGAGTGCTGGGAGCCGGTCTTCGACATGCTCGGGGACCTGGCCGAGGCCGGTGCGAGAACCGCCCAGGTGCAATACGGAGCCGGCGGCTGGGTCACCCATCACAACACCGACGCCTGGCGCGGCACGGCCCCTGTGGACGGCGCCTTCTGGGGCATGTGGCAAACCGGGGGAGCCTGGCTGGCGACCGGCGTCTGGGAGCACTATCGCTTCACCGGCGACAAGCAGGCGTTGCATCGCCGCTACCCGGTACTGCGCGGCGCGGTGCGGTTCTTCCTCGACACCCTGGTCACCGATCCGGGAACCGGGCACCTCGTCACCTGCCCCGCGGTCTCCCCGGAGAACGCCCACCACCCGGACGTGTCCGTGTGCGCCGGACCGACCATGGACAACCAGATCCTGCGCGACCTCTTCGACGGATTCCTCAAGGCTTCGCGGTTGCTCGACGAGGACCGCACCATGCGGAACGCGGTCCGGGCCGCGCGCGGGAAGCTGCCGCCCATGAAGGTCGGTGCCCAGGGCCAGTTGCAGGAGTGGTCGGAGGACTGGGACGCCACCGCCCCGGAGCTGGAGCATCGGCACGTCTCCCACCTGTACGGTCTGCACCCCAGCAACCAGATCACCAAGAGGGACACCCCCGACCTGTTCGCAGCGGCCCTCAGGACACTGGAGCAGCGCGGAGACGCGGGTACGGGGTGGTCACTCGCCTGGAAGATCAACTTCTGGGCGCGGCTGGAGGACGGCGCACGCTCCTACAAGCTGCTGGCCGATCTGCTCACCCCCGAGCGCACCGCGCCGAACCTCTTCGATCTGCATCCGCCGTTCCAGATCGACGGCAACTTCGGGGCGACGGCGGGCGTCGCGGAGTGGCTGCTGCAGTCCCACGCGGGTGAGCTGCATCTGCTGCCCGCGCTGCCTCCGGGGTTGGCGAACGGACGGGTGCGCGGCCTGCTCGCGCGCGGCGGCTTCGAGGTGGATCTGGAGTGGCGCGAGGGCGCGTTGGTGGGTGGTGAGTTGCGTTCCCGCTCGGGCAATCGAGTGCTCGTGAGGTCTGCGACCCGGTTGCAGGTGACCGCGCACGGGCGCCCCGTTCGGGTACGGCACCCGGAACCAGGAGTGCTCGCATTCGAGACACGGGCCGAGACCAGGTACCGCCTCACGGCGATGGGGCCGTCTCCTTCTCAGTGACACTGCGACCAGGGAGGGCACCGCAGCCACGGCAGTTCGTTCGACCTGTCGGACATTGTTCGGAACCTCTTGACGCTGCCCGGGGCGCCGACTGACACTCTCGCAACACAGTTCACCTCCGTGTAACGACAGGTCCGCGACAAGGACTTGCCGTCGCCTCGTCGGCTCCTCGTGTTCGTTCCGCCTTGTCCGTCATCAGCCATGCCTCAGCAGGGAACCTCGACATGACGCACGTCGCACGACTTCGCAGCCGCGCGAGACGCCTGGCGGGCCATCTCGCCGGACTGACCGCCGCGTCGATGCTGCTCACCCTCGCCGGACCCACCGCTCCCGCGCAGGCGGCATCGGAGACGCAGGCGGCATCGGCGGCCGAAGCCGCGGACATCACCGACGGCCTGGCCCTGTGGTACAAGCTCGACTCCGGCTCCGGCGGCACCGTGACCGACGCCTCCGGCAACGGCCGGAACGGCACGGTCAGCGGTACCGCCGACTGGTCGGCATCCGGTCAGGGGCTCGCCTTCAACGGCTCGGACACCTACATCAAGGTGCCGGACGACGTCATGAAGGGCATGGACTCGATCACCGTCTCCATGGACGTACTGATCGACCCGGCCCAGAGCACGCCCTACTTCCTGTACGGCTTCGGCAACACCAGCGCGGGCACCGGCAACGGCTACCTGTTCACCACCGGCAACTCCTTCCGCACCTCCGTCGCGACGGGCAACTGGTCGACCGAGCAGACCACCAAGCCGTCCGACTCGCACAACCTGACCCGCGGGGTGTGGAAGCACGTCACGTACGCCCAGACCGGCTCCACAGGCGTGCTCTACGAAGACGGCGTCGAGGTCGGCCGCAACACCTCGGTCACCACCACGCCCGGCGCGATCGGCTCCGGCACCACCAAGGCCAACTACATCGGCAAGTCCGTCTACGACGGCGACAAGCTCTTCAAGGGCCGGATCCGCGACTTCCGTGTATACGACCGGGCCCTGGCCGGCTCCGAGGTCGAGCAGCTCTCCCTCCCCGTCGCCACGCAGGGCGTCGCCGAGGACAAGGACGCCCTCAGCCTCGGTGACACCAGCGGCGTCACCTCCGACCTGGAGCTGCCAAAGACCGGCACGGCCGGCGGCTCCTCCATCAGCTGGGACAGCGACAACCCGTCCGTGGTGTCGGACACCGGCAAGGTGACCCGCCCCGAGGCAGGCTCGCCCGACGGCCGCGCCACGCTCACGGCGACCCTGAAGAAGGGCACCGTGACCGGCACCAAGACCTTCGAGGTCACGGTCCGGCCGGCACTCGACGACGCCGCCGCCACCCGGCAGGCGGCCGACGCTCTCACGGTCCACAACATCGACGACGTCCGCGGCAACCTCACCCTGCCCAAGCGCGGTGCGTACGGCACGGCCGTCACCTGGTCCTCCGCGAAGCCGGACGTCGTCTCCGCCGACGGTGAGGTCCACCGCCCCGCGCACGGCGACGGCGCCACCACCGTCGAGCTGACCGCCACCGTCACCAAGGGCGAGGCCGAGGCGACCCGCGTCATGACGGCCAAGGTGCCCGAACTGCCCGCCGAGGCAGCCCTCAAGGGCTACATGTTCAGCTACTTCACCGGCGAGGGCACCTCCGACGGCGAACAGCTCTACGCCGCCCTCAGCAAGGGCAACGACCCCCTGCACTGGCGGGAGCTGAACGACGGCAAGCCGGTCCTCACCTCCACGCTCGGTGAGAAGGGCCTGCGCGACCCGTTCATCATCCGCTCCCCGGAGGGCGACAAGTTCTACCAGATCGCCACCGACCTCAGGATCTACGGCAACGGCGACTGGGACGCCTCCCAGCGCACCGGCAGCAAGTCCATCATGGTCTGGGAGTCCACCGACCTGGTGCACTGGACGAACCAGCGCCTGGTCAGGGTCTCGCCCGACAGCGCGGGCAACACCTGGGCGCCGGAGGCCTTCTACGACGCCGAGCGCGGCGAGTACGTCGTCTTCTGGGCGTCGAAGCTGTACGACAACGCCGACCACTCCGGCGACACGTACAACCGCATGATGTACGCCACCACCCGTGACTTCCACACCTTCAGCGAGCCCAAGGTCTGGATCGACCGCGGCTACTCGGTCATCGACTCCACGATGATCCGGCACGACGGGACGTATTACCGCCTGTCCAAGGACGAGCGGAACAACACTTCCTCCACCCCCAACAGCAAGTTCATCTTCCAGGAGAAGAGCGACTCGATCCTGAACCCGTCCTGGACGGCGGTCGCCGAGGGCATCGGCAAGGGCGCGATGAACGCCGCCGAGGGGCCGCTGGTGTTCAAGTCCAACACCGAGGAGAAGTGGTACGCGTTCCTCGACGAGTTCGGCGGCCGCGGGTACATCCCGTTCGAGACGACCGACCTCGACTCCGGCACCTGGACCCCCTCCACCGGCTACGACCTGCCCGCCAAGCCCCGCCACGGCACCGTGCTGCCGGTCACCCAGGCCGAGTACGACCGGCTGCTGCGCGCCTACCAGCCGGACCAGGTCGTGAAGAGCGTCGAGGACGTGTCGGTCAAGACGCGGGTCGGCCGGGCCCCGGTCCTGCCGGCCACGGTGATCGCCGAGTACGCCGACGGCGTCAAGCGGCCCGTCTCCGTGGACTGGGAGGACATACCGGCGTCGAAGTACGCCCAGGCCGGCACCTTCACCGTCACCGGCAGCCTGCCGAGCGGTGCCGCCATCCCCGTCCGGGCCGAGGTGACCGTGTCCGACGAGGGACCGGACGTCCCGGCCGACCTGCTGCTGCACTACGACTTCGACGAGACCGGCGGCAGCATCGCCCGTGACTCCAGTGGGCACGGCCACCACGGCACCTATGTGCGCACGCCCGCATTCGGCACCGGTGTCGACGGCGGCTCGTTCAAGATGTCCGGCGACTCCGGCTCGCCGTACGTGAAGATCCCGAACGGTGTGCTGAAGAACGCCGGCAGTGTGACGGTGTCGACCTACGCCAAGTGGAAGGGCGGCAGCAGCTTCCAGTGGCTGTTCGGACTTGGACCCGACAGCGACAAGTACCTCTTCGCCACTCCGTCCAACGGCGGCTCCAGCCTCTACTCGGCCATCACCAAGGCGAGTTGGTCGGCGGAGTCGAAGCTGACGGCCGGCTCGCAGCTCACGCCCGGCCAGTGGCGGCACGTCACGGTGACCCTGGACGGCGCCACCGGCACGATGATCCTCTACGCCGACGGCGTCGAAGCGGCCCGCACGGCGACCACCATCAAGCCGTCCGAGCTGTACGACGCGGCCAAGGACTACAGCGGCTACATCGGCCGGTCCCTGTACGCGGCCGACCCCTACTTCGGCGGAGAGGTCGACGACTTCCGCATCTACGACCGTGCCCTCACGGGCGCAGAGGTCATGGAACTCAGCGGCAACACGGCGGGCATCGCCAAGGCGACGCACCCCGCGCTCAAGGTCGACGCACTCATCGACAACGCGGGCGGCACGATCACCCTGCCGATGAAGGAGGGCACCGATCTCACCGCGCTGGCGCCCGAGTTCGCGCTCGCCGAGGGCGCGACGATCAGCCCCGCCTCCGGCAGCGTGCGCGACTTCACCCGGCCGGTGACGTACGAGGTCACCGGGTCGGACGGCAAGAAGCGCACCTGGAAGGTCTCGGCGCTGATCATGAAGACACCGGTCCTGCCGGGCCTGAACGCCGACCCGAACATCGTGCGCTTCGGCGACACCTTCTACATCTACCCGACGACCGACGGCTTCGAGGGCTGGAGCGGCACGCAGTTCAAGGCCTACTCCTCCACGGACCTGGTCCACTGGAAGGACCACGGCGTCATCCTCGACCTGGGGCCGGACGTCAGCTGGGCCGACAGCCGGGCCTGGGCGCCGGCGATGACGGAGAAGGACGGGAAGTACTACTTCTACTTCTGCGCCGACGCGAACATCGGCGTCGCGGTGTCCGACTCGCCCACCGGGCCGTTCAAGGACGCCCTGGGCAAGCCACTGCTGAAGGCCGGCGACTTCCGCGGCCAGATGATCGACCCGGCGGTCTTCACCGACGACGACGGCAAGCAGTACCTCTACTGGGGCAACGGCCGCGCCTACGTCGTCCCGCTGGGCGACGACATGACCTCCATCGACACCTCGAAGGTCCAGGACATCACCCCGAGCGGCTACAACGAGGGCACCTTCGTCATCAAGCGCAAGGGCACCTACTACTTCATGTGGTCGGAGAACGACACACGCGACGAGAACTACCGCGTCGCCTACGCGACCGGTCCCTCGCCCACCGGCCCGTGGACCAAGCAGGGTGTGATCCTGGAGAAGGACCTGTCCCTGGGCATCAAGGGACCGGGCCACCACTCCGTCGTCCACGTCCCCAACACCGACGACTGGTACATCGCCTACCACCGCTTCGCCATCCCCGGCGGTGACGGCACCCACCGCGAAACCACCATCGACAAGCTGGAGTTCGACACCGACGGCCTGATCAAGAAGGTGGTACCCACCCTCGGTGGCATCGACCCGGTCACCGTCGTCCACGCCGGGCCGGACACCACCGGTGCCGAGGGCGAGGCCATCACGCTCGCGGGCACCGTCTCCGGGGCAGGCACCCCCAAGTGGACCGTCCAGGACGGCGCCCCGTGCTCCGTCAAGGACCCGGCGGCGGCCCGCACGACCCTCACCTGCACCGACGACGGGACCTTCCACGTCACCCTGACCGGCGGACGGGGCACCGACACGGCGACCGTCAAGGTCTCCAACGCCGCCCCGTCGATCACGTCCGCCGACGGGCCCGGCTCGCCCCTCACGGCGGGCAGGTCCGCCGTGGTCACGGCCTCGTTCGCCGACGCGGGCACGGCCGACAGCCACACCTGCGAGGTCGACTGGAAGGACGGCAGCCGACCGACGACCGGCACGGTCACCGACTCCGGCTGCCGCGCCGCCCACGTCTACGACGACGCGGGCATCCACCGTCCGGTCGTCACGCTCACCGACGACGACGGGGGCACGGACACCACCACGCTCGCGGAGCTGATCGTCTACGACCGTGCCGCAGGGCCCGCCGCCGGCGTCGGCACGATCACCTCGCCGGCCGGTGCCTACCCGGCCGGGCCGGGGCTGACCGGAAAGGCGGCGTTCACTCTCGGCGCCCAGTACCGGAAGGGAGCCACCGTCCCCACCGGCAAGGCCACGTTCGTCTTCGGATCCGCCCGGCTCACCTTCCGCTCGACCGGCTCCGACTGGCTCGTGGTCAACGGCTCCCAGGCCGTCTACCAGGGCACCGGCACGGTCGGCGGCAAGAGCGGCTACGCCTTCCGAGTCACCGCCACCGACGGCCCGGACACCTTCCGCATCAAGATCTGGAAGAAGTCCACCGGCGACGTCCTCTACGACATCAAGACCGGCGTGAGGACGAAGGGCATCGTCACCATTGGAGACGACCGGCCCTAGATGTACTGGCCCGTCATCAGGTACCCCTCCAGCCCGTACGGTGCGGCAGCGGCAGGTGCGTAATGCCCTATGTCATAATTTGTTCGTACTGTCACTAAAAGGAACATATGGACGGGCCATGGCAGGGGCGCGCATCGCAGTGAGGGCAGCCGTCGCCCTGGCGCTGGCCGGGACGCTGGTCATGGCGTGCGGCGCCGACGGTGGCGGCTCGACGACGTTGACCTGGTCGATGTGGGCCGACGGCGGTGAGGAACAGCGGGTCTGGCACGAACTCGCGGACCGTGTGTCCCGCGAGGATCCGCAGATCGCGATCAAGCTCGAGACCTCGTCCTTCAATGACTACTTCGCCAAGCTCGGCACCCGCTTCGGCAGCGACGACGCGCCCTGCATCGTCTCGATGCAGGCGCTCCGCACCACGGGCTACACCCAGGGCATGCTGCCGCTCGACGATCTGATCGCCAAGAACAAGTTCGATGTGACGGACTTCGACGAGTCCGTCATGGAGGGACTGAGCGCCGACGGGAAGCAGTACGCCCTGCCGTACGACGTCGGCCCGGTGATCCTCACGTACAACAAGAACATGTTCCGGAACGCGGGGTTGCCCGAGCCCGAGCCGGGGTGGACTCTGGCCGAGTTCGAGTCGGCCGCCCGCAAGCTGACCGGGAACCGGACATACGGGTTCGTGGCGGGGCCTCAGGATGTGTGGATGTTTCCCATGGTGCTGACCAAGACCGGGGCGCAGCCCACCGACGGGGAGGGCAACCTCCGACTCACCACCCCCGCCATGATCGAGGGCGTGCAGTGGTACGCCGACCTGGCGGCCAGGAAGAAGGTCGCCCCCCGCTTGCCCGGTGTCGATCCCGCGTTCGTCGACCGGCAGTTCCTCAGCGGCAACGTGGCCATGGGCACCAGCGGGCCATGGGCGTTGCTGAACCTGAAGAACCAGGCCGGCTTCCAGGTGGGCCTGACCACGCTTCCCGCCGGCCCGGACGGCAGCAGGACGTACTCGTCCGGTTCCGGGTTCGGCATCTCCAAGTCCTGCCCGGACCCGGAGCGGGCGTTCAAGGCGATCACGCTGATGACCGCCAAGAAGCAACTGGAGTGGCTCGGCGAGGTGGGACGTGCCTATCCCTCACGTGAGTCGGCGCAGCACGCGTGGTACGAGAACGCCCGCCTCGCCGGTGCCCGAGAGGTTCTCGAAGCCGCCAACGCCACGGCGATTCCGCTGCGTACGACGACGAACTGGGAGCGGGTCAACCAACTGCTCAACCAGCACGGGCCCAAGCTCTTCAGCGGGGCCGGCTCCGCGAAACACGTCCTGGAACAGGTGCAAAGACAGGCCGGGCAGAATTGACCGGCGCGAGGCCGCACCACGGACGTAGCCGACTCACAGCGCCATCACAGCGCCCTGCGGTGACCCGCGGCAGGACTCTTACGAGAGTCTGACGCGACCGCCGTTCCGCATCGGCGTACCCGTCCCTCTGGTCACTCTGTTCCCGTCCGCAGTCGCGGACTCCGCCGCACGGGCGGCGCGGACAGATCGAGGAACGGACGTGAACATGCACAGCAGCAGCCGCAGGGGTCACCGGGCCAAGCCCAGGACACGGCGCATCCTGTTCGGCGGCGGGGCCCTCGCCATCGCCGGAGCGGCCACGGTGGCTGTCTCCCTGGCCTCGGCCGGTCAGTACTCCGGTACCGCTGCCGGGGCCGACCACGCCGTCTTCGTCCAGGGCAACGAGTTGGACGGCAACACCATCCACGCCTTCGCACGGGGTGACGACGGCACCCTGAAACCCGCGGGGACCTACGGGACCGGAGGCAAGGGCGGTGACCAGGTGGACGCCCCCACCGACTCGCTGGCCTCGCAGGGCTCGCTCGTCTACGACGACGCCTCGGGGAGACTGCTGGCGGTCAACGCGGGCAGCAACACGGTGACGACCTTCCGTGTCGCGGGACAGCGGCTCGAAGACCGGCAAGTCGTGGCGTCCGGTGGGGAGTTCCCCGCCAGTATCGCGGTGCACGGCAAGGTCGCGTACGTCATGAACGCGGGTGGCGAGGGCAGTGTCCAGGGCTTCAGGATCACCGGAGAGGGACTCAAGCCGCTGAAGGGGTCCCACCGTTCCCTGGGCCTGGACAACGAGGAGATACCGCGCTTCGACACCTCGCCAGGCGAAGTCGAGTTCACCCCGGACGGAGGCAACCTGGTGGTCACGACCAAGGGCAACAACACCGTCGAGGTCTTCCCGATGAAGCGAAACGGTCTGCCCGCCGTCGCGCAGCCCGTCGTCAACGACTCCGCGGGCGGTGTTCCCTTCGCGATCACCTTCGACCGGAGCGGGCAGCGGATGCTGGTCGCCGAGGCGGAGAAGTCCACGGTCACCACGTACCGGGTGAAGCGTGACGGAAAGCTGAAGATCATCCAGGAGCCGCTCGCCAACGGCCAGGAGACCCTGTGCTGGCTGGAGCGCGCGGGCGACCACTTCTACGGCGGCAACACCGGCAACTCCACCGTCACCGGCTACCGCATGGACAAGCACGGCACGCTCAGCCTGACCAACGGGGTGGGCATCGCCACTCCGCCCTCCGCCACGTCACAGGGCGTGATCGACCTCGCCGTGACGGAGGACGAGAAGTTCGTCTACGTCCAGAACGCCGTCTCGGGCACCGTCGACGGCTTCCGCGTCGAGGCCGACGGCGCGCTCACCAAGGTCACCACGGCCGAGGGCCTGCCCGCCTTCGACGAATCCGGCATGGAGGGCATCGCCGCGGTGTGACGGGCCCCGGGGGAGTCACGACATGCTGCTCTCCGTGCCGATCAGGTCGGTGACGGCCCGGATACCGCCCTCGGCGAGAGCGGCGCGCTGTCTGTCCGCTCCCGTCCCGTTCTGGAGGAGCCGGTGTACCAGGGCCGTCACCTGCCGGGTCGCGCCGGACGCGTCGAGGGCCGGAGCGACGTGCCGCAGGAGCTGGTACAGCACGTCCCCGGCGCGGCGCGGCCGGCCGCCCGGGCAGATCAGGGTGTCGCTCAGACCGTGACGGGCGGCATGCCACAGGGCGATCTGGAGAAGCTCCGGTTCGCAGTCGGGCACCGGCGCCCCGGCGGCCGTTTCCCTGATGGCCGTGTCCACGAGGGCGTGGGTCATACCCGCGAGCATGACCGCGTCGTCCGCACGCAGTTGAACGTCCAGGCACCGCACCTCGACGGTGGGATACCGGGCCGACAGGCGGGCCTGCCAGTACAACTGCCCGCTGTCCGAGATCACACCCGTCTCCAGCAGCTGCGTCAGGCGCCGGTCGTAGTCGGCCACGTCACGGAAGAACGGAGGCACGCCGCTCACCGGCCAGCGGCCGAAGATCACCGTGCGCCAGCTGGCGAAGCCGGTGTCGTGGCCGTCCCACAGCGGGGAGTTCGCCGACATGGCCGTCAGGGTCGGCAGCCAGACCCGGATCCGGTTCAGGACCTGCACGCCCGTCTCGCGGCTGGGCACGGCCACGTGCACGTGCATGCCGTTGACCAGCTGCTCCGCCACCAGCTGGGGCGCCTGGGTGAGCATGGCCCGATAGCGGGCCTGGTCGGTGACGGCCACCGGGTGGCGATGGCGCAGCGGGGGCGTTCCGCAGGCCGCGATCCGGCAGCCGTGCGCTTCGGCCGCCGCCCCGATGGCGTGCCGCAGCCTCAGCAGATGTCCCCCTGCCTCCTCCAGCGTGCCGCACACCGGCGTGGCCACCTCGACCTGGGCCTGCAGCAGCTCGCACTGCACCTCCTGGTCGGCCACGAGATGCGCCAGGCCCGCCGCCGCACGCACCTTGTCGGCCAGGGGCACCGGCAGCCCGGTAACCGGGTCGAGGAGCAGGTACTCCTCTTCCACACCGATCGTCGTCATCGGTCACCCTCTGTTCTGCCCCGTCACCGGGGCGGGCTCGCGCGGCGTCGGCCGGACGCTGCCGGCTGGACGCTCGCGCGTGCCCCGAGTGCCGCGACCACGGGATGACAAACCATGGCAAACCATGATGTCGGGGTGACTCGGCGGTGCCGGGTACTCGTTCCGCCGCGGAGCCGGGCAGGAAGCGCCCGGTCCGGGCAGACGTGAGGAGGTATGCGATGGGCCTGCGCAATCACGTGGTGGTGGTGACCGGAGCGTCCAGCGGGATCGGACGCGCCACGGCCGAGGCGTTCGCGCGCAAGGGGTGTGCCGTGGTGCTGGCCGCGCGGCGTGAGGAGGCGCTGGAGGCGACGGCCCACGCCTGCGCGAAGCACCGTGGGGCACGGACACTGGTCGTGCCGACGGACACGACGGACGCCAAGGCGGTCGAGGACCTGGCGCGCCGGGCCGTGGAGGAGTTCGGCCGCATCGACGTCTGGGTCAACAACGCGGCCGTCAACGCCTTCGGCCGCTTCGAGGACGTACCGCTGGAGGACTTCCGCAAGGTCCTGGACGTCAACGTCATGGGCTACGTGCACGGGGCCCGGGCGGCTCTGCGGGTGATGCGGGAGCAGGGCAGCGGCACGCTGATCAACATCGCGTCCATCGTGGGTGCCGTGGCGCAGCCGTACAGCCACCCGTACGGCATGTCCAAGCACGCCGTCCGCGGGCTCGGCTCCAGTCTTCGGCAGCAGCTCCGGGTGGAGGGCGTGAAGGGCATCGACGTGTGCACGGTGCTGCCCGCGACCATCGACACGCCGCATTTCCAGCAGGCGGCCAACTACACCGGCCGCAAGGTCGTGGCCATGCCGCCCGTGTACAGCCCCGAGCGCGTCGCCCGGGCCGTCGTGCGACTCGTCAGCCGGCCACGTCGCGAAGTGGTGGTCGGTCCGGCGGGCCGCGCACTGGTACGCCAGGCCCGGATGGCACCCGGCCTCGCGGAGCGGGCCATGGCACGGCAGACGGACAAGACCCACCTGTCCCACGACGAGGAGGCCCCGGCCACGCACGGGACGCTGCACGTACCGGCCGAGGGTGAGGGGTCGGTGCACGGCGGCTGGGGCGGCCGACGACGCACCGCGCTGCGCAGGACGGCCGTCGCCGCGGCGCTCGCGGGAGCAGCCGTGGCCGCCGGGCGCCGGGCGACCCACGGCCCGGCGGGCGCCTGAGGGGCAGCGGGCGGGCGCCGTATACGGCGGGGTGCGCCAGGCTGCGGGCAGCCGAGCTGCGGGCAGTCGTGCCTCCCCCAGTGCCTCAAGGGCCTGGGCGGTACCCCCACGCGCCCGTCATGGCCGCGCGGGCGGCCGGGCCGTCTGTACGGCGTCACGGCCGCGGGTTCGTGCGCTGCCACCGGGGGCGTGCGTCCTGGCCGCGGCGCCCGGCGACCGAGGCGCAGCGCGGGCACTGGCGCCGTACCCGGTCCGCCGCGCCGCCGGACTCCGGCCGGAGAGATCCACGCCGAGGATCTCGGCGCCGATGCGCCCGCCGATCCTGCGGACGTCGAAGCCGGTGCCGGTGGTCATGTGCGGGGTCCTTTCCTGCGGGTCCGTCATGTCCTGCGGGTCCGTCATGTGGGGTCCGGCAGACGCGGCCCGTCAGACGGGGAGCACGAACGGCGGGTGGGCACCGTTGAGGAAGTAGTCCCCGACATCGCGGAGCCGGTGGGCCACGGGTTCGTACAGGGTGTGGGTCCTGGCATTGCGCCAGAAGCGGTCGAAGCCCAGCCGTGAGGACGCGGAACGGGCACCGATGATGTCGAGGGCACGGGCGGTGGACTCCTGCACGGCCTTGGACGCGGCGGCTTCGGCCATGGCGACCAGGACGGAGATCTCCGCGTACTCGTCGTAGCCGAGACCCTCACCACGGGCCAGCCCGTCGTGCACGGCGTCCCGCGCCTGGTCGGCGAGGGCGGACGCGGAGCGGGTGAGCACGGTGAGCTCCCCGTACACGGTCAGCACCTGCGGGTCCTGAGGTGAGCCGACCGGCCACTCCGGGTGCCAGAGGGACCGGCCGGTCCTGCTGTACTCGCGGGCCTCCGCGAGCACTCCCTCCGCCATGCCGAGACGCAACTGCACCGACAGGAGCCGCCCGACCGGCGACACCAGAGCGGTCAGGGGTGACAGGACGTCCTCGTCCGCGGCCAGCGAGCCCAGGACGTCGTCGGCGGCGATCGGCACGGCGTCGAACTCCACGCTTCCGCCGGCCGCGAGCCGTTGCCCGAAAGGGTCGGCGTCGCCGTCGACCGCCACGCCCGGGAGTGCGGGATCGACCACGACGGCGAGTGGTTCGCCCGTGTCGGCCCGCACCGCCCGCACGGCGAGGCGGTCGGCGACCAGGACGCCGGCGGCAAAGCTCTGACGGCCGGTCAGCACATGGTCCCGCCCGTCCCCGGCCAGCGTCAGAGCAGGCTCCTGACGCGCCAGACCGCCACCCCAGCACCACTCCTGAGCGGCGGACCGCTGCTCCAGCCGGGCGGCGAGGGCGGGCTCGGTGAAGAACCGGGCGCTCCACGACATGAAGTAGTGACAGCCGAGCAGTTGGCCTATCGCGCCGTCGGCCGCTGCGATCTCCCGGACCACCGCGTACGCCGTCGGCCAGTCCGCGCCGCCGCCCCCGAGCCCGGCCGGTACGAGGAGGGTCAGCAGCCCCGACTCGCGCAGCCGGGACACCTCGTCGAACGGGGGCTTGCCCGCCTGGTCCCTGGCCACCGCGTCCGTGGCCAGGTCGTCCGCCGTCTCGCGGGCCACGCGCAGCCAGTGAGCAATCCCGGGCCCGGTCCGGTCCGATTCCGCGTCGGAGCCGGACGGCGCAGGGGCAACGCCCATGGCAGAGGTCTCCTCAAGTCGATGTCTGAGGCACGCACATCATCGTGTGCAGCGCCTTCGGCCCCCGTCAATGCTTCCCTAGTAATTCTATAGGAAAACTAGGGAATCCAGGGGTGCGAGGGTCAGTCGGTGGATGCGGTCACAACCTGACCGCATCGCGTGCCACGGTGACCGGGCAAGCCGCCCGGGCCCCTCGAACCTCCGGTCGGCACACGACTCGAAGGCCGAGGTGCTCCCTTGACGGTTCTCGACGCCCGGGCGCTCAACCGCGCCACCCTCGCGCGGCAGTTGCTCCTCGACCGCGCCGACCTGCCGGTCCTCGACGCCGTCGCGCACCTGTGCGGTCTCCAGGCGCAGGAACCTCAGGAGCCGTTCATCGGGCTCTGGTCCCGGCTGCGGGCGTTCGACCCGGCGGTGCTGTCGGAACTGCTCACCGGGCGACGCGTGGTGCGGACCCATCTCATGCGCCGCACCGTCCACCTCGTCACCGCCGACGACCTCGTGGCCTGGCGGGCCCGCCATGACACGATGCTGCGCCAACGGGTGCTCGGCACGTACCGCCGCGAGCTGGAGGGCGTGGACCTCGGTGAACTCGCGGCGGCGGGGCGGGAGGTCATGGCCGACGGCGAACCCCGCTCCATGGGCGACCTCGCACGCGCCGTCGCCGCCCGCTGGCCGGCGGCGGGGACCCGGCCCCTGGGCGAAATGCTGGTCGCCGGCCTGCTCCCGATGGTGCAGCTGCCGCCGCGCGGACTGTGGCGCACGACGGCGGGAGTGCGCTACGCGCCGGTCTCCTCCTGGCTGGGGCGCGAGATCGACCCGCCGGTTCCCGACGACTCCGATCCCGTGGGACAGACGCTGGTACGGCGCTACCTGGCCGCGTTCGGACCCGCCGCCTCGGCCGATCTGCGCGCCTGGTGCGGACTGGCGGGACTGCCGGCCGCGGTCTCCGCCCTGCGCGGGGGACTGGTCGCCTTCCGCGACGAGCGCGGCCGGGAACTGCTGGACCTCCCCGACGCGCCGCGCCCCGACCCCGGCACTCCCGCGCCGGTGCGGTTCCTGCCGGCGTTCGACAACGCGATCCTCGGCTACCACGACCGCGGCCGGATCATCGACGACGCCCACCGCGGCCTGTCGGTCGCAGGCGCCCGCGTCGTCCTCGTCGACGGCCGGGTCGCCGCGACCTGGACCGTCGAGGCGGACACCGTCCTGGTCACCCCGCTGCGCCGCTTCTCCCGGACCGACCGCGAGTCCGTCGCCGAGGAAGGGCGGGCGATGGCGTCCTTCCTGTCCGGTGACGCGAGCGACCGGGCACGGATCGCCGCGCCTTCCGGCTGAGCCATACGCCGACAGGGGCACGGTTCAGGCGCACACTGGAAGGGTGCTGCCGGTGCTCACGAGGGGGTGTCGGCCGATGGGAACCACAGAGCGTATGACCGTGCGGTGGTGGCGGTGGCGGCGCAACGCGCTCAAACGGCGTATCGACGTCGTCGAAGCCTGGGTCGTGCTCGCCGGCTGGGTGTTCGCCCTGCTCGGCGGCGTGTGCGCGGGGCTCTTGGCGGCGGGGGCGGTCGAGCAGGCCGTCGAACGGCAGCGGGCGGAGAGCCGTCAGGTCTCCGCGGTCGCCGTCGAGGACGCGCCGGGTCCGTCACCGGCCCGCGCGGCGAGCGACCACCGGGTGTGGGCCAAGGTGCGGTGGACCGCGCCGGACGGCTCGACGCACACGGAGCAGGCGCGGGTACCGCCCAGGACTCCGGCCGGGAGCACGATCCCCCTGTGGGTGAACAGGAGCGGTGACATCACGACGCCACCGGTGTCCGACGGCGAGGCCTGGCTGCACACGTCCGTGGGCGGCGGCCTGGCAGGAGCCCTCGCGGGCGGGATGGTGCTGGGCGTTGCCTGGCTGACCCGGCTGTCCCTGGACCGGCGGCGCATGGCCCAGTGGGACGCGGAATGGGAACGGATCGACACCCGCCGCGGCTGGAAGACGGGCTGACCACACCTCGACACAGCGCCACGGTCGGGGTGCTTCCGCGTGGCGGACGGGGTGAGACGCGCCTGTGCGCCGCTGAGGCTTTCGCGTGGCGGCCAGGGAACCGCCTACCGCTGACCGACGGAGGCCTCCGTGCGCCGGGCTTCCGCGTGGTGGACGGGGAGAGACGCGGCCGCGCGCCGCTGGCCGACAGAGGCTGGCGTGTGCCGGGCCTCCGTGTGCCGGGCATGGGAGCGGGGCCTTACGCCGTCGTCCTGTGGGGGCTTGCGCGCGGCGCGCTCGTATGGCGGGCGGCGGAAGTGCGGCTGGGCGCCCCGCGGGCGCGTGGCACCCTTGCACGGCGGCACGGGAGCGCAGTCGTAGTCGTCGCCGGACGCGCGGAGGCTGCCGTGTGCCGGGCCTCACGGGGCGACGGCATTACCCGCACTCAGGTGCCCACCCCGAGCGAGGGCCCGACGGGCGGCGGCCCGCGGGTGGCTGCCGGGCGCAGCGCCCCGCCGGTGCAGGCGCCCTGCCGGTGCAGGCGCCCTGCCGGTGCAGGCGCCCCGCCAGGCAGGCGCCCCCCACGTCAGTCGTGCGGGCCGACGCGTGCGCGCCGTCGGCGTCGAGGCGGCAGAGGGCGTGGACTGCTGGTAGCGAAGCGCATCGGTCGTCCGTCCCCCCGGGCCCGTCACGTGCGGCCGACGATGTCCTGGTCGTCGAGGGTCTCGTGGGCGCCCGGTGGGGCAGGGGCCGACGCTGTGCCGGACGTCGTCCGCTTGCGGCGCAGTCGGCCGGTCAGGGCGGTCGCCATGGGCTCGGTGTAGCGCGCGGTCAGGGGGCCGAGCAGGACCAGGATGAGGACGTACGCCGTGGCCAGCGGGCCCAGGGAGGGCTCGATGCCGGACGTGACGGCCAGCCCGGCGATGACGATGGAGAACTCGCCGCGGGCCACGAGCGTGCCGCCGGCGCGCCAGCGGCCCTTGGGTCCGATCCCGGCGCGGCGCGCGGCCCAGTAGCCGGTGGCGATCTTCGTCGCGGTGGTGACGGCCGCCAGGGCGAGAGCGGGCAGCAGTACGGGCGGGATGCTGGCGGGGTCGGTGTGCAGGCCGAAGAAGACGAAGAACACCGCGGCGAACAGGTCCCGCAGCGGCGCGAGCAGGCTCGTCGCGCCCTCGGCGACCTCGCCGGACAGCGCGATGCCCACCAGGAAGGCGCCCACGGCCGCGGACACCTGGAGCTGCTGCGCGAGCCCGGCGACGACCAGTGTCACGCCGAGCACCACCAGCAGCAGTTTCTCGGGGTCGTCGCTGGAGACGAAGCGGGAGACATGGCGGCCGTAGCGCACGGCGAGGACGAGCACGACCGTGGCCACGCCCAGGGCGATGGCCAGCGTGACGGCGCCCGCGGCCAGGCCCACCCCGGCCAGCAGGGCGGTGACGATCGGCAGGTAGACCGCCATGGAGAGGTCCTCGAGGACCAGGATGCTCAGGATGGCCGGGGTCTCACGGTTGCCGAGCCGCCCCAGCTCGCCCAGGACCCTGGCGATGACGCCGGAGGAGGAGACCCAGGTGACACCGGCCAGCACGACGGCCGCGACCGGTCCCCAGCCGAGCAGCAGGGCGAGCACCGCACCGGGCAGGGCGTTGAGGAGGGCGTCGACGACCCCGGCCGGGTAGTGGGTCTTGAGGTTGGAGACGAGGTCGGTGGCCGTGTACTCCAGACCCAGCATGAGCAGCAGCAGGATGACGCCGATCTCGGCACCGATGGCGACGAAGTCCTCGCTGGCGACGAGCGGCAGCAGTCCGCCCTCGCCGAAGGCCAGTCCGGCCAGCAGATAGAGCGGGATCGGCGAGAAGCTGAAGCGCCCGGCGAGGCGGCCGAGCAGCCCGAGCCCGAGGATGAGGCAGCCGAACTCGATCAGGAACACCGCGGAGGAATGCATGGCGGGTCACTCCCGCCCGAGTATCGCGGCGGCAGCCTCCACGCCCTCGCGGGTCCCGATGACGATGAGCGTGTCACCGCCGGCGAGCCGGAAGTCCGGCGTGGGGGAGGGGATCGCCTCGGCCCGGCGCAGCACCGCCACGATGGACGCGCCGGTGTCGGTGCGGATCCGGGACTCGCCCAGCAGCCGGCCGTTCCAGTGCGAGGTGCCGGACAGTTCGATCCGTTCGGCGACGAGCCCCAGGTCGGTCGTGGACAGCAGGTTCGGCGTGTGGTGCGCGGGCATCAGCGCGTCGATGAGCGCCGCCGCCTCCTCCGCCGTCAGACGCACCGACAGGTCGCAGGCGTCCGGGTCGTCCTCGCGGTAGGCGCTGATCGTCCGGTGGCCGTCGCGGTGGGCGACCACGGACAGCCGGCGGCTGTCCCGGGTGGTCAGGTCGTAGCGGACACCTATGCCCGGCAACGGCGTACTGCTGAGGCGTGGCGCGCTCATGTCCGTCCCCCTTCCGTCGGCGTGCGCGTTTCCGATGACTCCGCCTGTGGGGGGCCGCGCCCGGACGAGCGTCCAGATCCCGGCCTGTGAGGTCATCCTAGGCGGCTGTGCGGGACCGCACCCGTCCTGCGTGTGCTACCTGGAGGGCGCCGGGACGGGAGATCCGGACGGGAAGGGAGTGGCAGTGGGCTGCCTCGCGGTCGCTCCCTCCACCTGCCGCACGGTCCCCGTCCCGGGCCGGGTGCCCGCGCCGGCGGACAACTGGGACCAGGCGCCCAGCGCCAGAGCCACGGCGGCGGCGGTGGCGACGACCCGTCCCACACGCCGGACCTTCGCACGGCGGTCCAGGTCACCCCAGGCCACGCGGACCCACAGGTCCTCCGGCTGCCACAGGTCACCGACGGCGTACGGGGGTTGGAGCCGCCGTCCGGCCGCCCGCTCCCGCGCGGAAGGCTCCCTGGGGGCGGAGGCGCGTATGGCGTGCTCGCTGTCCGTGAGGAACTTCTGCCACACGTCGTCCGGGATCGGGGGAGTGCCGTCCGCCTCGTCGGGCGTTCCCCGTCCGCCGCCCGGTCCTTCGCTGGTCACGTCCCGTCATCTCCTCTCCGACCATCGGCCCGCAGCACTGCGCAACGCAAGATCAGTATGCCGTCCGGTGCGGGAGCACGCCCCTTCGCGAGGGCCGGTGAAGGGACTCCGAGACCGACTTGGTACCCCCGAGCGCGGGGTGGAGCCGCCGTCGACCGGGAGCGGCGGAGTCGCCGTGGGAACGCGCCGAGGGGGCGGAGGCGCCTCGCTGCCTCCGCCCCACCCCGGTCAGACGACGGCGGGTGCCTCCGGCAGGACGTGGTCGCCGACCTTGTCGGTGCTCAGGCAGAGCGAGCAGACGACCGCGTCGTGCGTCAGGCAGGCGGCCACGTCCGGCCGCTCGAACGACTGCCGGCATACGTGGCATTCGTAGGTGACGGCGCTGGGGTTGCCGTCCTCGTCGAGCGGCGGCTCGGCGATGCCGTCGTCGGTGCGGCGCAGGTAGTACCTGCCCTTGGTGACCACGGCCATCAGCGGGGTGACGACGAACGCGATGACGGCGGCGGCGACGGGCGAGTACGGCTGGAGCGTGTCGCCCAGCCCGTGGAAGTACATGGCGATGGACAGAGCGGAGGCCGCGACGAAGGACACGACCCCGACCGGGTTGACGGCGTAGAGCATGCCGCGGCGGAACTCGGGGGCGTGCGGGGACAGCTTCAGCACGTACTTGTTGATGCCGATGTCGGTGGCCACGGTGACCACCCAGGCGATCGCGCAGTTCGAGTAGAAGCCCAGGATGCTGTTGAGGAAGCTGAACATGTCGGCCTCCATCAGGGCGAGCGCGAAGCCGAGGTTGACGAGGACGAAGACCAGCCGGCCCGGGTAGCGCCGCGTGACGCGGGTGAAGGAGTTGGTCCAGGCGAGGGAGCCGGAGTACGCGTTCGTCACGTTGATCTTGATCTGGCTGATCACGACGAGGGCCACGGCCAGCGGAAGGACGAGCCAGGACGGCATCATCGCGTCGAAGGCGTGCTTGAACTGCTGGATCGGCTCGGGCGCGGCGGTGGGACCGACCTCGGCGATGATGTAGACCGCGAGGAACACGCCGATCGCCTGCTTCAGCGCGCCCAGCACCACCCAGCCCGGGCCCGCCATCACCACGGCCGTCCACCAACTGCGCTTGTTCGCCTCGGTCTTGGGCGGCATGAAGCGCAGGTAGTCGATCTGCTCGCCGATCTGCGCGATCAGCGACAGACACACGCCCGCGCCCAGCAGCACGGAGGCGGTGTTGACGCCGCCGTCCCCGTCGGTGCCCGCGTAGGCGAGGAACCGGTCGACGGTCCCCGGGTCGGTGGCGACGAGGTAGACCAGCGGGCCGACCATGAGCAGCAGCCAGATCGGGGTGGTCCACACCTGGAGCTTGCTCAGCGCCGTCATGCCGTAGATGACCAGCGGGATCACCATGAGTGTGGACACCAAGTAGCCCAGCCACAGCGGCAGTCCGAGGCCCAGCTTCAGGCCCTGGGCCATGATCGAGCCCTCGAGGGCGAAGAAGATGAAGGTGAAGCTCGCGAAGATGACGCTGGTGAGGACCGAGCCGAAGTAGCCGAAGCCCGAGCCGCGTGTGATCAGGTCCAGGTCGATGTTGTAGCGGGCCCCGTAGTAGGCCAGCGGGAAGCCGGTCACGAAGATGACGACGGCGGCGACGGCGATCGCGAGCAGCGCGTTGCCCGTCCCGTGGGCCAGACCGATGCCGGCGCCGATGGAGAAGTCGGCCATGTAGGCGATGCCGCCGAGCGCGGTCGTCGCCACCACCATCGGGGTCCAGCGCCGGTAACTGCGCGGCGCGAAGCGGAGCGTGTAGTCCTCGAGGGTCTCCTTGACGGCCTGGTCGGCGCCCGGTGCTGCCTTCTGCGCGGGCTCCGGCTCGGTGACCTCGGCCAGTCGTGGCTCGGTACTCATGCCACGCCTCCTTGCTGCGGGTTGGGGACTGACAAGGCAGGCACGGTAGGCAGCGGTCGTTACCCCTAAATACTTCCTGCGTGAAGGGAATGTTTCGGTGGCACGCGCGAGGGGCGAAGGGCTGTTCTACGGCACTCCGAGCTCGAACAGCACATACCCCGCGTACGACCCGGAGGCCAGCGCTGCGGTGCCCAGGACGGTGGCGAGGGACGGCCAGTGGAGCCGGCGCATGGCCAGGGCGAGCGGGATGAACAGCGGGAAGAGCGGGAGCAGATAGCGCGAGACGTTGCCGAAGTACTGCTGGGTGGCCATCACCATGAGGTACGAGAGAACCGTGTAGACGACGAGCACGGCGGGCGGTCTCAGACGCAGCAGCAGCACGGTCAGCACCGGTACCGTCAGCACCACGCAGACCCCGATGACGTCCAGGAAGGGCATCGCGTAGAGGTAGTCGAAGTGCCCGACCGGGAGGGACGTCAGCACGTTGAACGAGTGGACTCCCCAGTCGAACTTGTGGGCCCAGGCGCCGTCCTGGAGCTTGGAGTAGCCGTTGATGTCGCCCAGGCGGTAGTTGACCCACGCCAGGTAGCCGAAGAGACCCAGCGGCGCGATCGCCACGGCGCCCAGCGGACGCAGGACCCCGTCCGCACGCCGGCGCAGGGACAGCAGCGCGGCGACTCCGAGGGCGGCGACCAGCGCGGCGGCGGTGGGCCGGCACAGCCCGGCCGCGCAGGTCAGCAGCCCGGCGGTGAGCCAGCGGCGGGACATGACGGCGTGACAGGCCCATGCGGCGAGGGCCGTGTAGAGGGATTCCGAGTAGCCAGACCACTCCGTGCCCGAACCGGGCCAGACCGCCCACAGCCCGGCCGCGACCAGCCCGGCCCGGTGACCGCCCAGCCGTCGCGTCACGGCGTGGATGCCGAGGGCGGCGACGAACGACGCGACGACCGAGACCGTCATGCCGGCGCCGTACAGGCCCAGTCCGGTGCACTCCGAGACCAGCCGCATCAGCGTCGGGTACAGCGGGAAGAACGCCGCCGAGTTGCCCTCCAGGGTGATCAGGCCCGTGGCCCCCGGCACCGGTTTCAGGGCCGGGTCGTATCCGTGCTGGGCGATCTGCTGGTACCACCAGCCGTCCCAGCTGGCCAGGACGTCCCAGGGGTGTGCGCCGCCGCCGAAACGCGGGTTCTTCTTCCGGAAGTCGCCCGCGGAGTCCAGCAGGTACATGAAGACGGCGAACCCGGCCAGCTTCAGCACGCCGTACGTCAGCAGCACGGGTCCGTAACGCACGGCGGCCTCGCGCAGCCGTCGGCGGAACTCCCGGGCGCCGCTCGGGACTTCGGGGGTGTCGTCGAGGCCGGACGGCGGTCGACGCAGCTCGACGGTGCTCATGAGGATCCTGTCGTACGGCGAGTGGGGCGGGCGTCGTGGCCGGGGAACACCCAGGCCCGCAAGAGGAGGAAGCGCAGCAGCGTCGCGGCCAGGTTGGCGGCGACGAGCGTCATGAGTTCGACCCGGTGGCCGGCCCCGGGGGCGGCATGGTGGAGGGCGGCCAGCGAACCGCTGGTGAGCGACAGCCCGACCAGGAAGGCCGCGAGTCCCTTGAGGTGGTGGCGCAGCGCGCCGACGCGGCCCCGCACCCCGAAGGTGAGCCGCCGATTGGCGGCGGTGTTGGCGACCGCACTGGCCAGCAGGGCCAGCGCGTTGGCGGCCTGCGCCCCCACCGCCGGCCGGAACGCGGTGTAGAGCAGCAGGTAGCACAGGGTGCTGGCGACTCCGACGGCGGCGAAGCGCACCACCTGCCGGGCCAGGCCCGCCGGCAAGTCGCCGTCGAGGTCGCCGCCGCTGCGGCGCAACGCGAACAGCGGCAGCCGCCCGCAGGCCAGGGCCCGCCCGAGCCTGGCCATGCCGCGCAGGTCGGCCAGGGCCGTGGACAGGATGCGCACCCGGCTGTCCGGGTCGTCCACCCAGTCCACCGGCACCTCGTGGATCCGCAGCCCCGCGCGCTCGGCGATGACCAGCAACTCGGTGTCGAAGAACCACTCGCGGTCCTCCACCAGCGGCAGCAGCCGCTCGGCGACGTCCCGCCGCACCGCCTTGAACCCGCACTGCGCGTCGGAGAAGCCCACGGCCAGCGTGCCGCGCAGCAGACCGTTGTAGCAGCGGGAGATGATCTCCCGCTTCGGCCCGCGCACCACCCGCGAACCGCGTGCCAGCCGGGTGCCGATGGCGATGTCCGAGTGACCGGAGATCAGCGGCGCGACCAGCGGCAGCAGCGCCGCGAGATCCGTGGACAGGTCCACGTCGAGATACGCCAGCACCGGGGCGCCCGAGCGCGACCAGGCAGCGTGCAGCGCACGGCCGCGCCCCTTCTCGGCCAGCCGGATCCAGTCCGTGCCGGGCAGCTCCGCGGCCAGCCGCGCCGCGATGTACGGGGTCCGGTCGGTGCTGGCGTTGTCGGCGATGGTGATCCGGAAGGAGTAGGGGAAGGTCTCGGCGAGGTGCGCGTGCAGGCGCCGGACGCAGGGCTCCAGGTCGTTCTCCTCGTTGAACACGGGGACGACGACGTCGAGGACGGGGTCCGGGTGACGCGCGGACAGGGGTGCCCGGCGCGGCAGCGCGGACAGCTCGGTTGGCGGGCGGTCGAGCAGGGCCGGCCGCCGTACGGTTCTCATGGCTGTTTCACGGTCTCTTTCTGGCGCCGGACGTTCGCGAGCGCCGGTTCCGGGCATGCCGAAGGCGCCCGTGGCGGTGGTGCGGTGGCGGTGGTGCGGGACGGTGTTCGAGCGGTGACGGGTCCGGGGCGCTGACACCGCCGACGGGAACGGCCGCTCAGGCGGCTACTCGGTGGCCGATGCGGAAGGCTCCTGTGTCTCCTCCAGGGCGGACGGCGGAGCCGTCGTGGGCGTCGGGGAAGGGGGCGGCGTGGGAGGCGCCGAGGTGGTCCGGCTCCCGGAGACCGTGGCCGTCGGGGTGGGGCTGGTCGTCGGGCTCGGGCTGCCGGGTGGCGTGCTGCCGCCGGGCGTGGTCGCGGGCGCGGACGACTCCGGTTCGGTCGGGGTCGTACTGGGGTCTGGGGAGTCCGATGTGGGCTCGCTGTCGAGCGAGGGCGCCCGGCTCGTCGCGGGCTGTGGCCGGTGATCGGCGGGCTGGGCCCTGGTGAGCATGCTCGGCAGCAGGGCGAGCCCCACGCTGAGCCCGGCCACCGCCACGGCGGAGCCGCCCGCCTTCCACAGCAGCCTCGACCGGCGGCGGGAGCGGATGCCGGCTTGCAGCCGCCGTCGGTGTTCGGGCTCGTAGGGGGTGTGCTGCTGGGTGTCGCGCAGCAGCCGCGACAGGTCCCGCTCGAAGTCGTCCATCGCTTCTCCCTTCACCCCACGGGCCTGACGGCGTCGGACAGGATCTGGCGGAGCCGGGCGACTCCGCGTGAGGCGTGGGACCGTGCCGTGCCCACCGGGCAACCCAGCGCCTGGGCGACCTGGGCCTCGGGCAGGTCCTCGTAGTACCGCAGCACCACCGCGGCCCGCTGCTTGGCGGACAGCAGGGCCAACGCGGCCTCCAGCCGCGAGCGTTCCGCCACGGTGGACGACACATCACCCGGCTCGGCCAGCTCCGGCAGCTGCTCCACCGGGCGTTCGCCCCACCAGCGCCGTTTCGCCGAGCGCGCCGCCAACCGCACCAGCACCGTGCGGACGTACGCCTCCGGCGCCTGCTCGGCCACCTTCGGCCAGGCGAACCACAGTTTCACCAGTGATTCCTGCACCAGGTCCTCGGCCCGCTGCCGGTCGCCGCCCGTCAGCAGCCGCGCGACATGGAGCAGCGCCGACCAACGGGCGGCCACGAACTCGTCGAAGCCGTCCGCCCGAACCTGCTCCATCCCCACCGTCCCGCGTCTCAGTGACCCCCTGCACCACTGGAAAGACGCTGGACCCCACGTCACGCTGCACTTGCCTGCTGTGATCCACCTCACCCTGAGCGGTGGGCGCGCGAAAGGGCCCGTGCGCAGGCACGGGCCCTTCTGTCAGCGCTGTCCGGCGGCGACGCTACGTGCGGTCGCCCTTCGGCTTGCCCCGCTGGTCGGGCGTGCCGTGCGGCGGCGGGCTGAACGGCTGCGGGGACGTGGCCGGCGACACCGGGGAGCCCCCGTGTCCCTCGCCCGTCTCGGGACGCAGCGCGCCCGGATCACCGGCCGTCGGCTCCGCGCCCTCGCGCAGCTGCTCCAGGCGGGACCCCAGCAGCTCGGTCACCGGCAGCCGGTCGGCGTGCGACCGCTCGTACGCCAGCAGTTCCTCCACCTCGTCCGCGGACAGCGACCGCACACGGCTCTCCAGGCCGCCGATCGGCAGGTGGTCGTAGTCCGGCAGCGGCAGCGTGTTACGGGCGGGATCAGCCATGGTTCTCACTTCCCTGTGTACGACGTGTACGACGTGGGGTGCGGAGCGGAGTGCGGGGAGCGGGGATCAGCGGCCGCCCGGGCCGCCGCTGCCGAACGAGCCGCTGCTGCCCTCGTTCCAGCGGGGACGCTCCTGGGTCGCGCTCCTGCGGTCGCTCTGGTTGCCGTGCGTCTTCAGCTCGTGCGGAGTCAGACGGTCCTGGCCGCGGGGCACCTCGTCGGGCTCCCTGCGCTCCATCGTCTCCCGGACGGGGCCACCGTCGGGCAGCCTGGGCTGCTCGTCGGGCCGCGGCGGGCGCCGGCGCTTGTACCGGAGGCCCAGGATGAAGGCGCCCAGCAGCAGGGCCACGACCACAAGACCCGTCACGACGAACCCGAAGCCGGGGGCGTCCCCGCCCGCGGCCATCTCCATCCATGCGGTATTCATGGCTCGCGAGTACCCCTGGTCCTCACCATGAACCTGCTCACCCCGACCGTGCGGCCCGGGTCTTCGACCGGTTCTCCTTGCGGACGGCGTCCAGCAGCTCCGCCTTCGACATCCGCGACCGCCCCTCGACACCGAGCCGCTTCGCGAGGGCGTACAGGTGCTCCTTCGAGGCACGCTCGTCGACACCCTCGCCGCTGCGGCCGCCCTGCTGCCGGGGCCGGGCCGAGCGCGGGTCCGACGGGCCCTTGCGGCCGCCCTCCTTGCGCTCCCAGTGGTCGCCGACCTTCTCGTGGGTGTGCTTCAGCGCCCCGAAGGCCACGCGGTGCGCGCGCTCGCCCTCTCCGTACTGCTCCACGGCCGAGTCGTGCGCCTTGATCCAGGTGCGTTGCGCTTCCTTGGCGGACCGCTCCAGGGTCGACGGAAGTTCCTCTCGTCCGGGCATGTGACTCACCTCCGTGCGTCGTCGTTCCCGGCCTGCCGGGTGCCCGGCGGCCGGGACCGGAAAACCGTACGGAACCCTTGGCGGCACCGGGTTTGACCGGCATCGGCGGGGCTACCCGCGCGGTGTGACGACATCCCAGCAGGAGCTCTTCCGGTTCCTGGAGGACCGCTTCGCCTGTGCCCAGGCGTGCACCGAGTGCGCCCGGGCGTGTGCGCTGCGCGCGAGCCTCGTGGATCCCGACGGCACCGAGAACCAGGAACTCGTACGACGCAAGGGCATCATGTGCGCGGAGGTCTGCGACGCGACCTGCCGTGTGCTGTCCGAGCAGAACCAGGTGGACGAGACCACCATCCGCGTCCAGGTGGAGTGGTGCCGGACCGTGTGCCTGGAAGCAGCGCACGTCTTCGACCGGCAGCCGGGGGCGGAGGACTCGGCGGCGGCTTGCCGTGCGTGCGCGCGGGCGTGCACCGACTTCCTCGCCACGCTGAACTGAGGAGGCTTTTCGCGGGCTGGGCCGGGATGTTCCCGGTCCCTCGCCATTCCCAATTTCTGTAACGCGTTCTACCGTGTGCGCCGACAGGACCGGCCTTGGGAGCCTGGAGGCGCCGTGCACCTCGAATACACGCCCGAGCAGCAGCGGCTGCGCACCGAACTGCGCGCCTACTTCGCCGAACTGGTCCCGGACCACGCGTATGCCCGGCACGGCGACCCGGCCGCCCAGAAGCGGTTCTACCGCGAGACCATCCGGCGGCTCGGCGCGGACGGCTGGCTCGGCGTGGGCTGGCCCGAGGAGTACGGCGGGCGCGGCCTGACCGCGATGGAGCAGTTCATCTTCTTCGACGAGGCCGCCCAGGCCGGCGTCCCGCTGCCGCTCATGGCGCTGAACACCGTCGGTCCGACGATCATGCGGTACGGCACCGAGGAGCAGAAGGCCTCCTTCCTGCCGCGGATCCTCTCCGGCGAGATCGACTTCGCCATCGGCTACAGCGAGCCCGGCGCGGGCACCGACCTCGCGTCCCTGCGGACCCGCGCGGTGAGAGAGGGCGACGACTACGTCGTCAACGGTCAGAAGATCTGGACGACCAACGGCGACACGGCGGACTGGGTGTGGCTCGCGGTGCGTACGGATCCGGACGCCCCGCCGCACAAGGGCATCACCATGCTCCTGGTGCCGACCACCGACCCCGGCTACTCCTGCACCCTCATCAACACCCTCGCCTCGCACGACACCACGGCCAGCTACTACGAGAACGTCCGCGTTCCCGTCTCCCACCGGGTGGGCGCCGAGAACGAGGGCTGGCGGCTGATCACCAACCAGCTCAACCACGAACGCGTGACCCTGGCCGCCCACGGCACCATGGCGATCCGCGCCCTGCACGACGTGCAGCGCTGGGCGATGGAGACCAAGCTCGCCGACGGCCGCCGCGTCGCCGACCTGCCCTGGGTACGCCGCCTGCTGGCCCGGACCCACGCCCGGCTGGACGCGCTGAAGCTGCTCAACTGGCGGATGGTCGGTGCCGTCCAGGACGGCACCCTCACCCCGCAGGACGCCTCCGCCGTCAAGGTCTACGGCTCCGAGGCCCGCCGCGACGCCTACGCCTGGCTCATGGAGATCGTCGCCGCCCCCGGCGCGCTGAAGGAGGGCTCGGCGGGCGCGGTGCTCCACGGCGAGCTGGAACGCGGCTACCGCTCGGCGGTCATCTTCACCTTCGGCGGCGGCAACAACGAGATCCAGCGGGAGATCATCTCGTGGATCGGGCTGGGGATGCCGCGGGTGCGACGCTGACGGCCTGTGGCGAGGCCTTCCTCTGCCGCGCTCCTTCCTGACGATGGGGCATCGCGGGTGTTCGGCCCGTGTGACGTCGCTCCAGACGATGATCGTGCTAGCCCTGGCACGAAGGGAAGCGTCGAGCGCTATGGCGATGGCTGGGGCATCTGCTGGAGCGCGCCATGGCACCGGCGCCGTGATCGCCGGTTCCGACTGCGCCGGCCCCCTGAGCGGCTGCCCAAAGCTGACCGGACCATGGAGTGTATGAGTTTGCAAGCATCCATCTCGGGGAGGCGATGCTCTTGCGGGCCCGAGGTGTATGCTGCCGCATATGTTTACGGGGAAGGGCAGCGCAGGACGTGATCTGGACAGTGCACGGCTGAGGGCGTGGGAGGTGGTCCGGGACGCCAGCGCCCAGGTCGTGCGTAGTCTGTCCCGTGATCTCGAAGAGACCGCTGGGATCCCGCTGGAGTGGTACTCCGTGATCACCAGGCTGACAGAGGCCGGCGGCACCCTTCCCCAGAACGAACTGCTGCGACGCTCGCGGTTCAGTCAGAGCGGCGTCAGCAGGCTGGCCAAGAGGATGGAGGAGGAAGGGCTGGTCGAGCGCCGACCTTCGGAGCGCGATCGAAGGAACTTGGACGTCGTACTGACCGAGCATGGACAGGACGTCTACTTCAGGGTGTTGTCGGTTCACCACTCCTCCGTCCAGAAGCACTTCGGCATGCGTCTCACCGACGAGGAGGCTGCCGCGTTGACCACCCTGATGCGTAAGGTGCTCGACGAGCCGGGAGCCGAGGAAGCCGAGGAGACGGCCACCGGAAACCTCGAGCAGTTCCTGCCGTTCGGGGAAACCGTGCTCGCGGTGACGTCCGAATCGACGTCCCTGCGCGACACCGCGGCCACCCTGGAGGTCCTCGAACTTCCCCTGCTTCTCGACGCGGCCCGGCACGCGAGGCCGTCCGTCCTGAACGACCTCCGCGCACGCGTCCTGAGCATGTCGCGACTGATCGACGAGCCGGAGGAGTTCTTCCGAGCCGGCTGGGAACTGCATCGGCAGATCGCGTCCTGCTGCCAGAACGACGTCCTGCGGACGCTCTACCTCAACCTGCTCGACGCGATCGCATCGCACTTGAAACGCGTCGTGCCGACGCACAACCTCCGGCAGTACCTCTACGAGCGTCTCGCCGTCCACGCCCGCATCGTCGACGCGGTGGCGAGCGGAGAACCCGAACTGATCGAAGCGGCAGCGCGAGCCCATGACTACACCCCCTCTCGGCTGTACGAGGCGATGGCGTACGCCGACGACCGAGTCGCGCTCGACTCCTAGCGAGCGCGTAGCCCAAGGTCACTGATCTCCGAGAAGTTCCTCGTCACCGAGTTCAAGTATCAGAGTGACGCGCGTCGAGTCATCAAGGGCGCGCGTGACGTGCCCCTTCCCCGTGGTGTCCTCCACGAGAATGATCTGTCCGGGCAGTACGGCGCGACGCTCTCCCGTGCTGACTTCCAACTCCACTCCGCCGGAGAGTGGCACGATCAGTTGGCGTCGCGGTGCGTTGTGCGGTGTCGTGGGCGGAGCCTCCTCCTCCACGCGCCGCCAGATCACATTGCGCACCGGTATCCTCTCCGACCACCAGGCGACAGACGTCGACACATCGGAACGCCGGTGACCCCCCGGCATCCGGATGTCCTCGAAATGGCTCTCACCTGCGGCGTCGCTGTACACGCGGAGAATCACCGGCTGGAGAGCTCCGTCCCTGACGCCATCCTCCGTCCCCCAGCCGACACCGTCACGCTGTGCACCAAGGGGCTCAGCACCGCTTCGAGTGTTGTCCGGGCTTCCTTCTTCCACGTTTCGCTCTCCTCAACGATTGTTTCGCCGTTCGGCGCCTGTCCGTCCCCTCGCCGACAGCCGTCTCAGGTGCGTGCAGCCACCTGCCCCGCGCTAAGAACGTCGATGCGTGGGTGCTCGACGGCGTGCTCCAGTACGCGACGGAGCCCCGCCATCCGCTCTGCATCAACCCCGGTCACGAACGGATGGACGATCAGCGTGACCAACCCGCCGCGTTCCGCGGCAGCTTCGAGCAGGTCCAGCCAGTCTTCGGCCACTTGGCCGGGCTTCTGGGCGCCGTCCGGCCGCATCTCGTACTGCCAGAAGTCGATCATGTCCCAGGTCCACGGAACGCCCACGAGTCCGCCCGGCAGCAGCATGATCTCGGGAGTGGTGCCCGGCATGCCGGTGCCGGCGTCGATGCTGCTGTCGATCCGGTACCCGAGCTCGCTCAGCACTTCGAGCGTGCGGCCGCCGCGGTAACCGCCGGGTGCGCGGAACGCCACGGGAGTGAAGCCCGCACGTCGCAGCGCTGCCGTGCCGTCCCACAGCAGCTGTTCACGGGCCCGGTCGTCAAGGTCATCCGCCCAGCGTTCGTGCACCCAACCATGCAGTCCGATCTCATGTCCCGCCGAGGCGATCCGCTCGATCACATCGGGGTGATGCAACGCGTTCCACCCTTCGACGAAGAAGGTCGCCCGCAGGCGTAGCTCCGCAAACAGCTTGAGGAAGGCCGGCACGCCGCGGCGGAGTCCGGGCTCGTCTGCGTCCGGGCGAGCCGCACAACCTCGACCGACAGCGAGTGCCATGCCGAGATTGTCGACGGTCAGGCAGAGCGTGCCCCGTCGGGTAGAGACGGCTGACATGCAGGTCCTCCTTGCCCTCTTGCTGGCGATCGGGTGCCGGAAGCCCGTTTCAGGGAGATCACTGCCACACGTCCGGCAGGTGTCCGGTCAGTGACCGCGCATGACGCCTCGGTGGCGTGCGAACGATAGCACTAGTGCATGCAAGGTGGTAGCTATCGCGACTATTGTATGCGGCCGCATGCATTGGTAGCTTCCTCACGGCGGCTCTCCATGGGGCCTCCCCGGCCGCCGTCTCGTGCGCGACGACGCCAGCCTCCCCCAGGCGCATCAGGCCACCCCTGAGTTGCCCGGGCGGGACCACTTCTGCTTACTGCGCAGTCCCAGTGCAGGAAAGCCACGCGCCGACGAAACCGTAAGAGCATTGCAAGGAGTCATCAATGACGGATGCAGGAACGCGTATTCCCGGATACATATCCCTCGACAAAGTCGGTAATGGAGCTCCCTATGTGCTCAGGGCCGGAGAGGGTGAGCACATCGCTGTCCGCAGCAGCCTCCGCACGCTGCTCACCCGCCAGGAAGACACCGAAGGCCACATGGGCCTGACGTACTGCGAAGGCGACACGGCACCGCCCACGCCTCCCCATTACCACCACGACACGACCGAGGGTGTCTACGTCCTGAGTGGCGTTCTCCGCGTCTGGCAGGACGACAGGAAAGGCAACCGCATAGTCACCGATCTCCACCCAGGTGACTTCGGGTTGCTGCCGACTGGCTGGGCCCACTCGTGGGCGTTCGCCGCCCCCAAGACCCGCTTCATCGCGTTCTACGCACCTGGTGGCTTCGAGGGAACCCTCCACTATCTCGATCCTCATGGGGCCCCCACCGCTGAACAGTTGGGTGAAACAGAGAAGCGCTTCGACGTGGTCTGGATGCCCGACTACCCCCTCATCCAGGAATCCGAAAAGACCGGCTGACAACTGGAAACGGCCGGGTAAGGGCGCTGAATTGCCAAGTCTTCAGCCCCACGGAACCACGAAATCTTCAGCAGGCCCATGGTGCCCCGTCGGGGCAACCGTGCAGCACTTCCCTCTTGACCCGGGCATCGGGTCGCCCTCTTCACGAAAGCGGAACAAGCCATGTCCCTGTCGCACGCCAATGACGACGCGCGCACAAAAGCGCGGGAAGCTCGTCGAGTTGTCCTGGCAACGTTCATCGGTACCACGCTCGAGTGGTACGACTTCTTCGTCTACGCGCTCTGCGCAGTCCTGGTGTTCGGTCCGCTGTACTTCCCCACCGGGGACCCGGTGGTGGGGCAACTCGGGGCCATGGCGACGTTCACGGTGGGATTCGTGGCACGGCCGCTCGGAGGCGTCATCGCCGGTCACTTCGGTGACCGCATCGGCCGGAAGCGGATGCTCGTCGTAACGCTTGTGATCATGGGCATCTCGACCGTCTGTGTCGGGCTGGTTCCGACCTACGCCCAGATAGGGGTGTGGGCACCTGCTCTGCTCGTGGCCCTGCGCATCGTCCAGGGCCTCGCCATGGGCGGCGAGTGGGGCGGTGCCGTGTCGATGGCCATCGAACACGCGCCGCCGAACCGGAGAGCTCTGTACGCCTCCGCGCCGGCCGTCGGGCCCGCGTTCGCGCTGGTGCTGTCCAACCTCGTCCTGATCGGACTGGAGGCTGCCACCGGGGACGCCTTCACCGTCTGGGGCTGGCGGATCGCCTTCGTCAGCAGCGTGGTCCTCATCGTGATCGGTCTGGTGGCCCGTCGGAAGCTGAGCGAAAGCCCTCTGTTCGAGGCGTCGGTCGCCCAGGAACCGGAGGCGGTGCCCGTGCTGGAGGTGTTGCGCTCACACGGCGGCACGCTGCTCAAGACCCTGATCGTCGCCGGTGTACCGGGTATCTCCACCTACATCGTCCAGACGTACTCGCTGACTTACGGCACGAGTGCCGTCGGATACAGCCGCTCCTCGCTGCTGTGGATCGCCATGACGTGCGGTGTCGTCGCCATCCCTGCCGTGGTCTACTTCGCCCGCCTCGCCGACCGCTTCGGTCTCCGGCCGGTGCTCGTGGCAGGGGCCGTCATGCAGGGGCTCACGGCGCTGCTCCTGTTCCCGCTGTTCGACTCCGGCAACCTCATGCTCGCCACCCTCGGGGGTGTGCTGGTGGTCACCTCCAGCTGCCTCTCCTTCAGCTGCATACCGGCGCTGCTGACGGAGAACTTCCCGCCGAAGATCCGGTACACGGGCATCTCGCTCGCATACCAGCTCGGTTCCATCGTGGGCGGTGGTCTGGCACCCATCATCGCCACGGCCATCTTCACCGAGAGCGGGAAGTCGTGGCTCATCGGGACGTACATGGCGGCGGCGAACGTCGTGGCTCTGGGCTGCCTGATGCTGCTGCGCAAGAGGCCGGCATGGCAGGTGAAGGCAGAGGAGAAGACCGCAAGTGCGGCGCCCGCCCAGGGCGACGGCCGCGACCTCGTGGGTGACGTACCTGCCGCCGGTGCCTGATCCTGACCAGCGCCGACACTGACCGCGCACGGCGGCGGCTGACGGATGAACTGGCGCCCGTCAGCCGCAGCGGCAGCGGCAGCGCGGAGAGCCTGCCGACGGCTTGAGTTCGGCAGGACCAAGTACTCCTCCGTCGAGGTGCCGCGGAGTACCGGTTCACCCCGATGGTGACTGCTCTGCCGCAAAGGATGTGGAAGCGCACATGGTGACCGCTCAACAGAATGACTCGCCCTACGACGTGATCGTGGTCGGTGGTGGTCCGACCGGCTCTGTCGCTGCGACCGACCTGGCCATCCGAGGGATCAGGACGCTGGTGCTCGAAAAGACGGACGGTTCGGTTCCCGATGCGCGGGCCACGGCGACCAACGTACGCACGATGGAGCTCATGCGCCGTTTCGGTATCGAGGAAGAGCTACGGAACTGCGGCTGGCCGCGCGACCGTGTCTTGGACGTGGTGTACGGCCCGGGAGTGTACGAGCCCGAGATCGTGCGGATGCCGTGGCCTGCGATCGACGACGCCCCTCCCGCCGCGTACAGCCCGACCTCCTATCAACGCTGCCCCCAGCGATGGCTGAACCCGATCCTCGCCGGCATGGCGCGGCAGCAGCCCCTGGTCGACTTTCGGTTCCAATGGGAGGTGACCTCTCTTGAGCAGGACGACTCCGGGGTCACCGTCCAGGCGACGGACGGGGCTGGGCGGACCCACGCCTTCAGGGCTCGTTACCTGCTCGCCTGTGACGGGGCCCGCAGCGGGGTGCGGAAGGCGTTGGGTATAGGCGCAGAGGTGTGGAACGACCTGGGCCACTCGGTGGAAGCCCTGATCCGTAGCCCACAACTGGCCGAGGCTTACCCGGTGAGGACCGGTGGCCACTACGCACTCATCAAGCGGAGCGGCATGTCTGTGGCGCTGTGGCCGCTCGATGGCAGTGACATGTTCCGGGTGACCCTGATGGTCCATCGGCAGGGTGGGACCAAGGAAGACATCTCTGATGCTGTCCGCAGGCTCGGTGGCGATCGCGAGGTACGGTTCGAGTTCCTCAGCGGCGTCTTCCCCTGGACGAACAGGATCGGGGTGCGCGAGCGCTTCCGTGACGGGCGCGTCCTCCTCGTCGGTGACGCGGCCCACAGCTGCCCACGACCGGTGGCTTCGGGATGAACACCGGTGCGCTCGACGCGGTCGACCTCACCTGGAAGCTGGCCGCCGTCCTTTGCGGGTGGGGTTACCCGGACCTGCTGGACACCTATGAGTGCGAGCGCAAGACCAGCTCCGCGCAGACCGCTGAGCTGGCGGCAGAGGTTTACCGCGACTGGCAGGCGATGTCGGAGCACACGGCAGCGTTCGCGGAGAGGCCTCTGAAGGGGAGAAGCCCGGAGGCCGTGGCGGCAAGGAAGGAACTCGGGGAGCTCCTGCTCAAGGTGTTCGGTCGTGAGTTCAACGCGGTCGGAGGGGCCCTGGGCTACCGGTTAGCCGAGGACCACGAGGTCACCGCCTACGCCCGCACCCCCTCGAAACTGCCCACGCACGAGCGGCTCACCGCCGTCCAGGGACAGCTCGACGACGCCGCAGCCATCACCGAGGCGGTACGCGGCAGCGACGCCGTCCTCAGCACGCTCGGCCCGACAACCAAAAGGGCCGACGCCCCGCCGCTGGTCACCGGCTACCGCCACATCGTCGCGGCCATGCACGAACACGGCGTCGAGCGGCTGGTGGCGCTGGGCACGCCCAGCATCCCCGACCCGGCCGACAGCAAGGAGTTCAAGGTCGGCCTCACAGCCACCGCCGTCAAGAAGTTCGCGCCGGTCCGCGATGAACGCCCTCGGGTTCAGCGGCTGCCGGATCGCGGCGTGGTGCACGGAACGGGTGGCCTCGAAGTCGCCGGGCAGGTCGTCCTCCGGGTTACGCCAGCGCGCGGCGCCCGCGACGTGGATCTCGCGGCGCCGTACGGCGTCCCGCAGCGCGACCAGAACGCACAGCTCGTAGGGGATGCGCTCGACCTTGCCCTTGTCGTCAACGACCGCCTCGCGCCAGTCCTTGCGCACCACGCCGTCCATGGGCACTTCGTCGCCGGCGTCGTAGAAGCGGGTCTTGCCGTCGACATCGGCGTATTTCTTCAGTAGCTTCATCGCGTCCATCACCGGCCGGTAGGCGGTGTTGTTGCACCTGAAGCCCGGCATGTTCAGCAGCGGGGGCAGCATCTGCCGGTAGTACGAGCTGTACGAGGAGCGCAGGGTGGTGCGGACCTTGGCCTTGAAGACCTTCTCGTTCGCCTTCGCCCCAGTCACCAGCTCGCGCAGCGTCTTCTCCCCGACCACCGGGAACAGAGCCCGGCGCCCAACCTCGTTGGGCTTGTCGACCGCGGTCGTCGCCAACTTGAAGAGGATGCCCTCCTTCCCGCGGACCTGCCGTCGGCAGCCGCTGTCGTAGCCCCAAGGGCGCACCTCCAGAACTCCCCCTACGGGTGCGCCCCGCACGCGCACCACGCCCGACAAAGAGGCACCCACGCATGTACGAATGACCTGTACGGAAGTGGAAGAGAAGCGCCAGGGCCCTCAGCGCACGGACCGTGCCCGCAGCGGCTGACTCTGCCCCGCACTATGATGACTCCTCCTCGCCCCTGAGCATCCGGGCGTTCTCGTCCCGCAGCTGGGCCGGCTCTTCGGTTGGGCTCTCTGGCCCGCTGCCATTTCGCGTGACCGGCGCCTGTTGACCGGTGTTGTCCTTGCGGACCCACGTGCGCAGCGTCTCCCCGGTGATCCCGAGCTCCGCGGCCACCGTCGCGCACAGGCGTTTCCAGGATCAGCCTCAGTTCACGGCGGCACGCGCCATGAGCATCGCCACCAGTGGGGCCGTGTCGGTCTGACTGTTGTTCTCCATGCCTGGCTCCCCCTTTCCTCGTAGCGAGGGGAGCCGATCCAGCCGTATCGTCACGGCCCGTGCTCCCGAGCAGGCGATGCTGCGGTACCCCAGCGAGAGGCCCTGACATCAGAGCAAGACAGCTGCTGGCTCAGCTCAAGCGGTAACCGAGCAGCGCGAGGCCGGCGGGCGGCGTCATCATCCTCCCGGAAGATCAGTCGTACCTGCGCTGCCAGTCATCCCGTGAGCTTGACAGATGCGTTGGCTGTCGGCCTGGGCGCCTCGGACCGACGGTGCCGGCCACCGGGCCGAGCCGCTGGATGCGCATCCGGGCGCACGTGACCTATCAGTCTTTCCTCCCGGGTTCCGGCGAGGCAGAGCACGCCTGACTGGCCCGGAGCATGGCCCTGTAGAGGGCGTGGGGCTCGGGCGAGTCGGGCAGGGGGCCGCGGGCGGGGGCTTCGAAGGACTGGAGCATCAGGGCGACGACGCGTTTCCAGGCGTCGGGAGCAGTGTCGCCGGTGGCGTTGACGACGCCGGCATTGGCCATGTACACCAGCACCAGGTCCTCGGGGGTGAAGTCCTCACGCAGACGTCCTGCGGCCTTGGCGCGGCCGATGAGCTGGACGACGCCTTCGTACGCCTGGTCTCGGCGCTCCTCCAGAGCCTTGGCTGTGGGGAAGGTCATGGTCAGCACGTCGGCGAAGCCGTAATCGGCGGCCTGCATCGCGCAGCCGGTTTCGATGAACCCCGCGAGACCGCGCCAGGGATCGGGGTCGTCGAGGGCGACGCCGACCGCGTCGACGTAGGCGTCCATACGGTCGGCGAAGACCGCGGCTACCAGTTCCTCCTTTGTCGGGAACCGGCGGAACAGAGTGGCGATGCCCACCCCCGCCTCGCGGGCCACGGAAGCCATGGAGGCATGCAGGCCGTCACGCCTGAACACCGTGCGCGCGGCGGCGACGATCCGCGCGCGGTTGCGCTCGGCGTCGCTGCGGAGAGGCTGTGCGGCAGGGTCATCACTGGATTGGGCGCCAAGGTTCATGACACTCAGTCTACCGAATCGGAATGCCCAGTCCACTTTCAGTGCTATCGTGGGTACCGGCGGAACCGGACAGGCCATTCCGGATTGCGAATCAGATAGCCCTTTCCGAATCGGGCGATACCCAGGTCAAGGAGTTGATGATCAGTGCGCGCTGTGACATTGGCGCAGGTACCCGGCAGCCCCGAGGTGACCGAGGTGGAGGTGCCCCGCCCGGAGGCCGGTGAGGTGCTGGTGAAGGTGGCTGCGTCCTCGGTGAACGGGTTCGACCTGGGCACGGTGGCCGGATACCTGCAGGGCATGATGGAGCACCGTTTCCCGCTGATCCTCGGCAAGGACTTCGCCGGCACCGTCGAGGCGGTCGGTGAGGGTGTCGAGGGTTTCGCGGTCGGCGACGCCGTGTTCGGCGTGGACGCCAAGGCGTACCTGGGTGCCGGTTCGATGGCGCAGTACGTCGCCGTTCCCGCTGCCATCGGCATCACCCACCGGCCCGACGGGGTCTTGGTGCGTGACGCCGGCGCGCTCGGGCTGGCGGGCACCGCCGCCTTCGACGGTCTCGCCCTGCTCGGCCCGCTGGAGGGCAGCACGGTGCTGATCTCCGGTGCCACCGGCGGCGTGGGTGCCATCGCCGTGCAGCTGGCCGCGGCCCGGGGCGCGAGGGTGCTCGCCACGGCCAAGCCGGGTTCCGAGAGCGGCTTCGTCTCAGCGCTGACCGACGCCGAGGTGACCGTCATCGACTACACCCAGGACATGACCGCGCAGGTCCGGGCGATCGCCCCTGACGGCGTGGACGCGGTGCTGCACCTCGCCGGCGACCTGGCCGAGCTCACCGCGCTCACCCGCGACGGCGGCGCCATCGCCTCCGCCCTCACCCTCGCCCCAGTCCCCGAGGCCTCGGAGGACCGCAAGCTGCAGACCGCCGTGCTCCGGTCCAACCCGACCGCCGACACCCTGTCCACCCTCGCCGGGCAGGTCGCCTCCGGCGCCCTCAAGGTGTCGGTGAACTCAGAGTTCGCCCTGGAGCGGGCCCCCGAGGCGTTCGCCGCGTTCGGCGCCGGCGCCGTCGGCAAGATCGCCATCACCGTCGCCTGACCAGTCCGTATCCCAGACGCTTCCACCGCAACACGAAAGGACCTCACCGTGCCCAGCATCGCCATCGTCGGAGCCGGCCCCGGAATGGGACTCGCCATCGCCCGCACCTTCGGCTCGCGCGGCTACGACGTCGCTCTCATCGCCCGCAACCGTGCCAAGCTCGACGACCTCGTCGGCCGGCTCACCGCCGAGGGCATCACCGCCGCGGCGTTCCCGGCGGACGTGCTCGACCACGACGCGCTGACCCAGGCCCTCAAGGACGCCGCCACCCGCTTCGGCGGCATCGACGTCCTGGAGCACTCCCCCTCTCCGGGCAACGGCTCCATAAGCTCCATGACCCTCACCTCCCCGTCCCAGACCAGCCCCTCCGATGTGCAGGGATGGATCGACTTCCTGCTCCACAGCGCCATCACCGCCACCCAGGCCGTCCTGCCCGCGATGCGTGAGGCCGGCGCGGGCACCCTGCTCTTCACCAACGGCGCCGGCTCGGTCGACCCCATCCCGATGCTCGGCAACGTCAACCCCGCCCAGGCGGCGCTGCGCAACTGGGCGCTCAACCTGCACAAGGAGCTGGCCGGCACCGGTATCCAGGCCGCGCACGTCGCCATCGGCGTGTGGATCGGCGCGGGCGGCCCTCCCGAAATCCCGACCGCCGAGGCCGAGGACATCGCCCCTCTCTACTGGGACCTGCACACCCAGCGCGACGAAGCCGAGCGCGTCTTCACCGCCTGACGCCTCCCGGCTCTCCCTCGTTGAAGCCTGACCCGCTCACTCCTCATCCGCCGCGGCGTTCCCCGCCGCGGCGCGACCGAAGAAGAAGGTTTCCGCTCCGATGAACGTGTTCCTGTGGATCCTGCAGGGCGTCCTCGTCGCGATGTTCGTGGCCGCGGGCGTCCTCAAGGCCACCCAGCCCCGGGAAAAGCTCATATCCCAGCTGCCGTGGGTCAGTGACGTCTCGACACCCGTAGTGCGTCTGATCGGCGTCGCCGAACTCGCCGGCGGCCTCGGGCTGATCCTGCCGGGTGCTTTCGGCATCGCCACCACGCTCACCCCGCTGGCCGCCACCGGCCTGGCTGTGATCATGGTCCTGGCCATGGGCGTCCACGCCCGCCGCAAGGAGCCACAGGCCATCGGGTTCAACGCGATCCTGCTCATCGTCGCCGCGGTCATCATGTGGGGCCGGTTCGGGCCTTACTCCTTCTGACCACCCGGTCCCCCGCCCCTTCACAGCGGCCCGGCCCGCGACCACGCCGGCCGGGCCGCTCCCTCCCCACCCCTGTCCGCCTACCGGAGGCGACCGTGGAACTGGGCATCATCTCCCTGTCCGACCTGCAGACCGACCCCGCCACAGGAAAACTGCACGACCCGGGGCGCCGTACCCGCGAGATCGTCTCCTACGCCGTCGCCGCCGACCAGGCCGGCCTGGACGTCTTCGGTCTCGGCGAGCACCACAGCTGGGACTTCGCCGTCGCCAACCCCGCCGTCCCGCTGGCCGCGATCGCCCAGGCCACCAGCCGTATCCGGCTGGCCAGTGCCGTGTCGGTGCTGTCCACCGCCGATCCGGTCCGGCTGCACCAGGACTTCGCCTCCCTCGATCTGATCAGCGACGGCCGCACCGAGATCATCGCGGGGCGCAGCGCGTTCGTCGAGGCGTTCCGCTTGTTCGGCGTGGACCTCGAGGACTACGACGACGTGTTCGCGGAGAAGCTGCGGTTGCTGCTCACCA
This sequence comes from Streptomyces sp. NPDC006235, assembly GCF_040613735.1. Lineage (NCBI taxonomy): Bacteria > Bacillati > Actinomycetota > Actinomycetes > Kitasatosporales > Streptomycetaceae > Streptomyces > Streptomyces sp. NPDC006235. Next base: position 101,182 of record NZ_JBEXSR010000024.1, read on the forward strand.
TCCGTGAGAACCCCGAACACGTCACCTGGCGCGGGCGGTTCCGCCCGGCCATGGACGGCCTGTCCGTCCAGCCCCCGCCCCAGCAGGCGCAGTTGCCGCTGTGGCTCGGCGTGGGCGGCACCCCCTCCAGCGTGGAGCGCGCCGGACGCCTCGGCCTGCCCATGGCGCTGGGCCTCATCGGCGGGGACATCCGACGTGTCCGCCCCCTCGTCGAGCACTACCGCGCGGTCGGCACAGCATGCGGTCACCCCGCTGACCGGCTGCGGCTCGGCAGATCCGGCCACTTCTACGTCGGCCGCACCTCCCAGGGCGCACGCGACGACGTCTTCCCCTTCTACAAGGAATACGTCCGCCCCAAGCCGCCCACCGGACGCGGCTTTCGTCAACGATGCGCTCGACGTGGTCCGCAACATCCCGACCGAGGACCCGGTCTGACGCCGCCGCGATCCACCTCAGGCCGGGTGGACCGCCGTATGACGATCCCCGCGTAGGCCCCCACAGCTGGTTCCCCGTCCCAACCCGTTTCCCCCCGACGACAACCCGCCGTCCTGCTCCACTGGCGAAGGCTGGCTACCCGTGGTGCCGCTGCCCGACTTCGTCAGTGGTGGAGCCGCGAAGCCCGGTTCGCCTCCCTGCTGACCGCGGCACCCACCCCCTAGAAGGCCGTAGCCGCAGGAGGCGTCCGCGACGCGCTCCTGGCCAGTGGCCGACCCCGCGTTCGACAATTCAGACAGGAGCATGACCATGCCGAACGGTACGATGAGAGCGGCTCAGATCGACCGCTCCGGTGGGCCGGAAGTGCTGCAGATCCGCGATGTCCCTGTGCCGACTCCGGCGCGCGGCCAGGTCCTCGTGAAGGTGCACGCGTCCGGCGTCAATCCCATCGACACTCAGCTGCGACGGCTCCGGCTGGGGTCCTTCCCTCGCGGGACCGGCGTGGACTACGCGGGAGAGGTGGCCGCGCTCGGCCCGGGCGTCGAAGGTCTGGAACTCGGGCAGCGGGTATGGGGCTTCCTGGGCATCCGCATGCGCAGGACCGGTGCCGTCGCCGAGTACCTCGTCGCGAGACCGGAGCAGATGGCGGCCGCGCCCACCACCATCGACCTCGTCTCGGCGGCAGCGCTGCCGGCCGTCGGGCTCACCGCTCTGCAGGTCCTGCGGGACGGGCTGCGGTTGCAGAGCGGCCAGCGACTGCTGGTGGTCGGCGCCAGCGGCGGAGTCGGCAGTGCCGCCGTCCAACTCGGCAAGGTCATGGGCGCGAGCGTCACAGCCGTCGCGAGTGCCCGCAATGCCGACTTCTGCCGTGAGCTCGGAGTCGACCAGGTCCTCGACTACGACTCGGTCAAGCCCGGCGCCCTGACAGGGGAGTTCGACGCGCTCGTAGACTGCCACGGAGGCTCCGCGCGTCAGTACCACCGGATGGTGCGCAGGGGAGGCCGCGCCGTCACCATGACGATGAAGGGCCTGCCGTTCGCCCTGCTCTCCGTGCTGCTCCCCGGCCCTCGGATGCGTTTCATGTCGGAAAAGATGCGGCGCGACGACATGGAGGCACTGGTCGGATATGTGGACCGCGCCGAACTGCGCCCGGTAGTCGAGCAGATCTACCCGCTGAGCGCAGTCCAGGACGCCCACCGCGCGGTCGAGACCGGCCACGCCCGAGGCAAGCGCGTAGTCGACCCAACTCAGTAGGTCGCCCTGCTCACCTCGTCAAAGAGTCGTTCTTTGAAGGGCGGGGTTCCTAAGACGCCGTCGGGCAGTGCCGGCCGGGGCGGGCACTCCGGCCCCGTCCATGACCGCCAACGATCGGGAATCTGCAGGGAGTCGGGAGCTCGCCTGCCGTTCATTGGCGCGGCCAGCCAAGGTGGCTTACATCCGATGTATTGGAGAGCTCCTCGCTGACTTCTACTGTTTCCGGGCTAGGTCGCCGCGCGGGCAGTTCTTTCCTCATCACGCCATAGGGGCCTGCCGAGTTGCCTTGCCTATTCGCGTGAGTTGGTGCTGCAGCCCTCTAGACATCCGATCTATGCCGCGGCAAAGATGACGTGCCTCTCGGAGGACTCGAAGAGGTTGCACTTCCCCTCGTGTCGAACATCCATGGCTGGGAGATCTTGCCGTGACCCATGCATCGCACCCGCAGCGAAGAAGCGTCCTGAAGCTGGGCGGCGCCCTCGCCCTCACACCCCTGATCACTCAACTGGCCGGCGGCACCCCTGCGGGGCCGGCCTTCGCCGCCACTTCCGCTGCCCCGGCGGTCGTCCGGTGGCCGACCCTGTCGCGCAAGGCGCTGAACTACTCGGTCCCCGCCCTGGACTGGCAGTCGCAGGCCCTGCCGATCGGCAACGGCCGTCTCGGCGCCATGCTGTTCGCCGACCCCGACCAGGAGCGCATCCAGTTCAACGAGCAGAGTCTGTGGGGCGGGGTCAACAACTACGACAACGCGCTCGCGGGCAAGCCCGACAGCGCGTTCGACACCAGCATGACCGGCTTCGGCTCGTACCGGAACTTCGGCGACGTCGTCGTCACCTTCACCGGCCGCGCGAAGGTCACGGCCCCCGGGGGGCCGTACCGCACCTCCTCGTCGGAGGGCGTGGACAAGACACACGACGGCAACGCGAGCACCAAGTGGTGCATCGACGGGCCCGGTTCGAAGGTGCAGTGGCAGGTCGAGCTCCCCGAGCCCGTCGCGGTCGCCTCCTACCGGCTGACCAGTGCCAACGACGTGCCGCAGCGCGATCCGCAGGAGTGGAAGCTCTCCGGTTCCGCCGACGGCGCCACCTGGACCACGCTGGACAGCCGTACCCTGCCGGCTCCTTTCGAAAGCCGATTCCAGACGAAGGAATTCACCTGCGCCAGCAGCGGGTCGTACCGCTTCTACCGGTTCGACTTCGTCCCCAAAGCAGGGGTCAGCCACTTCCAGGTGGCCGAGATCGGTCTGTCCGGCGTCGACCTCGGTGGCGCCGCGCTGTACTTGTCGTCGCCGAGCGGGCACGCCGAGGGATCGGGGGCCGGGGCCGGATCCCAAACCGCTGACATCTCGTGTTCGGTGGACCGCGAGCCGGCCACGGTCTGGCGGGTCGACGCTGCCGCACCCTCGGTCGTCTGGCAGGCCGACCTGCCCCGTGCGGTCGCCGTCACCTCGTACACGCTGACGGCGGGCCCGGACCGTCCGCAGGACGACCCACGGCGATGGACGCTCGAGGCGTCGCAGGACGGGCGAGCGTGGGTGACCCTCGACACGCAGAACCCCGGCGCGCCTTTCGCCGACCGCGGTGAGACCCGGGCGTTCCGGGTCACCAACAGCACCGCCTACCGCGCCTACCGGCTCACGTTCACCCCCGGCGAGTCGTCCACCGGCTTCCAGATCGCGGAAGTTGCCCTGGAAGGAAGGGGATTCGACACGCGCACGCTGCGTACGTTCGTCGACTACCAGCGCGCCCTGGACTTCTTCGACGGTACCCATGTCACCCGGTTCGGCGCGCCGGGGCGGCGCGTTCTCAGGGAGGCGTTCGCCAGCCGGTCCGCGGACGTCATGGTCTTCCGGTACACCTCGGACACCGACCGGGGATTGTCCGGAGCGATCTCCTTGACATCCGGACAGCAGGGGGCCCCGACGACCGTCGACGCCGCCGCACGGCGGATCGCCTTCCGCGGAGTCATGGGCAACGGCCTCAAGCACGCGTGCACCGTCCAGGTCGTGCACACCGACGGCGACTTCCGCGCCGACGGGTCGGCCCTCCGGTTCACCGGCTGCACAAGCCTGACCCTGTTGCTCGACGCCCGCACCGACTACAAGCTCGACGCCGCCGCCGGATGGCGCGGAACCGATCCCGAACCGGTCATCACCAGGACACTCGACAAGGCGGCCGCCCGGTCCTACAGGGAACTGCGCGAGGAGCACACCGCCGAGACACGTGCGCTCATGAACCGCGTCTCCGTCGACTGGGGCACCTCCGACGACGCCGTCATCGCCCTGCCCACCAACGCCCGGCTCGCGCGTTACGCGTCGGGCGGAGAGGACCCGACCCTCGAACAGGCGATGTTCGACTACGGCCGCTACCTGCTGATCAGTTCCTCGCGCCCGAACGGCCTGCCCGCCAACCTCCAGGGTCTGTGGAACGACAGCAACTCACCGGCCTGGGCCTCCGACTACCACACCAACATCAACATCCAGATGAACTACTGGGGAGCCGAGACGACGAACCTGCCGGAGTCCCACGAAGCACTCATCGAGTTCATCAGGCAGGTGGCGGTGCCCAGCCGCGTGGCGACCCGCAACGCCTTCGGCAAGGACACACGAGGCTGGACCGCCCGCACCAGCCAGAGCATCTTCGGCGGCAACGCCTGGGAGTGGAACACCGTCGCGAGCGCCTGGTACGCGCAACACCTCTACGAGCACTGGGCGTTCACCCAGGACATGACGTACCTCCGTACCGTCGCCTATCCGATGATCAAGGAGATCTGCGAGTTCTGGGAGGACCATCTCAAGGAGCGCGAGGACGGACTCCTCGTCGCACCGAACGGCTGGTCCCCCGAACACGGGCCGCGCGAGGACGGCGTCATGTACGACCAGCAGATCATCTGGGACCTGTTCCAGAACTACCTCGACTGCGAGGCCGCGCTCGAAGCCGATCCCGACTACCGGGCCAAGGTCGCGGACATGCAGGCGCGCCTCGCACCGAACAAGATCGGCAAGTGGGGGCAGCTGCAGGAGTGGCAGGAGGACATCGACAGCCCGACCGACATCCACCGCCACACCTCGCATCTCTTCGCGGTCTACCCGGGCCGCCAGATCACACCGAAGACGCCCGATTTCGCGGCCGCCGCCCTCGTCTCGCTCAAGGCCCGGTGCGGCGAGAAGGAAGGCGTTCCGTTCACGGCCGCGACGGTGTCGGGTGACAGCCGCCGCTCGTGGACCTGGCCTTGGCGGGCGGCCCTCTTCGCCCGACTCGGTGACGGGCAACGCGCCCAGATCATGCTGCGCGGGCTGCTGACCTACAACACGCTGCCCAACCTGTTCTGCAACCACCCGCCCTTCCAGATGGACGGCAACTTCGGCATCACGGGCGCCGTCGCGGAGATGCTCCTGCAGAGCCACGACGACGTCATCCACCTGCTGCCTGCCCTGCCCGACGCCTGGAAAGCCGGGGGTTCCTTCACCGGACTGCGCGCCCGCGGCGGCTACGAGGTCAGCTGCGAATGGCGGGACGGGAAAGTCACGTCCTACAAGATCGTGGCCGACCGGGCACGGAACCAGGGGAACATCACCGTGCGGGTGAACGGCGCCGACAGGAAGGTGAAGCCGACCAAGTCCTGAAGGCGGCAAAGCGGAGACGGCGGCCGCGGGACATGACGGCGAACACCGATCCGTTCCCGTCCCGCGCCGCCGTCGTCGGCAGGGCCGGTCTCGCGACCGCGTCCTGCCGACGGTACAAACACCTCGCGTCCGGCAATCGTGCGGGACCTCGTTGCCGGCAAGGACTGAATCGGCCAGCAGGATGCCGTGAAGCAACCGCCACAGAGCGGCCGGGTCGGCCGGATCTGACGTTCGTCGGGTTGACCGAACGAGCCGCCGACCGGGTTCCCGTGCGGCGTCACACGGTGTGCGGTTGCAGAGAGCCGTCGTTGCCGACCTCGGCCATGGCGAACCCGCCATGGTCCGCCACCGACTGATGGCCTCCGTGGACGATCTCGCTGATGAACTGCGGAGTTTTGGGGCACCCTGAGGTGGGATCAGGCCTTGGTCGTGTGCTTGAGGTGGGTGTCGAAGAAGGCCTCAATGCGTAGCCATGCGTCAACAGAGGCTTCTGGGACAGGTCCGAACCCGGCGACACGGTACAGCGGGTGCAACAGACGCGGGCCGAATTGTTCGTCGGTGAGGAAGGAGTGGCCTGCCTGTGGGTACTCCTTCACGTCATGTACGACGCCGAGCCTGTCGAGGGCGGAGTCGAGCCTGGCCGCCGCTCCCTTGAGCGGTCGATCGCGGCCCCCGTAGCTGGCGACGATGGGGCAGGCACCGGCCAGGGCCTGGTCCATGTCTTCGGGGAGCTGGCCGTAGTTGGCGGACGCGGCGTCGAAGATGCCGCTGCCTGCCGCCATGAGGGCGAAGGATCCGCCCATGCAGAAACCGATGATCCCGACCGCGCCGGCAGCCCTGTGTCAGGATCTTGAGGTGCCCACCCCGCGCGGAAACGAGATGACGACCCATGACTGACACCGCTGCGGCCGAGATACTCGCCGACGTCCACCGGGGCGTCGGCCGCATCCTCCTGAACCGGCCCGAGGCGCTCAACGCCCTGACGACCGGCATGGTCGCCGCCATCGACCGTGTGCTCGCCGAGTGGGAGCACACGCCGCTGTCCGCCGTGGTGCTCGCGAGCACCAGCACGAAGGCGTTCTGTGCCGGTGGAGACATCCGCACCATCCGTGAGCACAGCCTCGCCGGGGACGCCGAGGCCAGTGAGCGGTTCTTCGCCTCCGAGTACCGGCTCAACGCCCGGATCGCCGAGTATCCCGTGCCGGTCGTGTCGCTCATCGACGGCGTGTGCATGGGCGGTGGTCTCGGTCTGTCCGTCCACGGCGGCTTCCGCGTCGTCACCGAGCGCGCGGTGCTGGCGATGCCCGAGACCGGGATCGGCTTCTTCCCGGACATCGGGGCCAGCTACTTCCTGCCGAGGTTGCCCGGCGCGATCGGCATGTACCTGGGACTGACGGGGCACCGGCTCGACACGGCCGACGCCCTGTACTCGGGGCTGGCCACGCACTTCGTCCCCGCGGACGGGCTCGATGCCGTCCCGCATGCCCTGGCCGACCACCCCGACGACCCGGTGGACGTGGTCCTGAACCGCCTCGCCGGCCGCCCCCCGGTGGCGCGGAGCAGGCTGGCGGAGGTACGCGCAGACGTGGACTGGGCGTTCGGCGCGCCGTCCCTCGGTGAGATCGAGAAGCGCCTGCGCCACCTCGACACCCCCTGGGCCGCCTCCGCGTCGGCCGCCCTGGAGTCGGCCTCGCCGCAGAGCCTGGAGATCACTCACGCACTGCTGGCCCGGGGCAGGCAGCGCACGCTGCGCGAGTGCCTTGCCGCCGAACTGGCCCTCACGCGCACGACCATCCGCACGCCGGACTTCCTGGAGGGAGTCCGCGCGGCCCTGGTCGACAAGGACCGCACTCCCCAGTGGCAGCGTGCGTCGTCCGGAGGACCGAAGCTGCCGTCCTGAGCATGCATGTCCATGGCCGGACGCAGGGCCGGTGGCCGGCACGGTCTCAGCCGTTGTCGGGCACCATCGAGACCACGACTTTGCCGGCCTTGGTGCGGCCCTGCTCGACGTGTGCCATCGCCTCGAGCGTCCGGTCGAACGGGAAGGTGCTGTCGATGACCGGGCGGAGCCGCCCGCTGTCGTAGAGGGCGCCGAGTTCGCGCAGCTGGGAGCCGTTGGCCTGCATGAAGAAGAACTCATAGCGCACGCCCCGCGCCTTCGCCTTCTTACGCACCTTGCGGCTGAGCGCGTTCATGACCAGTCCCATGAAGAAGGGGGCGCCGAGCTGCTTGGCGAAGCCGGCGTCCGGCGGGCCTACGACACTGACGGCCAGGCCGCCGGGCTTGAGCACGGCCAGTGATTTCTCGAGGTTCGCGCCGCCCACGGAGTCCAGCACCAGGTCGTAGCCGGACAGCACCTTGGAGAAGTCCTCCTGGGTGTAGTCGACGACGACGTCGGCGCCGAGGTCCCTGACCAACTTCTCGGAATCAGTGTTCGCGGTCGTCGCCACCATGGCGCCGAGGTGCTTGGCGAGCTGGATGACCGTCGAGCCGAGGCCGCCGGCACCGGCGTGGATGAGCACCTTCTGGCCCGGCTGCACCTGGGCACGGTCGACGAGGATCTGCCAGGCGGCCAGGGCCACCAGCGGCACCGCGGCTGCCTCTTGCAGGGTGAGGGAGGCCGGCTTGGGCGCGACATCGTCCATGTCGATCGCGATGAACTCCGCGAAGCCTCCGATCCGCAGGTCGCGCGGACGGGCGTAGACCTCGTCCCCGACCTGGAAGCCGCGTACGGCGGAGCCGACCCGCGTCACGACACCGGCCACGTCGTGGCCGAGCACGAACGGGAGCTTGTACTTCAGGACCTGCTTGAACTCCCCGTCACGGACCAGCTTGTCCAGCGGGTTGATGCCGGCGGCGCTCACTCTGACCAGGACGTCCCGGTCTCCGACCGGCGGCTCGGGCCGCTCTGCGGCGCGGACGCCGTCCTTGCCGTACTTCTCGACGACGAATGCCTTCATGCCGACCGGCTTTCTGTGTGTGGGGTCCGGTGGTCATCCTGATGGCCATGACGCTACCCACTGAGTATGGAAAAGTAAACTCAGCAGAGGAGCGTCAAGACTTCATCGGATCGGTGACGCGGATGCCGTTCACGCCGTGCTCCCGGAAGGGCCGGGAGGCTGGGTCGTGCTCGTGCTCGACCGGGAGACCGTTGACGGGACGGCTTTAGATACCTATCGTAATATAAAGCGAGGCCGACACTTCGGCCCCACTCATTCGCCGGCGCCGGCGCCGGCGCCGGCGCTCTCGGCGTCCGGCCCCTCCTCTACCAACAGCCGGGGTCCTGCGTCCCCTCGGCGGCGGCCAGGTGTGCGGTCACTCACCGCGTACGTGCTCCCCGCGCGGCAGGCAGCCGCCGCCCCGCATCTTTCTCTCATCCCTTACTTGAGGACACATCCATGCTCAACGCTCTGTGGAACCCGGTCGTCGCCGGGGAGATCTCCCTGCCGCACCGGCTGGCGATGGCCCCCATGACGCGGGACCGGTCCACCTCGGAAGGCACACCCACCGAACTGAACGCCGAGTACTACGCCCAGCGCGCCTCGCACGCCCTCGTCATCACCGAGGGCACCCAGCCCAACGCCGACGGCCAGGGCTACCTGCTCACCCCCGGCATCTACTCCGAGGAACACATCGCCGGGTGGCGCAAGGTCACCGATGCCGTGCACGGCGCCGACGGACGCATCGTCATCCAGCTCATGCACGTCGGGCGGATGTCCCACCCCGACAACACCCCCCACCACCGGCAGCCGGTCGCACCCTCCCCGGTCCAGCCGGCGGGCGAGATGTTCACCTCGTCAGGCCTTCAGCAGATACCGGTACCGCGCGAACTGGCCACCGATGAGGTCGCCGCGACGGTCGACGACTACCGGCGCGCCGCGGCGGCCGCCATCGCGGCCGGCGCCGACGGGGTCGAGATCCACGGCGCCAACGGCTACCTCGTGCACCAGTTCCTCGCCACCAACACCAACCGGCGCACCGACCGCTACGGCGGCTCCCTCGGCAACCGCATCCGCTTCGCCGTCGAGGTCGCCACCGCCGTGGCCGAGGAGATCGGCGCCGGCCGCACCGGCTTCCGGATCTCTCCCGGCAACCCGTTCAACGACATCGCGGAGAGCGACACCCACGAGCTGTACCCGGCACTCGTGCGCGCCCTCGCCCCGCTCGACCTCGCCTACCTGCACATCGGCCACGGCGGGGACGACGAACTCCTGGACACCCTGCGCCAGTTGTGGCCGAACGCCTTGGTCCTCAACCGGGCCGGCACCGACATCGCCACCCGCGCCAAGGACATCGAAGACGGCCTGGCCGACATCGTCACCGTCGGCGTGATGGCACTCGCCAACCCCGACCTGGTCGAGCGCGTACGCACCGGCGCGCCGCTGAACACCCCCGACCCCGCCACCTTCTACGGCGGCGCCGAGGCCGGTTACACCGATTACCCCACCCTCACTGCCTGACAAAACCCGGCGATACCGGTCCTGGCGGGCCGGCATGCCCAGATGGCCCCACGGAGGTGCCACATGACTGATCACACTGCTGTCGAACTGAGCCCGGAAGCGGTCGAGTTCGCGGAATTCATGGCCGGACTGACGATTCCCGAGTCCGAGTTGGATGCGATGCGCATCGTGTCGGAGAGCGTCCATCTCAAGGCCCGGGAGCCGGAAGGCGTCACCTACCGGGAGGTGGACGCGGGGGGCGTGGCGGGAATCTGGTGCGAACCGGTCGACGCCAACACCGACTACGTCCTCCTGCACGGTCACGCCGGCGGCTCCGTCCTGTCGTCGGCGTTCGTCGACCGAAAGCTCGCCGGTCACATCGCCAAGGCCGCAGGGGCACCCGTGCTGGTCCTGGACTTCCGGCGGGCACCGGAACACAAGTACCCGGCGCAGGTGGACGACGCTGAGGCGGCCTTCAACTGGCTGCTGTCCGAAGGGTACGAGCCGGGCAACATCATCACGATCGGCCACTCGATCGGCGGTTTCATCGCCGTCGCCCTGGCGCTTCGCCTCCGCGACAAGAAGCAGCCGCTGCCCGGCGCCATCGTGTCGATCTCCCCCTGGTGCGACCTCGAGATCGCGAACGAGACCATGGTGACCAAGGCCCGAACGGACAAGATACTCAGCAAGGAACTGCTGGAGTTCTTCCGGGACGCCTGGATCGGCGGCACGGGCATCGAGTTCACGGACACCCGGATCAACCTGCACCGGGCGGACCTGAGCGGTCTGCCCCCGACGCTCGTCTCGTGGGGAACGTACGAGGTCCTGGCCGGCGAGGACGAGGAGTTCGCCGCCCGCGTCAAGGACGCCGGAATCGACACGGCCACCGTGGTGGTCCCGGGAGGCCAGCACTCCTACGTCTACGGTGCCGGCCGGGTTCCGGAGGTCGACGCCGCCATCGCACAGATCGGCGTATGGGTCCGGGAGAAGACCAAGATCTGACCGAGCGGCTCGGGCACGGCAGTCGCAAGATCCGCGCGCCTGCCGGATCGGGACGATGGACGGACGCCACCATGGCCTGCGGCAGCGCACAGGTCCGCGACGCACGCGAGCTCGTCCAGGTCCGGCAGGCGACGGCCGGGATTCCTCACACGTGAACCGCGGGCTCGACGGTTCACGACCGGAGACGGGCGCCTGTTCCCAGCCGGGCGGTGACTTCACGGGGAGTGAGGGTGGAGTGCTCCGCAGAGCACTCGACGACGACGCGGACCGGGGCGTCGCACTCGGTGTGGCGGACGTCCAGTACAGGACCCTCGGAGCCAAGAGCGTATGCCTCGCCCCACTGGCTCAGCGCCATCAGCACGGGCCACAGATCCCAGCCCTTGCGGGTCAGGCGGTATTCGTTACGGGAGCGGCTGCCGGGCTCCCGGTAGGGGACGGTCTTCAGGATGCTGGCCGAGGTCAGCTTGCGGAGGCGGTCGCTGAGGACGGCTTCCGACAGGCCGATGTGGCGGTGGAAGTCGTCGAAGCGGCGGACGCCGTTGACGGCGTCGCGCAGGATCAGCAGCGTCCATTTCTCGCCGATCACGTCGAGCGTGCGCTGGACGGGGCAGTTCTCCGTGCTCGCCTCAAGCCACTCCATCCCGCCATCGTAAAGGGCTGGCTTCAGCATTGACAGCCAGCTGCGCAGAAGCCTAGCTTCACCTGGAAAAGTCAGCTGACAGGCAGAGCGAAGGGCGCCGGACCGTGGGGCGAACGCGTACATATCACTGGGACGATCCCGCGATCTCGGCGGAGGCCGCCGGACGCATGGCGGGCCTCGACTTCCTGCGCGAGGTACAGGCGGGGCGGCTGCCGAGGGCGCCGATCAGTCACACCGTCGACTTCTCCCTGGACGAGGTGGAGCCCGGCAGGGCGGTCTTCTCCCTGACACCGGGGGAGGAGCACTACAACCCGATCGGCAGCGTCCACGGCGGCGTCTTCGCCACCCTGCTCGACTCGGCGGCCGGCTGCGCCGTCCAGACCACCCTCCCGCAGGGCGTGGCGTACACCTCGCTCGACCTGACCGTGAAGTTCCTGCGGCCGATCACCGTGGACACGGGCCCCGTGCGTGCCGTCGGCACGGTCGTCAGCAAGGGCCGCCAAACCGCTCTCGCGCAGGCCCAGCTGCTCGACGCGAAGGACCGGATCCTCGCTCACGCCACCAGCAGCTGCATGCTCTTCCCGGTGCCGGCCCCTCGGGTGTGACGCCGCGGCAGGGGAGGGACGGCGGACCGCCGCCGCCGACCCTTAGAATTACGCTCGAAATATCATAGACTGGTGAAGTCGGTGAAGGGCGACCGGTCCTTCCGGCCGGCGAAGGAGCGTGCGCTGTGGTGCGGTACGGGAAAGAGCACAAGGCGGAGACGAGGCGGCGGATCATCGAAACGGCGGGCCGCCGGTTCAAGCAGGACGGTATCGACGGCTCCGGCGTCTCGACGCTCATGAAGGACGCGGGACTGACCAACGGGGCCTTCTACGCCCACTTCGCCTCCAAGGACGACCTCGTCACCACGGCACTCGCCGACCAGCTGAAGGTGCAGGCCGAGAACGTCGTCGCGCAGGCCGCGCCCGGCCGCGCCGGAGTCGAGCAGATCGTGCGGGGGTACCTTTCGCCCCAGCATCGCGAGAGCCTTGGCGATGGCTGCCCCAACGCCGCTCTGCTCGACGAGATCGGGCGCTGCGCCGACGCGACCAGGCAGGCGTACACCGACGGCGTACTGATCCTCATCGAGGGCATCGCCTCCCGCATGGCGCCCGAGGACCCGTCCTCCGCGCGCGTGAAGGCGCTCAGCCTCCTCGGCCTGCTGGCCGGGACACTGCAGCTCTCGCGGGCCCTGACGGATCGTCAACTCGCCGAGGAGCTCCTCGAACAGGGGATCAACAACGCCCTCACCCTGCTGGACGCCGCCGACCAGCGCGTCTGACGCACCAGTTCCCTCGTCGCCAAGCGGGACATCCGCTGCTGGATCCTTCTCGTCGATCCCCCAGGAGGCCCCGGAGGCCTCCGTCGACGACAACACGGTGTTCCGACGGTCTACCTCTTGCGGGATGCATTGAATTATGACCATAATTTAAATGTCGGTGTGATGCTGAGGGATTCGATCGAACAGGGTTCCACCTCCTACGGTCCTTCTGTCGCCGGCCGGACGGACTGCAGCCGCAGCCCAGAAACCCCATGCAGAAGGGCACGGCCGTGAACGACGCACAAGGAGTACGAGGCGACGCGGTGACGTCGTACAAGAAGGCGCAAACCCGCACCCTCACCGCCGGGGGAGTGACCTTCGCCTACCGCGACCTCGGCCAGAAGGCCGGTGTCCCGGTGGTCTTCATCACCCACCTTGCCGCGGTCCTCGACAACTGGGACCCCCGGGTCGTCGACGGCATCGCCGCGAGACATCGCGTGATCACCTTCGACAACAGGGGAGTCGGCGCTTCCAGCGGCTCGACACCGAAGACCATCGAGGAGATGGCGAAGGATGCCGTCACCTTCATCCGGGGACTCGGGCTCAAGCAGGTCGACCTCCACGGCTTCTCGATGGGCGGCATGATCGCCCAGGTGGTCGCGCAGGACGAACCGCGGCTCGTCCGCAAGCTGATCCTCACGGGCACGGGCCCCGCGGGCGGCGAGGGCATCGAGAACGTGAGCAGGCTGTCCCATCTCGACACCGCCCGGGCCCTGTTCACCCTCCAGGACCCGAAACAGTTCCTCTTCTTCACCCGCACCGCGGGCGGGCGCCGAGCCGGAAAGCAGTTCCTGGCCCGCCTCAAGGAGCGCACGCACGACCGGGACAAGGCGATCTCCCTCACGTCGTACTTCGCCCAGCTCAAGGCCATCCACCGCTGGGGGCTCGCGCAGCCCCAGGACCTCTCGGTCATCCGGCAGCCCGTGCTCGTCGCCAACGGCGAGAGCGACAAGATGGTGCCGACGAAGAACTCCTTCGAACTGGCCCGGCGACTACCGAACGCCGACCTGGTCGTCTACCCCGACGCCGGCCACGGAGGCCTCTTCCAGTTCCACGAGCGGTTCGTGGGGGAAGCACTCGACTTCCTTGAGCGGTAGTGGGTGCCGGGGCTTCGCCGGCCGGACAGCTGAGTATGCGAAAGTAAACTAAGCGCGGTTAGAATCGCTCCCATGGATGCGTGGACCGAAGTGCTTCAGGACACCGGCATGGACCCCCGACTCGATCGGGACACGTCCAACTGCTCGATCGCGCGGACTCTCGAGATCGTGGGCGAGAAGTGGACGATCCTGATCCTGCGTGAGGTCTGGTACGGCTCGTCCCGCTTCAGCGACTTCGAACGCGTCCTCGGCTGTCCTCGCAACCTCCTCGCGACGCGGCTCCGGATGCTGGTGAAGGAAGGGATCCTGGCGACCGAGACGTACAAGGAGCCCGGTTCGCGGAGTCGGCCGAAGTATGTGATCACCGCCAAGGGCATGGATCTGGTGCCGGCCGTGATGGGGCTGCTGCAGTGGGGTGACCGTTACCGCGCCGACCCGGAGGGGCCGGCGGTACTGGCGCGACACCGTGAGTGCGGCGCGCCGGTCGACGTCCGGATTAGCTGCGAGCGAGGCCACCCGGTGGAAGCGAAGGACATCGAGAGCATCCCCGGACCGGCCTTTCGGATGAGGTCGCCCGAGTGAGCTGAGTATCGGGGCCCCCGTCCGTCCGGGTCGGGCGCCGCCCCTCGCGCCGGGTTTCAGGCCGCGGCCGTGGCGCCGGCCGGAGTGCCTACCGCGGTGACAAGGCCGGCAGTCGGGCCGTCTGCTTTGCGCTGTCCGGTCATCAGCAAGCCAGGGCCGCAGCCAGGTCGACCGCATCGGTCCCGGCCCAGAGCGCCGGGACCAGCCCGTCCACGAACGGTGAAGCCGACCCGTAGTCGCCCTGGACGGAGAAGACCGCCGCCGGCGACGCCGCCGACGGCCCCGCCGAACGGATCAGTGGACGTGGATGCCGGCGGGTGACGGGCATGGCGTGCGCCGGCGAGCATCGGTACGCACCGGGCTCGGTGCGGATTCCTGGGCGGTCGGCCCTCAGGGGAGCTGCGGGTAGAGCGCGGAGACGCCTCCGGTCAAGGCGGTCTGTGCCTGGCGCGAGGCGTTGTCCGCGAGGATCTCGTAGGCGCCGGCGGCGATGCCGTCGATGGTGATCCGCGCGATGTCGGCGGGGTCCGACTTGGCCGGGTCGACTGCCCGGACCATGTCGGTGTCCATGTAGCCGACGTGCAGGCCGGCCACTCGGATGCCCTGGTCGGCGAGTTGCAGGCGCAGGGCGTTGGTGAGTGACCACTCGGCGGACTTGGCGGCGCAGTAGGCGCCGAACTGCGGGAAGCTGACCCAGGACAGGGCCGACAGGATGTTGAGGATCGTGCCGCCGCCGCCCACCGCGATCTGGGGTGCGAAGGCGCGGGCCACCGAGAGGGTGCAGAAGTAGTGGGTGTCCATCTCCAGGCGGATGTCGTCCAGGTCGGCGGTGAGCAGGTCGGCGCCGGTGGAGGACCCCGCGTTGTTGATCAGGATGGTCACGTGGCCGGTGGCCCGGGCGGCGGCCGCGACGGAGGCGGGGTCGGTGATGTCGAGAGCGATCGGCTTGGCGCCGGGCAGGTCGACCTGGTCGGGGTTGCGGGCGCCGGCGTAGACGGTGGCACGCGGCCGAGCAGTTCGGCGTCTCGAAGCTGGTCTTGGTGTAGGCGGACTGGACGAGGAGGGCCCGGACGCCGTGCTCGCGGACCTCGTGGTCAAGCGACTCGGAGTAGCCCTCGACGGCGTGCTTGGACGCCACGTAGAGGGCCATGAACGGCTGAGGGGCGACGCCGAGGACGGACGAGATGTTGATGACGCGTCCGCCGCCCTGGGCGCGCATGTGCGGCAGGACGGCCTTCGTCATGCGGATGACACCCAGGACGTTGATGTTCAGGATGCTCTGGGCCTGGTTGAGGGAGTTCTCCTCGACGGCGCCCGCCGAGCCGACGCCTGCGTTGTTGACCAGGACGTCGATGCGTCCGAACCGGTCGATCACCTCCGCGACGGCGGCGGTGGCCGAGTCGTCGTCGGCCACGTCGAGATCGAGGTACGTCACACCGGCGGGCGGCGTGAGTCCGGAGGTCTTGCGGCTGGTTCCGATCACCTCGAAACCCGCCGAGGCCAGGGCGCGGGCCGTTTCCTTGCCGATTCCCGATGTGGCACCTGTCACGAGCGCCACCGGCTGAGTTCTCGACATCACGAGCTCTCCTGCCTTGCATTACGACCGTAAGTCTTACGCTCGTACGATAATGTGGGGGTCGTCGGCCGTTGGCAAGGGGGCGCGTCCGACGCCTCCCGGAAAGATCCGGGAGGCGTCGGTGGCGTGGGTGGCGGGGGTGGCGGGGGTGGCCTATGGGGAAGAGAGGAGTGACGGGGGCATCGTCACGCGCCGGGCGTCGCCGCCCGGGCGTCCAGCACCAGCACCGCGACGTGCAGGGACGTGCACTGCAGGCCCGACTCCAGATCACAGCCGAGGAGCCGTTCGATGGTGTGGAGGCGCTGGTAGTACGCCTGCCGGGACATGCCGGCCTGTTTCGCCGCGACCGACTTGTTCCCGGCCGCCGTCAGATACGCGCGCAGTGCCGGGAGCAGGTCGCCGCCGTTGCGGTCGTCGTGCTCGATGAGGCGCGTGAGCTGGCGTTCCGCGTACCGCTGGAGGCGGACGTCCTCCCGCAGCACGCCCAGGAGCTCCGGCAGCCGGACGTCGGCGGGGACGTAGAACCAGCGGTCGGGTGAGGCGGGCGTGATGGCCTCGGCCGTCTGCTCGGCCTCCTGCCACGACCGGGCGATCCCGGAGAGGTCGGTCACGCCCGGGCCGACGGCGACGACGACCTCCGGGCCGAGCTCCTCGCGGCAGAGACGGCCCATCCGCTCGGCGACCGGCTGCCAGGCGCTGGCCTGCGCCAGGGCGAGGAGGACGCCGATCCGCCCCGGCGCCGTCTCGCCGACCAGGGCGCGGATGCCCGTCTGCGCCATCACCTTCGCGATCCGCTCGTCGAGGTGCTCCCCGGTACCGGTGTGCGCATGGCGGATGACCACGGCGAAGAGGCGGTGCCCGAGGGTCGGCAGACCGAGTGCCTCGGCGCGTGCGCGGGCGTCCGCGGGGGAGCGGAAACGCCGTTCGTACAGGTCCCGCAGCACCGAGCGGTGGGCCCGGCGCTCCCACCAGGCCGGCCCCGCCAGCCGCGCCATGCTCAGGGCCACCGCCGCACGCTCCAGGACCAGCACGTGTTCCGGGTCCGGCTCCGGGTTCAGCCGGCCCTCCAGCAGGACCAGCCGCCCCCACGGCCCCTGGTGGTCCTGCACGGGCGCGATCAGCCACCCCTCCGGGCCGCTCGGCGTGATCTTCTCCAGGGTCGGGGTGGCCCGGGAACGCCGGGACCAGGCCGACACCACCGGCTCGTACGGCCGGCCGAGCAGTTCGCACATCAGGACCCGGTGGGTGAGGTCCTCCAGCACCACGGGGGCCCCGGTGAGCTCGGCGGTGGTGTGCACCAGTTCCTCGGGGCTCGCGCCCCGCAGCGTCAGGGCGGTGAAGATGTCCTGGATGTCCTTGCCGCGGCGCAGCAGCGCCCCCTGGGCGTCGAGGATGAGCGCGTGCACCGTCTGCGTGACGTCGATGAACCGGACGCCGCGGGCCAGCTCGACCAGCGGCACCTCACGGGCGCGGCAGGCCGCCACCAGCTCGTCGGGCACCTTCCCGTACCGGTACCCGAGCTCCACGATCAGGCCGGCCGCGCCGACGTCGGCGAGTTGGTCGACGTAGCCACGCAACTCGGACGGGTCCTCGGGATAGGGCATCCCGGTCGTCAGGACCAGCTCGCCGCCCTCGAGGAAATCGGCGGGGTTGAGCAGTTCGGTGACGTGCACCCAGCGCACCGCACGGTTCAGCTGCGCCTCACCGGCCAGCACGCGCGGCATCCCCTCTGCCAGCACAGGGAGGCTCAGAACCTCCGTGATGGTCGGGAAGTGCCCGGTTGCGGGACGTTTGGGCGGCATAGGGAGTGCTTTCGTCCGAGGTATCGGGGGTCACCTTCGCACCGGCACATCACCGTGGCAAGAGGGGCAAGGCACTTTCCGTGTCCGGCGAGCTCGCCGTGACACATCGTCTCGATAAGGTCCCGAGGCGGAACAGAGTGTGGGTTGACCTGCGGGTTCGCCGGGGTCGAGAGTGAACGCCATCCCCAAGGGACCCGAAACGAAGGGGTCCGCACGGTGTCCCCACCGTGCCGGGGCACCACTGACACCCAGGCCGCACCCGGCGAAAGGAGCGACCTCATGCGCATCCCGAAGCGCGTCGCCGTGATCGGTGCCGGCAGCATGGGCAGCCAGGTCATGTGGCGACTTGCCGCCCGCGGGGCCGAGGTCATCGGCTACGACCGGTACGCGCCGGGTCACGACCGCGGCGCGGCCGGGGGCGAGAGCCGCATCTTCCGTGCCGTACACCTCGGTGACCCCGGGTACATTCCGCTGCTGGGGCTCGCCGACCGGATGTGGGACCGGCTCCAGCGCGAAACCGGCCTCTCGCTGCGACGCCGCAGCGGATGCCTGGTGATGGGCGAGACGGCCTCGCCGTCGATGCGCCTCCTCCTCTCCGCCAGCTCCACCCACCGGCTGGCTCATGAGGTCCTGGACCGCGAGGAACTCGCCCGCCGCTACCCGCAGCATCGCCTTCCGGACGGGCACACGGCCGTGCTCGACCGCGAGGGCGCCATCATCAGGCCCGAGGCGTCGGTCCAGGCGGCGGCCGCCCGCGCCGAACAGCTCGGCGCCCGGCTGCACCGCTACACCCCGGTGCGGGAGATCGTCCCCGCGGCGGGCGGCGGAGTGCACATCGTCACCGACCAGGGCACGGACCACGTCGACACCGCCGTGGTGACCGTGGGCCCCTGGATCAACACCCTGCTCCCGGACCTCCCACGGTCCGTGGACATCCGCCGGCTGATCAGCTCCTGGCACATCCCCACCCGCCACGACTGGTTCGCGGGCGGCGCCCCCGCCTTCGTGCGCAGCGCACCGCACGATTGCTACGGGCTCCCGTCGCCGGACGGCATCTCCGTCAAGCTGGGCCTCTCCCTCGCCCGTTATCTGCCGGTACCCGACCCCGAACGGGTCGACCGCACGGTCCGCCCGGAGGAACTCGCCACCTTCCGCGAGCTCATCGGCGAGCTGATGCCCGATCTGAACCCCGACCCCATCAGGCTGTCGGTCTACATGGAGGGCTACACCGAGTCCGGAAACCCGCTCGTCGGTCATCTCCCCGGCGAGGACGACGTCATCGTCATGGCCGGATTCTCCGGCAGCGGCTTCAAACTCTCGCCGGCCATGGGCGAGATCGCCGCCGACCTGGCACTCGACGGCACCACGGAACACCCCATCGACTTCCTCGCACCGGCCGGCGCCGGCGCCGCCTGAATCCGGCAACCTCCCCTTCCACTCCGGCAAGTCCGCCTCAGGCGTGCCCGAAAAGGCGCGCACCGGCCATCACCAGTTCCCCGCAGCCAAGACAGGAGCATCCTCATGCCCATTCCCTCGCTTCAGTTCCGCCCGAAGTACGTCTCGTTCGACTGCTACGGCACGTTGATCGAGTGGCCGATGACCCCCATCACGCGGGAACTCGTCGGCGACCAGATCCCCGCAGAGCACTGGGACCAGTTCGTCCGGGAGTTCCGCGGCTACCGCTACGACCAGGTGCGCGGCGAGTACTACCCCTACGAGCAGGTGCTGCAGGACTCCTTCGAGCGGGTCTGCCGCAAGTGGGGTGTGAAGGCCGCCCCGGACGCGGGCAAGCGGTTCGCCGACGCCGTGCGCAGCTGGGGCCCGCACGCCGACGTGCCGGAACCGCTGAAGAAGATGGGCGAGAACTACAAGCTGGTGATCCTGTCCAACGGGGACGACGCCTTCCTGGAGGAGAGCGTGCCCCGGCTCGGCGCGGACTTCCACGCGGTCTTCACCGCGGAGCAGGCCGGCTACTACAAGCCCCGCTACGCCGCGTTCGAGTACATGCTCGACCAGCTCGACGCCTCCCCCGAGGACTTCGTGCACGTCGCCTCGCACACCCGCTACGACCACATGCCGATGCACGACATGGGCTTCCGCAACCTCATCCTGCTGGACCGCGGCTACGACCCGGTCACCCACGGATACGACTACGTGACGGTGAAGTCCCTGGACGAGCTCAACACCATGCTCGGCATCTGACGCGCGACGCACACCGCCCGCACGGACAGCCCCGAAGACCCCACCCCACCCCCCAGCGTTTTCCGTTCCCCCGAACCCACACCCACCACCAGGAGGCGCCCGATGGAAGCAAACCGGATAGGACGCAGAACCGTACTCCGCACCGCAGGCGCGCTGGCCGCCGCCACCGCGGTGACCGGCTGCGGCACCCTCATGGGCAACAGCGAAAGCCGCGGCTCGGGCGGCGGGAAGAACCGGCTCGTCGTCAGCAACAGCGGCGGCACCTACAACGACGCTCTCACCAAGGCGATCTACGAGCCGTTCACCAAGGAGACCGGCATCACGGTCACCACGGTCAACTACCAGTCGGCGCAGATCATCGCCCAGGTCAAGCAGGGCCGCCCTCAGGTGGACCTGATGGACAACTCGCTGCTGATCTTCCAGAAGATGGTGGGGCAGGAGTGTCTGGAGCCCATCGACCATGACCGGCTGAAGAGTGCCAAGGGCGCCGGGATCGCGGAGCACAACCTGCCGGAGCACGCGGTCGGCAAGAACGTCTGGGCGAGCCTGATGGCCTACCGCACGGACAGCCTCAAGCGTGTCCCGAAGAGCTGGGCCGACTTCTGGAACACGGACGCCTTCAGCGGCTCCCGCTCCCTGCAGAGCGCGGAGGTGGATCTGCCGGAGCTGGAGTTCGCGCTGCTGGCCGACGGTGTGCCGCTGGACAAGCTGTACCCGCTGGATGTGGACCGGGCCTTCAGGGCGATGTCGCGGATCCGCGGTGACGTGAAGAAGTTCTGGAACACCGGTGCCCTGCCGGCGGTGCTGCTGGGCCGCAAGGAGGTCGTCGCGACCAGCCTGTGGGGCGGTCGCGCGGACGAGCTGATCAAGCAGGGGCAGCCGGTCGCCTACCAGTGGAACGGCGCCCGCAGGATGACCAACGGCTGGGGCATCCCGAAGGGCGCGGACAACACGGACGCGGCCTACAAGCTGATCGACTTCTCGCTGCGTCCCGAGGTGCAGGCGGCCTTCGCCAAGCTCTTCCCGCACGGCCCGGTCGTGCCGGCGGCGACGAAGCTGCTCTCTGAGGATGTCCTGGCCACGCTGCCGACCTCGCCGCAGAACCTCAAGACCGGGTTCGACGCGGATGTCGCCTGGTGGGAGAAGAACCGTGACGCTGTCACCAAGCGCTGGCAGGAGTGGGCCGATGCCTGAGCGTACTCAGAGTCCGACCGCCGGAAAGCTGTCCGCCGACGACCTCGCCGCTGCCCTGGCCCCGAGCTCCGCCTCACCGACGGGCAAGTCGCTGTCGGTGACGGGGCTGCGCAAGTCCTACGGCGGGACGACGGTGGTCGACGGTGTGGACATGGAGATCGCGGCCGGCGAGTTCGTCACCTTCCTCGGCTCCTCCGGCTCCGGCAAGACCACCACCCTGATGATGCTGGCCGGGTTCACCGAACCCGACTCCGGCGGCATCACCGTCGACGGCCGGGACATCACCAAACTCAACCCGGGCAAGCGCGACTTCGGTTTCGTCTTCCAGCAGTACCTGCTCTTCCCGCACATGACCGTCGAGGAGAACGTCGCCTTCCCTCTGCAACTGCGCGGGGTGTCCAAGGCGGAGATCCGCCGCCGGGTCGGGGAGACGCTGGAGGCGGCCGGGCTGTCGAAGTTCGCCGGCCGCAAGCCGCGTGAGCTGTCCGGTGGTCAGCAGCAGCGTGTCGCCCTGTGCCGGGTGTTGGTCTACCGCCCGCCGATCGTGCTGATGGACGAACCGCTCGGCGCGCTGGACAAGAAGCTGCGCGACCAGATGCAGACCGAGATCAAGACCATCCAGCGCGAACTGGGCCTGACCGTCGTCTATGTGACGCACGATCAGGAGGAAGCCCTGGTCCTGTCCGACCGGATCGCCATCATGAAGGACGGCCGCATCGAGCAGTTCGACACCCCTCGCGGCCTGTTCGAACGCCCCCGCACCCCCTTTGTCGCCGACTTCCTCGGCGCCGCCAACTTCCTCGACGGCAAGGTGGAGGAGCCGACCGCGGACGGCTGCACCCGGGTGCGCCTCGACACCGGCGGTGTGCTCACAGCCCGAGAGCACCCCTGTGTTCCGGGGCAGCGGGTCCGGGCAGCGGTCCGGCCGGGCAAGCTGCGCCTCGTCAGTGCCGAGGAAGGCTGTTGTACCGGCACCGTCGAGACGGCCGTCTACGTCGGCTCGCTGACCCGGATCTCGGTCCGCCTGGACGGTGCCGCTCCGGGGACGCCGCCGCTGCGGATCGAGACCGCCCTGGCTCCGCCGCGCACGGGCGAGCGGGTCTGTGTGACCGCCGACCGTGCCGACGTCAGTGTCTTCGACGCGACGGACGGGGGGTGAGCCGTGGCCGGCACCGCTGTCGCACCCGCCAAGGTGCGTGTGAAGACGTCCGAGAAGCGCGGGCACCGTTCACGGATCGCGCTGGTCAACGCCGTCCCCGTCACGGTGTTCCTGCTGGTGTTGTTCGTCTACCCGATCATCGGGGTGCTCTCCCTCAGCCTCAAGGGCGACGGTGGCGGCTTCACCCTGCACTGGTACGCCGACGCCCTCAGCGGCGTGAACCTGTCCGTGCTGATCTCCACCCTGCGGATCTCCGCGGAGACCGCCGTGCTCAGTCTGCTGGTGGGCTTCGTGCTCGCGCACGCCATCGCCCGGATGCGGCCCGTCTTCGCCGCGCTGGCCATGCTGATCGTGGTGGTGCCGCACTTCATCAGTGCCCTGGTGCGCACTTACGGCTGGATCATCATGCTCGGTGATCACGGCTTCATCAACACGCTGGCCACCTCCGTGCACGCCCCGGGCGCGCCGTACTCGCTGCTCTACAACGAGACCGGTGTGGTCATCGGCACCACCTCCGTGATGCTCCCGTACACGGTCTTGATCCTGCAGGGTGTGATGCGCGGCGTCGACCGCCGGCTGCTCGCCGCGGCCGCCGGGTTCGGCGCGTCCCGCCCGACCATCTTCCGCCGTGTCTATCTGCCCCTGGTGGCGCCCGGCGTGGGGACGGCGGGGCTGCTCAGCTTCATCCTCTGCCTGGGCTACTACATCACCCCCGCCCTGATGGGCGGCGACAAGCAGACCGTCGTCGCGGCGCTGATCGACCAGCAGGTGATGAAGCAGGACCAGTGGAACTCCGCCGCCGCCTTCGGCGTGATCCTGCTGCTGCTCACCTTCGCCGGGCTGGGCGTGCTCGGTCTGGCCAAGCTCCGCCGCAAGAAGGCACACGCACGAAGGAGCAGCTCATGATGGAACTGCCCGCCACCCGAGCCGGACACATCGGCCGCGGCCTGAGCGCCACCGCCATCCTGCTCTTCCTGGCCATGCCCATCGTCATCATCCTGGTCACCTCCTTCGGCGCCGACGGCATCGGCACCTTCCCGCCCAAGGAGTACAGCACCCGCTGGTACGAGCAGATGGCCGCACCCGGCAGCGACTGGGCCACCTCCATCGCCCTGTCCAGCCTGGTCGCCGCCCTGACCACGGTGTTCTCCCTGATCCTGGGCGTCACCGCCGCCACCGCCCTGGCCCGGGGCCGGCTCCCGCTGCACGCGGCCGTCTACGGACTGGTCCTGGCCCCCATGCTCATCCCCCAAGTCGTCATCGCCCTCGGACTGTTCCTGTTCTTCGAACCCGTCGGCATGCTCGGCAGCCCCCTGGCCATCGCCCTCGGGCACACGGTGCTGGCCGCACCGATCGCGGTCCTCATCATGATCTCCACCCTGAAGGGCATCGACGAACGGCTCGAAGACGCCGCGGCCAGCATGGGCGCCAGCCGCATGACCATCGCCCGGCGCATCACCTTCCCCCTGGCCACCCCCGGCCTGATCGCGGCAGCGGTGTTCTCGTTCATCACCAGCTTCGACGAGTTCTTCATCGCCCAGTTCATGTCGACACCCGACACCCGCACCCTGCCGGTGCTCGTGTTCAACGCCCTGCAGTTCGACGTCGACCCGACCGTCACCGCGGTCAGCGCCGTCCTGATCGCCCTGGCCATCCTGGCCCTCGCCCTGGTCGCCCTCGTCCGCAAACTCGGCGGCCACCGCAACAGCCAAGGCGGCGTCCTGCCCGTCGAACCCCTCACCTGAGCCGTGCGCCGGTACGGGCCGTGCCACCCGCTGACAGCGCCGTCGGCCGGGCCCCCGAGCAGGTGCCCGGCCGGTATCCCCCCGAAAACTTCCTCGCAGGAGACCCGCAATGAAGACGATTCCCTACTGGATCGAAACCGCCGGGGCGTTCCCGGACCGGTCCGGCAAGCCCTTGACCGAGGACACCGACGTGGTGGTCGTCGGCGCCGGCCTGACGGGTCTGTCCACCGCCCTGCACTCCGCCCGCAAGGGCGCCCGTGTCACGCTCGTGGAGAAGGGCCAGATCGGCTCCGGCGCCTCGGCGCGCAACGGCGGCATGGCGAACCTGGGCTTCACGATCGGCGTGAACCAGGCCATCCGCCGGTACGGCCTCGAGCGGGCCCGTGAGATCTACAACTCCTACGGCGAGGCCGTGGACACCGTCGAGCGGCTCGTGAACGAGGAGTCCATCGACTGCCAGTTCAACCGCGTCGGCCGCCTGGGCGTGGCCTCCCGCCCCGCGCACTTCGAGGGCAAGAAGGCCCAACAGCGCGACCTGGCCAAGTACTTCGGCCACGAGACCACACTGGTCAGCAAGTCCGAGCTGCGTTCCGAGATCGGATCCGACGCCTACCACGGCGGCCTGCTCGACCCGTTCAGCGCCGCGCTGCACGTCGGCCGCTTCGTGCGCGGCATGGCCGAGGCGTGTGAGCGCACCGGTGTCGAGATCCACGAGCGCAACGCGGCCATCGGCGTCCGGCGGACCGCAGCCGGCCGTTTCGAGGTCAGCACCGAGCGCGGTGTGATCCGCGCCGGGCAGGTCATGATGGCCACCGACGCCTACACCGACAAGAACTTCCCGTGGCTGCGCCGCCAGCAGGTCTGCCTGGGCAGCTTCATCATCGTGACCGAGCCGCTCGGCGAGCAGCTCGCCCGGGACATCATCCCCAAGGCCCGCCTCATCGTCGACTCCAACCAGGTCTGCCACTACTTCCGGCTCACCCCGGACAACCGGCTGCTGTTCGGCGGCCGCGCCCGCTTCGCACCGTCCGACCCCACCTCGGACAAGAAGAGCGGGGCCGTGCTGTTCCGTGAGATGTGCGAGATCTTCCCGCAGCTCGCCCGGACGAAGGTCGAGTACGTGTGGGGCGGCTCCGTCGGCTTCGCCATGGACCGCATCGTGCACGCCGGGCAGACCGAGGACGGCGTCTACTACTCCATGGGATACGCGGGCCACGGCGTGCAGATGGCCACGCACATGGGGCAGGTCATGGCCGAGGTGATGGACGGCCACCCCGAGGTCAGCCCGGTGCGCGACCTGGCCCCGCCCCGCATCCCCCTCTACAACGGCACCGCCTGGTTCCTGCCCTTCGCGGGCGCCTACTACAAGACGCTGGACCGCATCCGCTGACCGTGCGGCAGCGCACCTCTACGCATACAAGGAGACCTCGAGATGACTGTTGTCCGTGATGTTCCCAAGCAGTTGTTCATCGGCGGTGGTTGGCAGGACGCGGAGTCCGGCCGGACGCTGGCCGTCGACAACCCGGCCACCGGTGA
>NZ_JBEXSR010000025.1:0-125815 GCF_040613735.1 Streptomyces sp. NPDC006235
CGGTTACATTCCGAACCCGGAAGCTAAGCCTTACAGCGCCGATGGTACTGCAGGGGGGACCCTGTGGGAGAGTAGGACGCCGCCGAACAATTATTAGGAAAACCCCCGCATCTTCGGATGCGGGGGTTTTCTGCGTTTTGGGGCCCTCTTCCGAGGGGCCCTAAACGTCATAGGCGTCCAGCTGCCTTCAATGCCAAATACGCGTCCGCCAATGCCGGCGCCAGATCGTCGGGTGTCGCGTCCACGACCGTCACCCCGTGGCGGCGGAGCTGTTCTGCCGTGCGGTGACGTTCGGACTGGGCCTGGGCGGCTGCGGCTGCCTCGTAGACGGCGTCGACGTTTCCGCGGGCCTTCGCCATTTCGCTGATGTGCGGGTCCGCTACTGATGCCAGCAGGACCGTGTGGCGCTGGGTGAGCTGGGAGAGGACCGGGAGGAGGCCCTCTTCGATGGGGGCCGCGTCCAGGGTCGTGAGGAGCACGATCAGAGAGCGGCGGGGGGACGTGCGCAGGGCTGTGGCCGTGAGGCCTCGGGCGTTCGTTTCGACGAGCTCGGGTTCGAGCGTGGCCATCGCGTTGACCAGGGACGGAAGGACATCGCCTGCGGTGCGACCCTGGACGAGGGCGCGGACCTTGCGGTCGTAGGCGAGGAGGTCGACGCGGTCGCCGGCGCGTGAGGCGAGGGCCGCGAGCAGGAGGGCCGCGTCCATGGAGGCGTCGAGGCGGGGTGCGTCGCCCACGCGGCCTGCCGAGGTGCGGCCGGTGTCGAGGACCAGGAGGACGTGGCGGTCGCGTTCCGGGCGCCAGGTGCGTACGGCGACCGCGGACTGGCGGGCTGTGGCGCGCCAGTCGATGGAGCGGGTGTCGTCGCCGGGGACGTACTCGCGCAGGCTGTCGAATTCGGTTCCCTCGCCGCGGGTGAGCAGGCTTGTGCGGCCGTCCAGTTCGCGGAGGCGGGCCAATTTGGAGGGCAGGTGCTTGCGACTGGTGAAGGGGGGCAGGACACGTACGGTCCAGGGGGCCTTGTGGGTGCCCTGGCGGGAGAAGAGGCCGAGAGGGCCGTACGAGCGGATGGTGACACGGTCAGCCTGGCGGTCGCCCCGGCGGGTGGGGCGCAGGCGGGTCGTCACGCGTCGGCGTTCGCCCGCGGGGACCGTGAGGCGGTGGCGGGAGGCCGTTGTTTCCATGCCTGGCTGCCAGGCGCTCGGTGGCCAGGCATCGCGGAGGCGGGCACGCAGGGGGCGGCGGGTCGGGTTGGTGATGGTCAGGGTCACGTCCGCGGTGTCGCCGAGGCGTACGGACGTGTCGCCGGAGCGGCTGAGACCCAGGCGTCGTACGGGGGCGGCCAGGGCGAAGTCGCAGGCGCAGGCCACGGCCAAGGGTGCGTTGACCGCCAGGATGCCCGTCCAGCTGGGTTCCCAGATGCCTACGGGGAGGGAGCCCAGGGCTGCCAGGAGGGCGGCGCGTCCGGTGAGTGCCATCAGCGGGGGACGGGGACGTGGGCGAGGATCGCGTTGATGACGGAGTCGGCCGTCACGCCTTCCATTTCGGCCTCCGGACGGAGTTGTACGCGGTGGCGGAGGGTGGGGAGGGCGAGGGCCTTCACGTCGTCGGGGATGACGTAGTCGCGGCCGGTCAGCCAGGCCCAGGCGCGGGCGGTGGCCAGGAGAGCCGTGGCGCCTCGGGGGGAGACGCCGAGGGTGAGGGACGGCGACTCGCGGGTGGCGCGGCAGATGTCGACCACGTAGGCGGTGATCTCCGGGGAGATCGTCGTCTTGGCGACGGCGGCGCGTGCTGCCTCGAGGTCGGCTGGGCCCGCCACGGGGCGTACGCCGGCGGCGTGCAGGTCGCGTGGGTTGAAGCCCTCGGCGTGGCGGGTGAGGACGTCGATCTCGTCCTGGCGGGAGGGGAGGGGGATGGTGAGTTTGAGGAGGAAGCGGTCCAGCTGGGCTTCGGGGAGGGGGTAGGTGCCCTCGTACTCCACCGGGTTCTGGGTCGCGGCGACCAGGAACGGGTCGGGGAGGGTGCGAGGGGTGCCGTCGACGGTGACCTGGCGTTCTTCCATGGCTTCCAGGAGGGACGACTGGGTCTTGGGGGGTGTGCGGTTGATCTCGTCGGCGAGGAGGAGGTTGGTGAAGACGGGGCCGGGTTGGAAGGAGAACTCGGCGCTTCGGGTGTCGTAGACCAGGGATCCGGTGACGTCGCTGGGCATCAGGTCGGGGGTGAACTGGACGCGTTTGGTGTCGAGTTCGAGGGCGGAGGCGAGGGCGCGGACCAGGAGGGTCTTGGCGACGCCGGGGACGCCTTCGAGGAGGACGTGGCCGCGGCAGAGCAGGGCGACGACGAGGCCGGTCACGGCGGGGTCCTGGCCGACCACGGCCTTGGCGATCTCGGCGCGCAGGGCCTCCAGGGCGGCTCGGGCGGCGCCCGGGTCCCCGGTCTGCCCGGCGTTGTCAGTGGTCGGGTCCATCATGGACGGCGTACCTCTCTTTCGAGGGCGTCGAGTTGGTCGGCGAGTGCGATGAGTGCTGCGTCGTCGCTGGGCGGGGGTCCGAAGAGCAGGGTGCGCAGGTCCTGTCCGTCGCCGTGGAGGTGGGCGGACAGGGCGGGGAGCAGGGCCTCGGGCGTGTGCGCCTGGGTGACGGGGACGCCTGTGAGGGGGGCGAGGCGGGTGCGGGTGGCGGAGCGAAGAGCGTTGGCCGCGCGGTCGCGGGCGTCGGACTTGCGGTAGAGGCGGGCTCGGCCTTCGGCGGTTTCGGAGGCGCGGATCGCCACGGGGAGTTTTTCGGGCACGAGGGGGCCGAGCCGGCGTGCCCGCCAGAGGGCGGCCAGGGCTGCGGCGATGAAGAGTTGCAGGGTGCCCCAGAGCCAGCCCGAGGGCATCAGGTCGAAGAAGCTGCGTTCGTCGTCGGTGCCGGTGGCCGACGTGTCGGAGAGCGAGGGGAGGTACCAGACCAGATGGGGGCGGGAGCCGAGGAGTTGGAGGGCGAGCGAGGCGTTGCCCTGCTTGTCGAGGCGGTCGTTGAGGAGGATGTCGGGCGCGCCGAGGACGACGGTGTCGCCGTCCCCGGTCGCGTCCGGGATGCGCAGCAGGGTGGCCAGGCGCTCGCTGGGGTAGCACGCGTCGGCGTCGAGGTGGGTGGTGGTGTAGCGGACGCCGCCCGTGTCGGCGGTGCCCGCGCGCCGGGCGGCGGGCAGCCGGCAGTCGGGGGAGAGCGTGGAGTCGAGGCTGGTGGCGGGGTCGGCGGTGACGCCGGGGGCGAGTCGCTCGACGGACGCGCTGCCGGAGGCGACCAGGACGGTGCGGCCGCGGGAGTCGGCGAACGCGTTGTGCAGGCGGGACTGCTGACTGCGGGTCAGCAGGTCGGGAACGGCGACCAGGAGGGTCGTGTCCGGGCCTGCTGCGGCGGCTGCCTCGTCGAGGGTGGTGACCACGCGTGTGTCCACGCCCCGGTCGGCGAGGAGTTCGGCGACTGCGCGGCTGCCGTTGGGGTCGGCGGAGCGCGGGTCGAGTTCGCCGTGGCGGGCGTCGGAGCGGAGCACGGCGATGGCGATGGCCCCCACCAGGAGCAGTACGAGGGCGAGCGCGATGCCGCGCGCGCGGGTCCAGACCTGGCGGGCGGTGGGCGAGGCCGAGGTGGGCTGGAGGGTGGCCTCGGTGGTCATTCGGCGGCTCCCTGGCGGGTGTGGGGGGCCGTGGTGGGGGCGCTGCTCGTGGCGAGCTGGGGCTTGGTGCGTTCCAGGTCGCGGTCGAGTTCTTCGATGCGGTGGTACGACTGCTCGGTCGCCGACCGGCCGCCGTATGTCACGTCGTCGAAGTCGCGGGCGGCGGCGCGCAGTCGGTCGGTGTGGGCGGGCAGGGCCCGGCCGGCTTCGGCGGCGGCCTCGTCGGCGGTGCGGCCGGGGCGGACGTCCAGGAGGGCGCGTTCCTCCAGGGCACGGACGAGGGCGCGCATGCGTTCCTGGACGGCTTGGTTCCAGTGGCCCTGGGCGGCGTGTGCCTCGGCGGCGGCGCGATGGTCGGCGGCGCTGCGGGGGCGGTCGTCGAACAGGGTGGCGGACGAGGTGGGTTGGCGGCGCGGGCTGCCCAGGCGCCACCACAGGGCGGCCAGTACGGCGACGACGGCCAGGATGATGACGGCCAGGCCGAGTGTGCCGCCGGGCGTGGCGGTCGAGGCGGCGTTGAACAGTTTGTCGAGCCAGTCCCAGAAGGCGTCGAGGGCGCGCTGGAACAGGCTGGGGTCGTCCTCGTGGTACATCCGCTTCGACAGCTCGCGCCGGGCCGCCTCGCGCGCGGGGTCGCGCGGGATGGTGAGGGGCGGTTCGTCGGCGGAGCGTGCCGACGACAGTACGGACGTGCCGTCGGCGCGCAGCAGTGTGCGTATGGCGGCGCCTGGCAGCGCCGATGTGAGAACGTCCCCCGCCCAGCTCACGGCATCAGCTCCCCGGGACGGCGCCGGGGGCGGTGGAGCCGTAGCCCTGGACACCGGCGGCGCGGGCCAGTTCGAGGTCGAGGGCCTCGCGGCGGATGCGCTGGTCGATGTAGAGGAGCACGGTGACGCCGGCCGTGATCGGGAACGTGATCATGGAGCCGATCACCGCGCCGATGCCGCTGACGATGAGGAAGGTCCAGCCGAGGCCGGAGCCGCCGCTGTTGAGCCAGCCGGTGACGCCGTTGCCGCTGAGGGCCGCGGCGAGGAAGGTGAACGGGATGACGATGATCGAGGCGACGACGTTCGCGATGATCGTGGCGAGCAGCTGGATGCCGAAGATCCGCCACCAGGTGCCCCGGACGAGCTTCGTGGAGCGGCTCATGGCCTTCTTGATGCCCTGCTTCTCCAGCATCAGGGCGGGCGAGGCCAGGGAGAAGCGGATCATCAGCCAGAGGGCGACGATGCCGGCGCCGATGACGCCCAGTATGGTCAGGGCGACGCCCGCCCCGGTGCTGCCAGCGGCGGCGATGAGGATGCCGGGCAGGGTGCCGACGGTGACGATGCCCGCGGTGATGAGCAGCAGCAGGCAGATGAGGCCGAAGAGTTTGACGACCTGGGGGCGGGCGTCCCGCCAGGCCTCGCCGATGGTCACCGACTTGCCGAGCACGGCGCGACTGGTGACGGTCGTGAGCAGCGCGGTCGCGATGACCGTGCCGACCAGGGAGATGACGAAGACGACGGTGGAGTTGAGCATGGCGTCGCCCATGGCGCGGCTCAGTTCGCTGAGGGTGGCGCTGGGGTCGTTGAGGGCGGCGGTGCTGGAGTCGTCCAGGACGAGGCCCTGGAACAGCACGACGATGATCTCGGTGATGACCGCGACGGTCAGGGAGATGCCGAGGACCGTGCGCCAGTAGGTGCGCATGGTGGAGACGGCGCCGTCGAGGATCTCGCCCACGCCGAGCGGGCGGAGCGGGATCACACCGGGCTTGGCAGCGGGCGGGGGGCCGCCCCAGGCGTTGCCCCAGCCGCCGTAGCCTCCGGGGCCGCCAGGGCCCGGGTATCCGCCGGGGGTTCCTGGACCGCCGGGGCCGTAGCCTCCGGGACCGCCGGGGCCGTATCCGCCGGGGGGTTGGGTGCCCCAGCCCGGGCCGGGCGGCGGGGGCGGAGGAGCCTGGCCGGGGACGGCCGGGCCTCCGGAGCCGCTGGGGGCGGACCACTGGGCGGGTGGCGGCTGGTCCTTGGACCACTGCGGGCCGGGGCCCTGCGGGGCCTGGGCCGGCTGGCCCGGCTGGTCCGCGGGCTGTGCGGGGCCGGGGCGGTCGGCGGACTCGGCAGGGCCCGGGCGGTCGGCGGGTTCGGCAGGGCCCGGGCGGTCGGCGGGTTCGGCAGGGCCCGGGCGGTCGGCGGGCTCGGGAGGGCCGGACGCGTCCGGCTTCTGCCCGTCGGACGGGGCGGATCCGGGCGAGGCCCAGCCCGGAGTGTCGTTCATCGTCGCTCCTTCACGGTGCCCGTCCGCGGTCGCGGCGGCAGGTTGGCAGCCATCGTGCCATGGGGTGGTCTTGGAGTGACCGGCAGCGGTATGGGCTGCGTACCTTCAATTGTCCGCGCGTTAGGGGGCAGACTGACGGCATGGCTGATCAGTACGCGTACAGCGGTGATGACAAGCGGCCGACCGAGACCCCGGCGATCCGTTGGGACGAGCCACCGGAAGGACCCGTTCTGGTCCTTCTCGACCAGACGAGGCTGCCGGCCGAGGAGGTCGAACTGGTCTGTACGGACGCGCCCGCGCTGGTGGAGGCGATCCGCTCGCTCGCCGTGCGCGGGGCGCCCCTGCTCGGCATCGCGGGGGCGTACGGCGTCGCACTCGCGGCCGTGCGGGGCTTCGACGTGGACGAGGCCGCCGCCGCGCTGGCGAGCGCCCGGCCGACCGCGGTGAACCTGGCTGTGGGGGTGCGCCGGGCACAGGCGGCCCACGAGGCCGCGCTCGCCAAGGGCGGTGACATCAGGCAGGCGGCCGCGGCGGCGCTGGCGGCGGCGCGGCAGCTGCACCGGGAGGACGCCGAAGCCAGTGCGCGGATGGCCGAGCACGGGCTGGCCCTGCTGGACGAGCTGCTGCCCGGCGGCGGGCACCGGATCCTGACGCACTGCAACACCGGTTCGCTGGTGTCGGGCGGCGAGGGGACGGCGTTCGCGGTGGCGCTGGCGGCGCACCGGGCGGGCCGGCTCCGGCGTCTGTGGGTGGACGAGACGCGTCCGTTGTTGCAGGGCGCCCGGCTGACGGCGTACGAGGCGGCGCGCAGCGGGATGGCGTACACGCTGCTCACCGACAACGCAGCCGGGTCGCTGTTCGCCGCCGGGGAGGTGGACGCGGTGCTGATCGGGGCGGACCGCATCACGGCGGACGGCTCGGTGGCGAACAAGGTCGGGAGCTATCCGCTGGCGGTGCTGGCGCGGTATCACCATGTGCCGTTCATCGTGGTGGCGCCGGTGACGACAGTGGATCTGGACACCCCGGACGGGGCGTCCATCGAGGTCGAGCAGCGGGCCGGTCATGAGGTGACCGAGTTCGTGGCGCCGCAGGTGCCGGTGACCGGGGCGGAGGCGGGCGGTGGCATTCCGGTGGCGCCGCTGGGGACGCAGGCGTACAACCCGGCGTTCGACGTGACGCCGCCCGAGCTGGTGACGGCGATCGTCACGGAGGAGGGCGCGGTTTCCCCGGTCACGGACGAGGCGCTCGCCGAGGTGTGTGCCCGGTCGCGCCGGGTGGCGGCGGGCTGAGCCGGGTGGCGGCCGGAGCGCGTGCGCAGGGGCGCGGGCTCCGGCAACCTCGTCGTTTCGCGGGGCGAGGGCCTGCCGCTGCGCGTCGTCGAGATCACCAAGGGAGGCGGGCGAGGGCAGACAGTAGCGCTTGCTGCGACTATGGTCACTGGCCGGTGACCTACCTCACCACTGCCTTCGCCACTGTTATGAGAATGGGATGATGTCGTTTATGAAGGGACGAGTCCTTGTCGTCGACGACGACACCGCACTTGCCGAGATGCTCGGCATCGTGCTGCGTGGTGAGGGTTTCGAGCCGTCTTTCGTGGCCGACGGCGACAAGGCGCTTGCCGCCTTCCGCGAGTCCAAGCCCGATCTGGTGCTGCTCGATCTGATGCTGCCCGGCCGGGACGGCATCGAGGTGTGCCGCCTGATCAGGGCGGAGTCCGGTGTGCCGATCGTGATGCTCACGGCGAAGAGCGACACGGTCGACGTCGTCGTGGGCCTGGAGTCGGGTGCCGACGACTACATCGTGAAGCCGTTCAAGCCGAAGGAGCTGGTGGCCCGGATCCGGGCGCGGCTCAGGAGGTCGGAAGAGCCCGCCCCGGAGCAGCTCGCCATCGGTGACCTGGTCATCGACGTGGCCGGGCACTCCGTGAAGCGGGACGGGCAGTCGATCGCGCTGACGCCGCTGGAGTTCGACCTGCTGGTCGCGCTCGCGCGCAAGCCGTGGCAGGTGTTCACGCGTGAGGTGCTGCTGGAGCAGGTGTGGGGCTACCGGCACGCGGCGGACACGCGTCTGGTCAACGTGCATGTGCAGCGGCTGCGCTCCAAGGTCGAGAAGGACCCGGAGAAGCCGGAGATCGTGGTGACCGTCCGTGGTGTCGGGTACAAGGCAGGACCGAGCTGACATGTCCGGCGACAGTGCCGCTTCGGCGCCCGGCCGGTCCGGGGCCCGCCCGGGGCGGTCTGTCGGGCGGAAGAAGGCGGGCTCCCGCTGGGGACGGTTCCTGGAGAGCGGGCTGCTGCTCCAGGGCGGGGTCCAGGGCAGTCCGGTCATCCGGCTGTTCATGCGGTGGGTGCGCCGGCCGCTGCTGCCGGTCATGCGGCTGTGGCGGCGCAACATCCAACTCAAGGTCGTCGTCACGACGCTGTTGATGTCGTTGGGCGTGGTCCTGCTGCTGGGCTTCGTCGTCATCGGGCAGGTGCGCAACGGCCTGCTGGACGCCAAGGTGAAGGCGTCCCAGAGCCAGGCCACGGGCGGATTCGCGGTGGCCAAGCAGCGGGCGGACGAGGCGGCGAGCGGCACCGGCGACGATGTCGCCACGGCGGACGGGCGTCCCGCACAGAACGTCACCGAGTGGATGAGCGACCTGGTCTCCTCGCTGTCCAGCGGCGGCCAGGGCGCCTTCGACGTGGTGACCCTCCCGGCCTCCGACGAGGACGGCGCGGGCGGCCGGGGACAGCGTGCCTCCGGCGAGGTGGACTGGAGCAGGAGCGTGCCCCCCGAGCTGCGCGAGCGGATCGGCAGCAGCACGACGGCCGCGCAGAGCTACACCCGCATCACCTACAACAACGCGACCAAGGACTCCCAGCCGGGCCTCGTCGTCGGCAAGCAGGTCAACGACCCCAACGGGGACCCGTACCAGCTCTACTACCTCTTCCCGCTCACCCAGGAGGAGAAGTCGCTGAGCCTGGTCAAGGGGACCCTCGCGACGGCCGGGCTGTTCGTCGTCGTCCTGCTGGGGGCCATCGCCTGGCTGGTGGTGCGGCAGGTCGTCACGCCGGTGCGGATGGCGGCGGGGATCGCCGAGCGGCTGTCCGCCGGGCGGCTTCAGGAACGTATGAAGGTCACCGGTGAGGACGACATCGCGCGGCTCGGCGAGGCCTTCAACAAGATGGCCCAGAACCTCCAGCTGAAGATCAGCCAGCTGGAGGACCTGTCGCGGATGCAGCGCCGGTTCGTGTCGGACGTGTCGCACGAGCTGCGTACGCCGCTGACGACCGTACGGATGGCCGCGGACGTCATCCATGAGGCCCGTGAGGACTTCGACCCGGTGACCGCGCGGTCGGCGGAGCTGCTCGCCGACCAGCTGGACCGGTTCGAGTCGCTGCTCGCGGACCTGCTGGAGATCAGCCGGTTCGACGCGGGCGCCGCCGCGCTGGAGGCGGAGCCGATAGACCTCAGGGACGTCGTACGGCGGGTGGTGAGCGGGGCCGAGCCGCTCGCGGAGCGCAAGGGCACGCAGATCCGGATCGTGGGCGACCAGCAGCCCGTCGTCGCCGAGGCCGACGCCCGGCGCGTGGAGCGCGTGCTGCGCAACCTCGTCGTGAACGCCGTCGAGCACGGTGAGGGCAGGGACGTGGTCGTCAAGCTCGCCGCGGCCGGTGGCGCGGTCGCGGTCGCGGTGCGGGACTACGGGGTCGGGCTCAAGCCGGGCGAGGCGACCCGGGTGTTCAGCCGCTTCTGGCGGGCCGACCCGGCACGCGCGCGTACGACGGGTGGTACGGGTCTGGGGCTGTCCATCGCCCTGGAGGACGCGCGGCTGCACGGCGGCTGGCTTCAGGCGTGGGGCGAGCCGGGCGGCGGCTCGCAGTTCCGGCTGACGCTGCCCAGGACCGCGGACGAGCCGCTGCGGGGCTCGCCCATACCGCTGGAGCCCAAGGACTCACGGCGGAACCGGGGACTCGACGACGCCGGGCTGCCGTGCGGCGGCGGGGACGGCGAGAAGCGGGCGACCGTGCCGGCGCAGTCGGCGAGCGGGCCGGTGCCGTCGGGACAGGCGCGTGATCCGATACCGCCGCGGGCGGCCTCAGCGGCCCCCACGGCGGATCCGACGGCCCTGCCCGGCAACGGCGCGCGCGTGGTGCCCCGGCCCGCCTCGGGCACCGCGAGTGCAGCCGGCAAGGGTGTGGTGAGTGGGTCGGCGAGCGCGGCCGGCGGTGGTCCGGCGACTGCGGCCGGCGACGGCAGGTCGAGTGGGTCTGCCGGGGCCTCTCGGGGCCGGGATGTGAGCGGGCCGCGGGACGCGGACAGGGACGACGGATCCGCGGGCTCGGGCAGGGAAACCGGGACGGAGAGCGCGGACAGGCATGGGGAGGCATCTCGTGGGCGCTGACCGTGGGGGGCGCGGTCGGCGTACGCCCGCGCGCGTGATGGCGTACGCCGCCGGTGGCGTCCTGCTGATGGCGGGGTGTGCCTCGATGCCGGACAGCGGGGATCTGCGGGGTGTGGAGTCCACGCCGCGTCAGGACACCCAGGTACGGGTGTTCGCCGTGCCGCCCGGGGAGGACGCGCCGCCCTCGGAGATCGTGCAGGGCTTCCTCGAGGCGCTCACCAGCGACGATCCGCACTACAAGACCGCGCGACAGTACCTGACCGGCGAGGCCGCGAAGACGTGGCGGCCGGAGACTTCCACCACCGTGCTGGCGGAGGGGCCGGGTGCCAAGCCCGAGGCGGGTGGCGGCGGGGAGGACACCGGCGAGATCTCGTACACGCTCACCGGCACCAAGGTGGCCACCGTGGACGCGCAGCAGGCGTACGCGCCGGCCACCGGGGCGTACGGCCGCACCGTGCATCTGACGCAGGACGAAAAGAGCCGGCAGTGGCGGATCGACGCGCTGCCGCAGGGCGTCGTCATGGGCGAGTCGGACTTCCAGCGCAACTACATGTCCGTCAACAAGTACTACTTCGCCTCGAACACCACGGTGGCCGGGGCGGACACCCAGCCCACCGCGGTCGCCGACCCGGTGTACGTCCGCCGGCGGGTGGACCCCATGACGCAGGTGGTGCGCTCCGTCCTGAGCGGGCCCACGCGGTGGCTCGGGCCCGTGGTCAGGTCGAGCTTCCCCACCGGTACGGCGCTGGCGAAGAAGACCGGTGCGCTGGCGCCCGACGACCGGAACAAGCTGACGGTCCCGCTCAACGACAAGGCCGCGGGAATCGGCACCAACCGGTGCCAGGAGATGGCGGCCCAGCTGCTGTTCACCCTGCAGAGCCTCAGCCCCGCGGTGGAGGAGATCGAGCTGCGGGCCGACGGGGAGGAACTGTGCTCGCTCACGCAGGGCGCTTCCGACTCCGCCGCCTTCCGGAGTTCGGCGCGCCGCCCCGACTACCTGTACTTCGTCGACGGCAAGGACCGGCTGGTACGGATCCCGGCGGGCAGCAGCGACCCCGAGTCGGACCCCGCGCCGGGGGCGCTGGGCGAGGGCGACACGGCACTGCGGTCGGTGGCCGTCTCACGCGACGAGCACACCGCGGCCGGCGTCAGCCTCGACGGCAAGTCGCTGTACGTGGGCTCGCTGGTCTCGGGCGGTTCGCTGGGCGAGCCGGTACTGCGCAGCCATGGCCGGTCCGAGGCCGACCGGCTGACGACCCCCAGCTGGGATGCGCACGACGGCCTGTGGGTGGCCGACCGCGACCCGGACAATCCCCGGCTGCTCCTGCTGCAGGAGGGCAAGGGTGATCCGCTGGAGGTGCGCATGCCGCACGTGGACGGGCGGGTCCAGGCCGTGCGGGTGGCCGCCGACGGGGTGCGGATCGCCCTCGTCGTGGAGAAGGGCGGCAAGAAGACCCTGCTCGTCGGCCTGATCGAGCGGGAGGGGAAGCCGGGCGAGCAGCCTGCCGTCAGGGTGGCCGAACTGCGTTCGGCGACACCGGAGTTGGAGGAGGTCACCGCCATGTCGTGGGCCGGGGACAGCCGGCTCGTGGTGGTCGGGCGTGAGCACGGCGGCGTGGAGCAGATGCGGTACGTCCAGGTCGACGGCTCCACGCCGGACGTACCGGCGCCCGCGGCTCTGACCGGCGTGAAGGAGGTCACCGCCGCCGAGGACGAGCGGCTGCCGCTGGTGGCGTACTCGGTGGACGGCATCGTCCGGCTCCCGTCGGGCGCGCAGTGGGAGAAGGTGACGGAGGGGACGGCGCCGGTTTATCCGGGGTGAGGTGTGGCGCCCCCGCGCCTTCCCGGGAGGTGGTCTCACGGATGAGCGGTTCGTCGGGCGGGGAGTTGTCCACAGGCCGTTGTCCACAGGGGTGGCAGGGCGGGGCCCGGGGCGGCACAGTGGTGGACATGCGGGGGTGGTGGCAGGACCTCACCGACCTGGTGCTGCCGGCCGAGTGCGGGGGCTGCGGGAGGCCTCGTGCGGTGCTCTGCCCGGAGTGCCGTGCGGTGCTGAGCGGAGTCGCGGCATGCCGGGTGCGGCCGGAGCCGGAGCCGCCCGGGCTGCCCCGGGTGCATGCGGCGGCACGGTACGCGGACGAAGTGCGGGCGACGTTGCTGGCCCACAAGGAACGGGGCGCTCTGGCGCTTGCCGGTCCCCTCGGGGCCGCTTTGGCGGGAGCCGTGCGCGCAGGGCTGCAGACGGCGTGGGGCGGCTCCTGGTCCGGGGCCGAAGGGGCGTGGTCCCGGGCTGTCACGGCTCCTGTGCTGCTCGTGCCCGTTCCGTCGGGGCGGCGGGCCGTGCGGGCCCGTGGGCATGATCCCGCGCGGCGGATCGCGCTGGCGGCGGCGGGGGAGCTGCGTCGGAGCGGGGTGCCGGCCCGGGTGCTCGGCGTGCTGCGGCAGCGGCGGGCCGTGGCCGACCAGGCGGAGCTCAACTCCCGGCAGCGGCTGGACAATCTCGCGGGCGCGCTGGCGGTGGTGCCCGGCGGTGACCGACTGCTCTCCGGTGGGCCGGTCGTCCTCGTCGACGACGTGATGACCACGGGGGCGTCCTTGGCGGAGGCAGCGCGCGCCGTGCGGGCGGCGGGGCCGGTTTCGAACGCTGCCGGGGCTGTGGCCGTGTACGGGGGAGAGACGTGGGAAAGCAGAGAGGAACAGAACGTCGGAACAACGCGAGAGAGGACGGGTCGGCGGCCCGGCCGGCAGGGAATGACGTGCGCGGGCGGCGCCGACGGAGCCGTTGACGTGGTGTGCGCGGCGGTGGTCGCGGCATCACCGGACTCTTTTGAAATAAACCGGAACTGACTGAGATCTTGCGTCGTTGCAGGTAGCGAGAGGCCTTATTCACCTGAACGGAGGTACGCCGCAGTAGAGGGTGACGACATCCGTCCAGGCGAGATATGTTCGGTTGAGAGGGAAAGCCGCAGGCCACACCTCTCAAATCCGAATGCCGCGTCGCGGGTTTTTCTTCATCACTCGCGACGGTGGAGTGGAGATCTCGCCCGCGGGGGAGGAGGTGGAAGTCACCGAGTCCGAGGTCCCGGGGCACACCGGGACCTGGTGCAAAAGGGAGACGCTCCGCAGCGAAGCGGAGCGATCCGGGAACGGAGTTCTGCGTGGACATCGTCGTCAAGGGCCGCAAGACCGAGGTGCCCGAGCGGTTCCGGAAGCACGTGGCCGAGAAGCTGAAGCTGGAGAAGATCCAGAAGCTCGATGGCAAGGTGATCAGCCTCGACGTCGAGGTGTCCAAGGAGCCGAACCCCAGGCAGGCCGACCGCTGTGACCGAGTGGAGATCACGCTTCGCTCCCGCGGTCCGGTGATCCGGGCGGAGGCAGCGGCGAGCGATCCGTACGCGGCGCTCGACCTGGCGGCGGAAAAGCTGGAAGCCCGGCTGCGCAGGCAGCACGACAAGCGGTTCTCGCGCCGTGGCGCGCGCCGGATTTCGGCCGCGGAGGTCGCCGATCACGTCCCGGGCGTGGCGACGCTCAACGGAAACGGCCTGGTGCCGACTCCGCAGGAGGAGCCTGAAGAGGCCGTCCCCACGAAGAAGATCGGCTCGCTGGAAGTGCAGGGTGACGGCCCCATCGTCGTCCGCGAGAAGACCCACGTCGCAGCGCCCATGACCCTCGACCAGGCTCTCTACGAGATGGAACTGGTCGGGCACGACTTCTACCTGTTCGTCGACTCCGAGACCAAGGAACCGAGTGTCGTCTACCGACGGCACGCCTACGACTACGGCGTGATCCACCTCAGGACGGACACGATGGTCACACAGGCGCACGCCCCCGAGGCAGGCGGTGCGCTCGGCGGCTGACCATGCCGGGTACAGCGGAGCAGAGGTGCCCCTGGAGCGCGTGTGCGCCCCCAGGGGCACCCCCGTGCGACCTCTTGGCACCCCGCTCCGTCACCCCGGTGTCGTCCGGGCATGAAATCATGGTTGGCCACGGCCCAACCGGTGGGTCGTTGCTCTGGGTTGGCGATGGCTCAGGACCACAGGCCGCAGCCTTCAGGGGGAGGAACGATGGCGGACAGCTTCGGACCGATGCGTGACGAGGATGCCGACGACGGCGTCGTCGGCATGGGCCCGGACACGGACTCTCCACGCAAGGAACCGATCAGAGTCCTTGTGGTCGACGACCACGCACTGTTCCGCCGTGGCCTGGAGATCGTGCTGGCGGCCGAGGAGGACATCCAGGTCATCGGGGAGGCGGGCGACGGCGCCGAGGCCGTCGAGAAGGCCGCCGACCTGCTGCCCGACATCATCCTGATGGATGTGCGGATGCCCAAGCGCGGCGGGATCGAGGCCTGCACCTCCATCAAGGAGGTCGCCCCCAGCGCCAAGATCATCATGCTGACGATCAGTGACGAGGAAGCCGATCTCTACGACGCCATCAAGGCGGGCGCGACCGGTTATCTCCTCAAGGAGATCTCGACGGACGAGGTGGCCACCGCGATTCGCGCGGTGGCCGACGGGCAGTCGCAGATCAGCCCTTCCATGGCGTCGAAGCTGCTCACCGAGTTCAAGTCGATGATCCAGCGCACGGACGAGCGCCGGCTGGTGCCCGCGCCGCGGCTGACGGACCGCGAACTGGAAGTCCTCAAACTCGTCGCGACGGGGATGAACAACCGCGATATCGCCAAGGAGTTGTTCATCTCCGAGAACACCGTGAAGAACCACGTGCGCAACATCCTGGAGAAGCTCCAGCTGCACTCCAGGATGGAAGCGGTGGTGTACGCGATGCGGGAGAAGATCCTCGAGATCCGGTGATCCCTTGCAGCGATAGGGCTCAGGCGAGGATGCGGGCGAGTTCCTTGACGAGGGGTTCGCGCAGGTCCGGTGCGTCGACCAGCTCCACGCGTACGTCCGTGCAGTCCACCCAGGTCGCCGCTTCGACCAGGGCCTGGGCCACGGCCGGGACCGCCTTGGCGCCGTCGAGGGTGACCTGCTTGGCCACCAGCGTGCGGCCCTCGCGGGCCGGGTCCACGCGGCCGACGAGCCGGCCGCCGGCCAGGACCGGCATCGCGAAGTAGCCGTACACCCGCTTCTGTTTGGGGACGTACGCCTCCAGGCGGTGGGTGAAGCCGAAGATCCGCTCCGTGCGCGCCCGCTCCCAGATCAGGGAGTCGAAGGGCGAGAGCAGCGTGGTGCGGTGGCGGCCGCGCGGGGGTGTCTCCAGGGCCGCGGGGTCGGCCCAGGCCGGCTTGCCCCAGCCCTCGACCGTGACCGGGACGAGGCCCGAGTCGGCGATCACCGCGTCGACCTGCTCGCCCTTGAGGCGGTGATAGTCGGCGATGTCCGCGCGGGTGCCGACGCCGAGGGACTGGCCCGCCAGGCGGACCAGGCGGCGCAGGCACTCGGGGTCGTCCAGCTCGTCGTGCAGCAGGTCCTGCGGGATCGCGCGCTCGGCGAGGTCGTACACGCGCTTCCAGCCGCGGCGCTCCACGCAGACCACCTCGCCGTACATCAGGGCGCGTTCGACGGCGACCTTGGAGCCGGACCAGTCCCACCAGTCGTTCGTCTTCTTCGCGCCGCCCAACTCCGTGGCCGTGAGGGGGCCTTCGTCGCGGAGCTGCTTGATGACCTCGTCGTAGGCGCCGTCCGGGAGATCGTGGTTCCAGTGCGGGCGGTTGCGGTAGGCGCGGCGGCGGAAGGCGAAGTGCGGCCACTCCTCGATGGGGAGGATGCAGGCCGCGTGGGACCAGTACTCGAAGGCGTGGGTGTCCGTCCAGTAGGCGTTCTCCACTGTCTTTCGGCCTACCGCGCCCAGGCGGGCGTACGGGACGAGTTCGTGGGAGCGGGCCAGGACCGAGATGGTGTCGAGCTGTATCGCACCCAGGTGGCGGAGGATGCCGCGGACGCCGGCGCGGCGGGGTGGGGCGCCGAGGAAGCCCTGGGCGCGGAGGGTCAGTCTGCGGGCCTCGTCTGCGGAGAGCTCTGTTGTGGGGCGCGGGTGCGGGGTGGTCATGGTTTTGCACGATAGGGGGTGGGACTGACAGTGGGACTGGCAGTGGGGCGTGAGCTGCGGGGTTGGGTGTGGGGCGCTGTGTGTGGGGGCTGGGGTGGGGTGTGTGCGCAGCCCGGCGGAGCGAGGTGCCGCTGCGCCCACCCGTGCCGCCCCAGCGGCACGACTGCCCGCAGCTCAGCGCTACGCGCGGGCCGGCAAGTACGGGGCCGTCGACGGGAGGCCCAGGTCCGAGGGGAGCAAGGAGCCGACCCACGTGTCGCGGCGTACGCCCTTGTTGTTGGTCGCGGCGCGCAACATGCCTTCGATCGTGAAGCCGGCTCGTTCCGCTACCGCGCGGGAGGCGTGGTTGCCCACCTCGGCGCGCCATTCGATGCGGTCGACGGCGGCCTTGGCGAAGGCCCAGCGGCAGGTGGTGAGGGCGGCTTCCGTGATGTAGCCGTTGGAGCGGTGCTGCTTGGCGGCCCAGAAGCCGATCTCGCCCATGCCCAGGGCGTGCATGGTGATGCCGACCATGCCGGTGAGTTCTCCGGAGTGGAGGAAGACGCCGAAGGTGTACATGGACCCGTCCGCCCAGCCGTCGGGCACCAACTGCTCCGTGAAGCCCTCGGCGTGTTCACGGAGGTACGGCGAAGGGATCGTGGTCCAGCGCTGGATGTCGGGGTCCTGGCAGGCCGCGTACACCGCGTCGGTGTCCTGGGGGCCGACCGTGCGCAGCCGGAGGCGGTCCGTGGTGAGGGTGACGGGGTCCATCGGCCGATTGTGGTGGGAGGCCCGAGAAGAGCGCCATCTGTTTGCTGTGAGTGAGGCAGTGATCACGCTTCGCTCAATTCGGGCGGGGGGTGCGGCACCATACGAGGGGCCCGGACGTTGTCCCCTTTGAAGCAGAGTGAATGAGAATGAAGCAGCGGACGGTCGCCGTCTCGGCAGGCCCTCCCGGCGCGGTGGGGTCCTCGCATACGATGGCCGTTGCTCAGTAAGTCAAGTGGTAACCGACCGTCCCAGGCCCGACCGGCAAGGAGACCAACCCCCGTGTCCGTCCTCTCGAAGATCATGCGTGCAGGCGAAGGCAAGATCCTGCGCAAGCTGCACCGCATCGCGGACCAGGTCAACTCCATCGAAGAGGACTTCGTCGACCTCTCCGACGCCGAGCTGCGGGCCCTCACCGATGAGTACAAGCAGCGCTACGCGGACGGCGAGACGCTGGACGACCTGCTGCCCGAGGCGTTCGCCACCGTCCGCGAGGCCGCCAAGCG
Organism: Streptomyces sp. NPDC006235; assembly: GCF_040613735.1. Classification (NCBI taxonomy): domain Bacteria; kingdom Bacillati; phylum Actinomycetota; class Actinomycetes; order Kitasatosporales; family Streptomycetaceae; genus Streptomyces; species Streptomyces sp. NPDC006235. Next base: position 17,569 of record NZ_JBEXSR010000025.1, read on the forward strand.
CGTCCTGGGCCAGCGGCACTACGACGTGCAGATGATGGGCGGCGCGGCCCTGCACATGGGCTACGTGGCGGAGATGAAGACCGGTGAGGGCAAGACCCTCGTGGGCACGCTGCCGGCGTATCTGAACGCGCTGTCCGGCGAGGGCGTCCACATCATCACGGTGAACGACTACCTGGCCGAGCGCGACTCCGAGATGATGGGCCGCGTCCACCGCTTCCTGGGCCTGAGCGTCGGCTGCATCCTCGCCAACATGACGCCGGCTCAGCGCCGCGAGCAGTACGCCTGCGACATCACGTACGGTACGAACAACGAGTTCGGCTTCGACTACCTGCGCGACAACATGGCGTGGTCCAAGGACGAGCTCGTCCAGCGCGGCCACAACTTCGCCATCGTCGACGAGGTCGACTCCATCCTCATCGACGAGGCCCGTACGCCGCTGATCATCTCCGGCCCGGCCGACCAGGCCACCAAGTGGTACGGCGACTTCGCCAAGCTGGTCAAGCGTCTCAAGCGCGGCGAGGCCGGCCAGCCGCTCAAGGGCATCGAGGAGACCGGCGACTACGACGTCGACGAGAAGAAGCGCACGGTCGCGATCCACGAGTCCGGTGTCGCCAAGGTCGAGGACTGGCTGGGCATCGACAACCTCTACGAGTCGGTGAACACCCCGCTGGTGGGCTACCTGAACAACGCCATCAAGGCCAAGGAGCTCTTCAAGAAGGACAAGGACTACGTCATCATCGACGACGAGGTCATGATCGTCGACGAGCACACCGGACGTATCCTCGCGGGCCGCCGTTACAACGAGGGCATGCACCAGGCGATCGAGGCGAAGGAAGGGGTGCCGATCAAGGACGAGAACCAGACGCTCGCCACGATCACGCTCCAGAACTTCTTCCGCCTCTACAAGCGCCACGACCACAAGGGCAAGGAGCAGCCCGGCCTCTGCGGCATGACCGGTACCGCGATGACCGAGGCCGCCGAGTTCCACCAGATCTACAAGCTCGGCGTGGTGCCGATCCCGACCAACCGTCCGATGGTCCGCAAGGACCAGTCGGACCTGATCTACCGGACCGAGGTCGCCAAGTTCGAGGCGGTCGTCGACGACATCGAGGAGAAGCACCGCAAGGGCCAGCCGATCCTCGTCGGCACCACCTCGGTCGAGAAGTCCGAGTACCTCTCGCAGCAGCTCAGCAAGCGCGGCATCCAGCACGAGGTGCTGAACGCCAAGCAGCACGACCGTGAGGCGCAGATCGTCGCCCAGGCCGGCCGCAAGGGCTCCGTCACGGTGGCCACGAACATGGCCGGTCGTGGTACGGACATCAAGCTCGGCGGCAACCCCGAGGACCTCGCCGAGGCGGAGCTGCGCCAGCGCGGCCTCGACCCCGAGGAGCACATCGAGGAGTGGGCGCAGGCCCTGCCCGAGGCGCTCAAGCGCGCCGAGAAGGCCGTCCAGGCCGAGAAGGAAGAGGTCGAGAAGCTCGGCGGCCTCTACGTGCTGGGCACCGAGCGGCACGAGTCGCGGCGGATCGACAACCAGCTGCGCGGTCGTTCCGGCCGTCAGGGCGACCCGGGCGAGTCCCGCTTCTACCTCTCCCTCGGCGACGACCTGATGCGGCTGTTCAAGGCCCAGATGGTCGAGCGCGTGATGTCGATGGCGAACGTCCCGGACGACGTGCCGATCGAGAACAAGATGGTCACGCGTGCGATCGCCTCCGCCCAGTCGCAGGTCGAGCAGCAGAACTTTGAAACCCGCAAGAACGTCCTGAAGTACGACGAGGTCCTCAACCGTCAGCGTGAGGTCATCTACGGCGAGCGGCGCCGCGTCCTGGAGGGCGAGGACCTGCACGAGCAGATCCAGCACTTCATGGACGACACGATCGACGCCTACGTCCAGGCCGAGACCGCCGAGGGCTTCCCCGAGGACTGGGACCTCGACCGGTTGTGGGGCGCCTTCAAGCAGCTCTACCCGTGCAAGGTCACGATCGAGGAGCTGGAGGAGGCCGCCGGCGACCGTGCCGGGCTGACCGCCGAGTTCATCGGCGACTCCGTCAAGGACGACATCCACGAGCAGTACGAGGCGCGCGAGGCGCAGCTCGGCTCCGAGATCATGCGTGAGCTGGAGCGCCGGGTCGTGCTGTCGGTCCTCGACCGCAAGTGGCGCGAGCACCTCTACGAGATGGACTACCTCCAGGAGGGCATCGGCCTGCGCGCGATGGCGCAGAAGGACCCGCTGGTCGAGTACCAGCGCGAGGGCTTCGACATGTTCACCGCCATGATGGAGGGCATCAAGGAGGAGTCCGTCGGCTACCTGTTCAACCTGGAGGTCCAGGTCGAGCAGCAGGTCGAGGAGGTCCCGGTCGAGGACACCAAGCCGGTGGCCGACCTGGAGAAGCACGACACGGTGCCGGCCCAGGCCGGTGCCCGTCCGGAGATCCGCGCCAAGGGGCTCGACGCCCCGCAGCGGCGCAACCTCCACTTCTCCGCCCCGACGGTCGACGGCGAGGGCGGCACCATCGAGGGTGACTTCGCCACCGACGAGGAGCCGGTGCGTTCCGAGGCCGACGGCCTCACGCGCGCGGAGCGCCGCAAGCAGGCGCGGAGCCGGGGTCGTCGTAAGAAGTGACGGTCGCTGAGGCGCCGTAGCGGCAGGAAGGGCCGGACACCCGAGGGTGTCCGGCCCTTCGGTTTGCCGGGGGTCAGTCGGCCTCTGCGCGGGGCGGTCGGGGGCCGCCGAGTTCCACCGCCGTGCAGCGCCAGCGGAGGTCCTGGCCGAGTTCCAGGCGGAAGGCCATGGCGCGCAGTTGGTCTCCGGCGCCGATGCGGGCGAAGGCCTCGATGGCGCCGGGGCGGGGTTCGAAGTAGCCGATGTCGCGGACGACGGGGCGGGTGCCGCGGGTGCGCAGGGGGCCGCGTTCGGCGAGCCAGGCCAGTTCGTCGTAGGCGCGGCCCCGGGTGTGGCGGAGCATCGAGTGGACGGGGCGGTGGCCGCTGAGGACCGCGAGCAGGAGGTCGGCGAAGAGGTCGGTGGGGAGGAGGTGCGCGGCCGGCGCCGGGCGGTGGGGGTGCTGGGCCGGGACGCGGGGTGCGGCGGTGTCCCGGGAGGCCGGGGCGGGTGTGCTGTTCCCAGCCGGGGCGGGTGTGGTGCTCCGGGAGACGAGGGCGGGTGGTGTGGTCCGTCGGGACGCCGGAACGGATGTGGTCTTACCGGAAGCCGGGGCCGGTGGTGTGGTGCGCCGGAAGGCCGGGGCCGGTGGTGTCGTCTGCCGGGAGGCCGGGGCGGTCGCCCGTGCCGCTCTGCGGGGTGCTGTGGGGGTGGCGGAGGGTGTCGGCGGGCGCGTGTCCGTGGGGCGGGTGCGGGGGCTCGTGGCGCGGGCGGAGCCCGGAGGGCGGCCGCCGGCTGCCGGGGTGCGTGCGGGGCCTCCGCCGGGCGTGCGGGGCGGCGTGGTGCCACCGGGGGTGCTGGGCGGTGTGGCGCCGCTGGGGGTGCGGGGAGTAGGGCTCCCGGGGCTGCGCGAGGTGGTGCTGCCGGACGTGCGGGTGTCGGTGCTGCCGCCGGGGCGGCGTGGGTCGCGGCGGGCCGGCGGGCGGGTGGCCGGGCGCTGCTGTGTCCTGGTCATGACCTTGTGCATGGGGATCCCCGTTTCGTGGGCCCGGTTGATACCGGGGAGTAACTTCGGGTGGTGATCTTGTACGGGCCCAACGGGGGCAGGGGCAAGGAAGCGGACCCCGGGTGGCGAGCGCCGGAATGTTCACCTATCCGGGTGGTGTGGAGGGTGCGGAACCAGTCAGTGCGGGGGGTGCACCGGGTGAAAGCCGGGCCTGGAGTTGCCGCGTCCGGCGTCACAGGGCGGAACTCGAAAGGGGACGCGCCGCACGTATCCTGAAGGCCTTCCGGAGCCCTCCGACCGTGAAGACGGCCACGAAACGACCACCAAAAAACGACCACCAAAAAACGACCACGAAAGAAGCCGCCAGCCATGCGTGTCTACGTGCCCCTGACCCTCCCCGGTCTCGCCGAGGCGTACGAGACGGGCGAGCTGGGAGCCGGGCCGTTCGTCGCGTACGCCGTGACACCCGGGCTGCGCGAGTGGTACCTCTCCGACGACATCGAGGAACTGGAGTACGCGGCGCTGAGCCGGGCCGCGCTGGCCTCGCTGCGGCGGCTGGCGGCCGAGCCGGAGGCGCCGCGGCGGCGGGTCGTGGTGGCCGTGGACGTGCCGGACCGGGCCGCGAGCGCCGACCCCGACCGGGGGCTCGACCCGGCGGCGCTGGGGGAGGTGCGGGTCGCCGGCCCCGTCGCGCTGGCCAAGGCGGCGTCCGTGCATGTCGACGCCGCGGACGCGCAGGCGGATGTGACGGCGGCGGCCGATGCGCTGCCGGCGGCGGACGGTGGCGACGACGACGCGCAGTTCGTGGTGGACGGGGCGGAGGACCACGAGCTGCTGTGGTTCGCCACGCAGGAGATTCCGAACCTGGTGGGGCGCGGGGTCTGAGCGCCGGGCGCGGGTGCTCTCGGCGTTTCAGGGGGCGCGTTGAGTCTCCGTTCTCTTGATTGTCAGTGGGGGCGGGTACGTTTTGGGGCATGGGGATGCAGACGGGCGCGCACATTGTCTGGGACTGGAACGGGACGCTGTTCCATGACATCGACGCGATCATCGGGGCGACGAACGCGGCCTTCGCCGAGCTGGGGCTGGAGCCGCTGACGCTGGAGAAGTACCGGGAGCTGTACTGCGTGCCGGTGCCGAAGTTCTACGAGCGGCTGATGGGGAGGCTGCCCACCGAGGCCGAGTGGGAGGTCATGGACGACATCTTCCATCGGTACTACGCGGAGCACCGGGCGCGCTGCGGGCTGACCGTGGGGGCGGTGGAGCTGCTGTCCGGGTGGCGGTCGGCGGGGCGAAGCCAGTCGATCCTCAGCATGTACGTGCATGAGGAGCTGGTTCCGTTGGTGCGGGGATTCGGGATCGAGCCGCACTTCATACGGGTGGACGGGCGGACCGGGCCGTCGGGGGGCAGCAAGGCCGAGCACATGGTGCGGCATCTGGCGTCGCTCTCGAGTGTGGCTCCTGAGCGCACTGTGGTGATCGGGGACGCCGCGGATGACGCGGTGGCCGCGTTGCATGTGGGCGCCCGGGCTGTGCTGTACACCGGCGGGTCGCACAGTCGGGCGAGTCTGGAGGCGGTGGGGGTGCCGGTCGTGGACACGCTTGAGGAAGCCGTGGCGGAGGCGGAGAGACTGGCGGCGTAGCCGGGTGCTCGGCGTCGGCACTGGGGCTGGGTGGGTCCGCAGCCCGGCGGAGCGGGGTGCCGCTGCGCCCACCCGTGCCGCCCGGGGGGGGGGCCTCCCAGGCCCTTAGGGCGCTGAGGGAGGCACGACTGCCCGCAGCGGCGGTAATGGCACTGTGCAGAACGTCAAACTTCCAGGCCTGGTTTTGTACACATACGGCTCATGACGGGCCCCCTGTAAGGAGCGATAGCCTGGTGGCGTGATCAGCGCGATAGTTCGCGGGGACGTCGTCGTCCCTGCCCTGCGCCCGGAGAGCACGGACCACATCCGTGACCGGGCGGCGGTCGCTGGTCTTCGCGGGCGGGACGGGGCTTCGAGGACTCCCGGGACGCCGAGCACCACCCGGACCGAGGCGTCGCAGAGAGCAGCCTCACACCCGTGGGGCAGCTCAAGATTGGCTCAGACACCCCCGCTCATCTCACCTTGCGGCATAGCGTCGGAACAGACCGGATACCCCGTGTCACGACGTGACGTCGTAAGCGCAGAGGCCGTACTTCCTTCTACGTCACGCAACGGCGCGCGACAGGAGCCAGAGGACAATGCAGACCAAGCTGGACGAAGCCAAGGCCGAGTTGCTCGAGAGGGCCGCCCGGGTTGCTGAGAACAGCCCGGTCGGGGGGCACCTACCGACCGGGTCGACGGGCGAGGAGACCCCAGACGCCCAGGAGGCCCCGGATCGCGAGTCCCTGCTCTCGTTCCTCCAGCGTTACTACCTGCACACGGCCCCGGAGGACCTCACCGACCGCGACCCGGTCGACGTCTTCGGAGCCGCCGTCTCGCACTACCGGCTGGCCGAAAACCGCCCCCAGGGCACGGCCAACGTGCGGGTCCACACCCCCACGGTCGAAGAGAACGGGTGGACGTGCAGCCACTCCGTGGTCGAGGTCGTCACCGACGACATGCCCTTCCTCGTCGACTCCGTCACCAATGAGCTGACGCGGCAGGGGCGCGGGATTCACGTCGTCATCCACCCGCAGTTCGTCGTGCGGCGCGATGTCACCGGCAAGCTCATCGAGGTGCTGCCCCAGTCCGCGACCGGCCTGGGTGACCTTCCGCACGACGCGCACATCGAGTCCTGGATCCACGTCGAGATCGACCGCGAGACCGACCGATCCGATCTGAAGCAGATCACCGCCGACCTGCTGCGGGTGCTGTCCGACGCCCGTGAGGCCGTCGAGGACTGGGGCAAGATGCGGGAGGCGGCGATCCGGCTGGCGGAGGGGCTGCCGGACGAGCCCATCCCCGGTGACCTGCCCGGACCCCAGGTCGAGGAGGCCCGCGAGCTGCTGCGCTGGCTGGCCGACGACCACTTCACCTTCCTCGGCTACCGCGAGTACGAGCTGCGCGGGGACGACTCGCTGGCCGCCGTGCCCGGCACCGGCCTCGGCATCCTGCGCGCCGACCCGCACCACTCCGACCAGGAGAGCCACCCGGTCAGCCCGTCCTTCGAGCGGCTGCCCGCCGACGCCCGGGCCAAGGCCCGCGAGCACAAGCTCCTCGTCCTGACCAAGGCGAACAGCCGGTCGACCGTGCACCGGCCGTCGTACCTGGACTACATCGGAGTCAAGAAGTTCGACGCCGAGGGCAATGTCATCGGCGAGCGGCGGTTCCTCGGCCTGTTCTCCTCCGCCGCCTACACCGAGTCCGTGCGCCGGGTCCCGGTCATCCGCCGCAAGGTCGAGGAGGTCCTCGAACAGGCCGGGTTCTCGCCCAACAGCCACGACGGGCGCGACCTGCTCCAGATCCTGGAGACCTACCCGCGCGACGAGCTGTTCCAGACCCCGGTCGACGAGCTGCGGGCCATCGTCACCTCCGTCCTCTACCTCCAGGAGCGCAGGCGGCTGAGGCTCTACCTGCGCCAGGACGAGTACGGGCGTTACTACTCCGCCCTCGTCTACCTCCCGCGCGACCGCTACACCACGGCCGTCCGCCTGCGGATCATCGAGATCCTCAAGGAGGAACTGGGCGGCATCAGCGTCGACTTCACGGCCTGGAACACCGAGTCGATCCTCTCCCGGCTGCACTTCGTGGTCCGCGTCCCGCAGGGCACCGAGCTGCCCGAGCTGTCCGACGCCGACAAGGAGCGCATCGAGGCCCGGCTGGTGGAGGCCGCCCGCTCCTGGGAGGACGCCTTCGCCGAGGCGCTCAACGCCGAGCTCGGCGAGGAGCAGGCGGCGGAGCTGATGCGCCGGTACGCGCACGCCTTCCCCGAGGGCTACAAGGCCGACCACAACCCGCGCGCCGCGGTCGCCGACCTCGTCCACCTCGAACAGCTCAACGCCGAGGAGGGCCAGGACTTCGCGCTCAGCCTCTACGAGCCGGTGGGCGCCGCCCCCGAGGAGCGCCGCTTCAAGATCTACCGCACGGGCGACGCCATCTCCCTGTCGGCGGTGCTGCCGGTCCTCAACCGGCTCGGCGTCGAGGTCGTCGACGAGCGGCCGTACGAACTGCGCTGCTCGGACCGGAGCGTGGCCTGGATCTACGACTTCGGCCTGCGCATGCCCCGCTCCCGCAGCGGCGGTGAGTACCTCGCCGACGACGCCCGCGAGCGGTTCCAGGACGCCTTCGCCGCCACCTGGACCGGCAAGGCGGAGAACGACGGCTTCAACGCCCTGGTGCTGAGCGCCGGGCTGACCTGGCGCCAGGCCATGGTGCTGCGGGCGTACGCGAAGTACCTGCGGCAGGCCGCCTCCACGTTCAGCCAGGACTACATGGAGGACACCCTCCGCAACAACGTCCACACCACCCGCCTGCTCGTCTCCCTGTTCGAGGCGCGGATGTCGCCGGACCGGCAGCGCGCGGGACACGAGATCGTGGACGCGCTGCTGGAGGAGGTCGACGCGGCCCTCGACCAGGTGGCCTCGCTCGACGAGGACCGGATCCTGCGGTCCTTCCTCACCGTCATCAAGGCGACACTGCGGACCAACTTCTTCCAGGAGGCGGCGGGCGGCAAGCCGCACGACTACGTCTCCATGAAGTTCGACCCGCAGGCCATCCCGGACCTTCCGGCGCCGCGCCCGGCGTTCGAGATCTGGGTGTACTCGCCGCGCGTCGAGGGCGTGCACCTGCGCTTCGGCAAGGTCGCGCGCGGGGGCTTGCGCTGGTCCGACCGCCGTGAGGACTTCCGTACGGAGATCCTCGGCCTGGTCAAGGCGCAGATGGTGAAGAACACCGTCATCGTGCCGGTCGGCGCCAAGGGCGGCTTCGTCGCCAAGCAGCTGCCCGACCCGAGCGTCGACCGCGACGCGTGGATGGCCGAGGGCATCGCCAGCTACAAGACGTTCATCTCGGCGCTGCTCGACATCACCGACAACATGGTGGCCGGCGAGGTCGTGCCCCCGGCGGACGTCGTGAGGCACGACGAGGACGACACGTACCTCGTCGTCGCCGCCGACAAGGGCACCGCGACCTTCTCCGACATCGCCAACGGGGTCGCCGAGCAGTACAACTTCTGGCTCGGTGACGCCTTCGCCTCCGGCGGCTCGGCCGGCTACGACCACAAGGGCATGGGCATCACCGCCCGCGGCGCCTGGGAGTCCGTCAAGCGGCACTTCCGCGACATGGGCGTGGACACGCAGACCGAGGACTTCACGGTCGTCGGCATCGGCGACATGTCCGGTGACGTGTTCGGCAACGGCATGCTGCTCTCCGAACACATCCGCCTGGTGGCCGCCTTCGACCACCGGCACATCTTCATCGACCCGAACCCGGACGCCGCCACCTCCTACGCCGAGCGCCGCCGCCTGTTCGAGCTGCCGCGTTCCAGCTGGGAGGACTACAACAAGGAGCTGCTGTCGGCCGGCGGCGGCATCTTCCCGCGTACGGCCAAGGCGATCCCGGTCAACGCGCACATCCGCGAGGCCCTCGGCATCGAGGCCAAGGTCACCAAGCTGACCCCGGCCGACCTGATGAAGGCGATCCTCCAGGCGCCGGTGGACCTGCTGTGGAACGGCGGCATCGGTACGTACGTCAAGTCCTCCGCCGAGTCGAACGCGGACGTCGGCGACAAGGCCAACGACTCCATCCGCGTCGACGGCAAGGACCTGCGCGTCAAGGTCGTCGGCGAGGGCGGCAACCTGGGCCTGACCCAGCTCGGCCGGATCGAGTTCGCGCTGCACGGCGGCCGGATCAACACCGACGCGATCGACAACAGCGCGGGCGTGGACACCTCCGACCACGAGGTGAACATCAAGATCCTGCTCAACGGCCTGGTCGCGGACGGCGACATGACCGTCAAGCAGCGCAACAAGCTGCTCGCCGAGATGACCGACGAGGTCGGCCGGCTGGTGCTGCGCAACAACTACGCGCAGAACACGGCGATCTCCAACGCCCTCGCCCAGTCCAAGGACATGCTCCACGCCCAGCAGCGCTTCATGAAGCACCTGGTCAGGGAGGGCCACCTCGACCGGGCGCTGGAGTTCCTGCCCACCGACCGGCAGATCCGCGAGCGGCTCGCCCAGGGGCAGGGCCTGACCAGCCCGGAGACGGCCGTCCTGCTGGCGTACACGAAGATCACGGTTGCCGAGGAGCTGCTGCACACCTCGCTGCCCGACGACCCCTACCTGCGGGGCCTGCTGCACTGCTACTTCCCGACCGCGCTGCGCGAGCAGTTCGCCGAGCGCATCGACGGCCACCCGCTGCGCCGCGAGATCACCACGACCGTCCTGGTCAACGACACGGTCAACACGGGCGGTACGACGTACCTGCACCGCCTGCGCGAGGAGACCGGCGCGTCCCTGGAGGAGATCGTCCGGGCCCAGACCGCGGCGCGGGCGATCTTCCGCTCCGCCGAGGTGTGGGACGGGGTCGAGGCGCTCGACAACAAGGCCGAGGCCGACGTGCAGACCCGTATCCGGCTGCACTCGCGCCGCCTCGTGGAGCGCGGCACGCGCTGGCTGCTCAACAACCGGCCGCAGCCGCTCCAGCTCGCCGAGACCGTCGACTTCTTCGCCGACCGCGTCGAGCAGGTCTGGACGCAGCTGCCGAAGCTGCTGCGGGGTGCGGACCTGGAGTGGTACCAGAAGATCTACGACGAGCTGACGGACGCCGGCGTCCCGGACGAACTCGCCACCCGCGTGGCCGGGTTCTCCTCCGCCTTCCCGACGCTCGACATCGTCTCGGTCGCCGACCGCATGGGCCGGGAGCCGCTGGACGTCGCCGAGGTCTACTACGACCTCGCCGACCGGCTGCGGATCACGCAGCTCATGGACCGCATCATCGAGCTGCCCCGCGCCGACCGCTGGCAGTCCATGGCCCGCGCGGCGATCCGCGAGGACCTGTACGCGGCGCACGCGGCGCTGACCGCCGACGTCCTGGCGGTGGGCAACGGCACCTCGACGCCCGAGCAGCGCTACAAGGCGTGGGAGCAGAAGAACGCGGCGATCCTCGGCCGGGCCCGCACCACGCTGGAGGAGATCCAGAGCTCCGAGGCGTTCGACCTCGCGAACCTGTCGGTCGCGATGCGGACGATGCGGACACTGCTGCGGACGCATTCGTAGCAGTACGGCGTCCTGGGCGCCCCGGGCCGATTTCCGGCCCGGGGCGCATTCTTCTTGGCGTGCGCTTTCTTCTTGGCGTGCCTTAGGGCGATTCGAGTGGAGGACTTACGGTTTCCGGCTAAGGCTTGGGGCGTGACAGTGAATCTCTCCGGGGAGCGAGCGGCCGCTCCCACCCCGCCGGTCAAGCGCGTCGTCGTCGAAGTGGTGAACTTCGCGCTGGTCGGCGGGAGCGGCGTCGCGGTGAACTTCCTGGTGTTCAACGTGCTCCTGCACGGGCTGCACCGGGCCGCCATGCCGGCGACCGTGCTGGCCAGCCTGATCGCCATGGGCACCAATTACCTCGGGTTCCGGTATTTCACCTACCGGGACAGGGCATCCCGCACCCGGCGCCAGATCGCGCTGTTCTTCGGCTTCAGCGGAATCGGCGTGGCCATGGAGAGCGGGCTGTTCTACGCCGGATACCACGGGCTCGGCCTGACCGGTCCCCTCGAGTCCAACGCGGTCAAGGCGGCCTCCATCGTGCTGGCCTCCGCCTTCCGCTTCCTCGTCTACCGCACCTGGGTGTTCCAGCACGATGCGCACCGCACCTAGACCGGCAACGCTCGCCGCGCAGGCGGCGGCCGCGGTGGTCGTCCTGCTGATGGTCCTCGTGATCGTCCGGCTGCCGTGGGCCGGGGATCTCGGCATGCACGCCGCGACCGTCCAGCGGCTGCGGCACGATCTCGTCGACCCGGGCAATCCGCTCGTCGACGCGGACACACCGAGCCCGTACTACTCGCCCTGGATGCTGGTGCTCGGCTGTGTCGCGCGGGTGAGCGGTCTGTCGGTCTTCGTGGTGCTGCGGCTGGGGGCGCTGGCCGGGCTCGCGCTGCTGCTGTCGGGGGTGTGGCGGTACGTGCGGACGCTGAGCGGCCATCGTGCCGCGCCCGCGCTGGCCGTACTGAGCCTGCTGTTCCTCTGGGGAACGGTCCTGTTCAACTGGAGCGGTTTCTACGGGCTCAACTCGCTCGCGCTGACGGTGTCGTATCCGAGCGTCTTCGCGCTGGCGCTCGCGTTCCACCTCTGGGCGTGGCTCGGACGGGCGGTGCGCGGCGACGGCAAGAGCAACGGCGACGGCGACGGTGGTCACGGTGGCGCGGGCTGGGGCGTGTGGCTCGGCCTGGGGGCGCTGTGGGCGCTGATCCTGCTGTGCCATCAGTTCTCGGGCGTGGTGGCCACGCTGGGGGCGGTCGCGACGGTGGTGGCCGCGCGGCCGGGCCGGGCGGTGTGGGTCCGGCTGGGCGGTGGACTGGTGCTGGGGCTGATCGTGCTGCTGCTGTGGCCGTACTACGACTTCTTCGCACTGGTCGGGGCCGGTACGGATCTGGAGTCGGTGCACCGGCCGTTGTACGAGGACCTGGTCGGGCGGTACTGGCTGGTGCTGCTCGGGGTGGTGGCGCTGGGGATGCGGTGGCGGCGGGACCGGTGGGATCCGCTGGTGCTGTTCTTCGTTCTGGGGGTCGTCGTGGTGACGGCGGGCGGGGTGAGCGGGCACTGGTCGTGGGGGCGGGCGCTGCCGTCGGCGTTGATTCCGGCGCAGGTGGCTGCGGCGGTGGAGGTGGGGGAGGCCGGGCGGCGGCAGGCTCGGGTGGCGTGGGCGTGTGTGCTGGGGGTGGCCTTGGCCGTGGGGGCTTGGACGCAGGTCGGGACGGTCGGGTACGTGGTGAAGCCGCGGGATCTGCCGGAAGCTGTCGCCGAGAAGTACCGGCGGCCCTGGGCCGGGTACTTCTGGACGACGCCGTGGGTGAAGTACGGGGACGTCGTGATGGCCCGGGAGGGGCGGCCGGCCCGGCAGATCCCCGCGTACGGGGCGTACACCGTGGCGCCTGGGTACCCCGACTTCTTTCTGCCGGGGGAAGGGCGGCGGGCGGCGGCTGTGCGGAGGTATTTCGGCCAGGGGACGTCGGGGCGGGAGCGCGAGGAGATTCTCCGGGAGTACGAAGTGCGGTGGGTTGTGGACAAGGAGGCCGCCGGGAAACGCGGTGTGAGGTTGCGGGAGGTGACCCGGGGGCCGGAGGGGCAGGTGTTGTACGCGGTGGTGCGATGACAGGGCTCGGCGCGCTGTGCGGCTGGTCCTGGACGCGGCCGTCAGCGGCTTCGGCGGGCGTTGAGCCGGGCGGCCTGGCGTGTCAGGTGGGCGCGCTCGGCGAGGTTGGGTGCCTGGTGGGCCGCCTCGGCGTAGAGCCGTGCCGCTGTCGCCAGATCACCGTCGCGCTCGTGGAGATACGCCGCCACCGCGGTGTGGCGGGGCAGCGAGGAGTCCAGCGCCGCGAGTGCCGCGAGGCCGGCGCGTGGTCCGTCGGCCTCCCCGACCGCGACCGCGCGGTTGAGGCGGACGACCGGGCTGTCGGTCAGGCGCGCGAGCTCGTCGTACCACTCGACGATCTGCACCCAGTCGGTCTCCTCGGCGGTGGGGGCGTCGGCGTGGAGGGCCGCGATGGCGGCCTGGGCCTGGAACTCGCCCAGCCGGTCGCGGGCGAGAGCCCCCTGAAGGATCATGATGCCCTCGGTGATCAACGCGGTGTCCCACCGGCCGCGGTCCTGCTCGGCGAGCGGCACCAGGCTGCCGTCGGGCGCGGTCCGGGCGGCACGCCGGGCGTGGTGGAGCAGCATGAGGGCGAGCAGACCGGCCACCTCGGGGTGGTCGATGGACGCGGCGAGCTGCCGGGTGAGCCGGATGGCCTCGGCGGCGAGGTCGACGTCGCCGGAGTAGCCCTCGTTGAAGACGAGGTAGAGGACGCGCAGCACGGTGGCGACGTCGCCGGGCCGGTCGAAGCGCACGCCGGAGACAGTGCGCTTGGCCCGGCTGATCCGCTGCGCCATGGTGGCCTCGGGCACCAGATAGGCCTCGGCGATCTGGCGGGTGGTCAGTCCGCCGACGGCGCGCAGCGTGAGCGCGACCGCCGATGCCGGGGTCAGCGACGGGTGGGCGCACAGGAAGTAGAGCTGGAGCGTGTCGTCCACCGCGGGTGCCCGCCCTGGCACCGGCTCCTCCTCGACACGGTCCTCACGCCGGCGGCGGGCGGCGTCGGCGCGCGTCGCGTCGAGGAACTTGCGCCAAGCCACGGTCACCAGCCAGCCCTTGGCATCCCGCGGGGGATCGGCCGGCCAGACCCGGAGCGCCTCGACCAGGGCGTCCTGCACGGCGTCCTCGGCCGCCGCGAAGTCGGCTCCGCGGCGGACGAGGACGGTGAGCACGCTCGGCGTGAGGCTCCTGAGCAGGGCCTCGTTCATCCGGGTCACCTGGGAGGTCACTCAGTGATGGTGGGCTGCACGCCGTAGAACGGGCGCAGTTCCAGCCACTCGTGGATGGGCTTCCCGCCCGCACCGGGGGCGGCCGACAGTTCCCCGGCCAGCTCCACGGCCCGCTCGTAGCTGTCGACGTCGATCACCATCCAGCCGGCGATGAGGTCCTTGGTCTCGGCGAACGGCCCGTCGGTGACCGGCGGGCGTCCCTCACCGTCGTAGCGGACCCACGTACCCTCGGGCGCCAGCGCCTGGCTGTCGACGAACTCGCCGGTCTCCTCGAGCCGGGCCGCGAAGTCGCGCATGTACTGCAGGTGGGCCGAGATCTCCTCGGGGCTCCACTGGTCCATCGGCACGTCGTTGGCCGAAGCCGGGGCGCCGCGGTAGTGCTTCAGCAGCAGGTACTTGGCCATCGTGTTCTCCTCGGGGCTGTGCGACCCATTGTGGTCGCGTTCACCCCGGGGACGGAGCCGGACGCGGGTTCTCGACATCTCCGTCGACATCCGCGTCGATTATTTTTCCCCGCCCGTTTCACCTTCTGGTGGCAAGGCCTACTTCAACGCGCTCGCCACCAGGCGGGCCGCCCGCTTCACCCGGGGCTTCGCCACCCGGCGGGTCAGCGGGCGGATCAGGGTCGCCGTCAGGCCCAGCGGTTCCCAGCGGACCTGCAGGCGGCCCGGGCCGTGTCCCTCCGGTTCCAGGGTCAGGCGGTGGTGGGGGACCTGGGTCGTCAGGGCCGGGAACGTCAGGGGTGCCAGGAGCAGACCCGTGTGGGTCACGCCCTGGTGTTCCAGGCGGAGCAAGGGGTGGCGGACTCCGGCGAAGCCGTGGAAGGGGAGGGGCGCCGCCGCCAGGTCCAGGTGGACGTGGCCCTCGAAGAGGCCGGGGCGGACGGGACAGAGGCGGAACGGGACGCGCAGACGGCTCCGGCCCGGGGCGATGAGGAGGGTCGCGCGCTGGGGGCCGACCGGGAGGCGCCGGGCCGGGTCGTACGTGCGGATGGTGAGGTCGACCGAGGCGCCGGGGCCCCGGGTGATCTCAGTGATCTCGTGGCGGAACTGGGCGCTCGGGAAGGGGCGCGTCTCCAGCTCCAGGTCGGAGATGTCCAGTTCGCGGCGGGACCATGCGGTGGACGGGATCCGGTCGCCCCAGTACGTGCGGCCGTCCCCGTCCGTCGTGACCTGCCTCGGTGCCACACCGTGGCCCAGGCCCCGGGCCGCCAGCCCGGCTTCCGGCAGGCGGCGGTCGCGGATCAGCTGGATGACCACGCGCTCGGCGCGCGGGAGGCGGGCGAACGCGCCCGGGGTGAGCGTGTCGAGGTACGGCGTGACGATGTCCGCGAAGGCGGACAGCCACTCTTCGTCCCGGTAGGGCAGGTCACCGGCGTACATCCGGAAGTCGTGCTTGAGGAACTTGTGGTCCTTGTCCTCCCGCAGCGACTCGTGCCCGCTCTCGGCCAGGAACGCGTCGATGAGGTGCTGGACGTGGACGCGGTCGCGGACGTTGGCGAGCTTGTGCCGCTGGTTGGATATCGAGGCCGCGTCCAAGGCGGCGAACGGGGCGACGTACCAGCGGTAGACCGGCTCCGGGATGATCGTGAACGCCTTGGCCAGGCAGTACGCCTGCGCCGAGAACAGCTGGTCCTCGTAGTGGATGCCCTCGGGGAAGCGCAGGCCGTGCCGGTCGAGGAAGGCGCGGGCGTACATCTTGCTGGTGGCGAGGTGCTCGAAGAGCAGCCGTGGGTCGGCCTCGATGCCCTCGAGGGTGCGGCGCTCGGCGACCAGGTGCGGCATCCACGTCGAGCGGCGGCCGTTGTCGACCCGGATCCGCTGCACCGCGCCCATCGCGAAGTCGATCTCGCGTTCGCGGTGCGCGGCGAGCAGCAGTGCGACAGCGCCCTCGGGAAGTTCGTCGTCGCTGTCGAGGAACATCAGGTACGGCGCCCGGGCGATCTCCAATGCGCGGTTGCGCGGCGCGCTGCATCCGCCGCTGTTCTTCTCCAGGCGCAGGTGCCGGATGCGGGGGTCCTCGGCGGCCAGACGGCGTGCCACCTCGGGTGTCTCATCCGTCGAGTGGTCGTCGCTGATGACGATCTCCACGTTCGAGTGGGTCTGCCGGCGGACCGAGTCGACCGCGCGGGGGAGGCGTTCGGCGTCGTTGTGGACGATGACCGTCACGGTGACGTCGGGGGTGCTCATGCGGTCGCCTCCTGCGGGGTCGGGGCCGGGGTGCGTTCCTCGATGGGCAGCACCGGCGGCAGGGACCGTTCGTCCTGGCCGAGGAAGACCCGGCGTACGACGCGTTCGGCGGCGCGTCCGTCGTCGTACTCGCAGAACCGGCGCCGGAAGACGGCCCGGGACTTCGCCGCGCCCTCGTCGCGCCAGGCGTCGGTGGCGAGGATCTCCGTCAGCTCCTCCTGGGTGCGGGCGACGGGGCCCGGGGCCTCGGCCATCAGGTCGAAGTAGACGCCGCGGGTGGTGCGGTACGTCTCCCAGTCGTCGGCGTGGATCACGATCGGCCGGTCGAGGTTGGCGTAGTCGAACATGATCGAGGAGTAGTCCGTGACCAGGGCGTCCGCCGCCAGGCACAGCTCCTCCACCGGGTCGTAGGAGGAGACGTCGATGATCCGGCCCGTGCGCCGCAGGTTGGTGAGCGGGGAGGCCGCGCCGCCGTAGAAGTAGTGGCCGCGGACGAGCAGGACCGTGTCCTCGCCGAGGCGGTCGGCGAGGGCGGCGAGGTCCAGGCGCGGGGTCCAGCCGGCCTCGTAGTCGCGGTGGGTGGGCGCGTAGAGGACGGCCCGGCGGCCCGGCGCGATGCCGAGCCTGTCGCGGACCCTGCGGACGTCCTCGGCGCCGGCCGTGTAGTAGACATCATTGCGCGGATAGCCGTGGTCGAGGGAGACGTAGTGCGACGGGTACGCGCGCTCCCACATGCGCGTGGTGTGGCTGTTGGCGGAGACGCTGTAGTCCCACTTGTCGATGCGCTCCAGCAGCGCCTGGAAGTCCAGGCCCTGCGCGGCCGCCGGGTACGCCATCTGGTCGATGCCCATGCGCTTCAGGGGCGTGCCGTGGTGGGTCTGGACGTGGATCGCGTCGGGGCGCTTGACCACCGCGTTGGGGAAGTTGACGTTGTTGACGAGGTACTTGGCGGTCGCCAGCACCTCCCAGTAGCGGCGGCTGCCGGGCACGACGTGGTCGGTGCCGGGTGGCAGCAGGGCCGCGTTCTCCTCGGTCACCACCCACACCGGGTGGATCTGCGGGGCCAGTTCGGCGAGTTTCGCGGCGATCGCGGCCGGGTTACAGGCGACGCCGCGGTTCCAGTAGGCCGCGAACACCGCCAGGTGGGGGTTGACCGGGCGGCCGAGCGCCCTGCGGTACTGGTGGTCGCGGAGCTTGGCGCCGGCCTGCCGCCTGCGGGCCCGTACGGCCGACTTGGCGGTGCGGCGGGTGCGGTTGACGGCCTGGAAGGCCCGGTACCTGCCGTAGGCGCCCTCTTCGAGCAGGGAGCGGCGGACGCCCTCCAGCCCGGCGGGGCGCCGGTAGCCCTCGGGACGGCGGCGCAGGGCGGCCAGGGACGCCCGGCGGAAGAACTCCCGCGCGACCTCCTCGGGCATGCCGCCGCGCGCGAAGGTGCGCAGGCAGTCGCGGACCATGACGTCGTAGAGCACGGCGTGGGCGGCGCGACGGTCCCGGGTGAGGTCGAGGAGCGACTCGTAGCGCTCGACCAGGCCGTAGTGCTGCTCGGGGCCGACCGGGGGCAGGCTCGCGGGGCGCAGTCGGCGGTCCTCGTAGGCGACGTGCGGCAGGCAGGCGACGCGGTCGGCGAGCAGCAGGGCGGCCAGGGCGGCGTACGGCTCGTCGTCGGTGGTGAGCCGCTGCTCGTGCGCCCGCCAGAAGTCCGCGCGCAGCACGCGGGTGCCGAGCAGCGGGGTCAGGCGCAGCAGGGGCGCGCAGTCGTCGAGGGGGACGTCGGCCCGGCCCGCCCGGGCCAGCAGGGAGCCGTCCCGGGAGGGCATGCCGGAGGTGCGCCAGGTGCTGCGGACGTGGTCCAGGAGCAGGACGTCCACCTCGCCTGGCAGCTCGGCCACTCGCTCGGCGACCGTGCGCGGGGCGCCGGCGGGCAGGCCGTCCTTGGCATGGACGAAGTGCAGCCAGCGCCCGGTGGCCCGCGCCGCGCCCGCCGCCCGGGCCGCGGCGTCGCCCGTGCCGTCCGGCAGCGGCACGACCTGTACGTCCGGGGTGTGCCGCTCGGCCGTCTCCCTGGCCCAGTCGCCGACCGCGGCCACGATGAGCTCGGCGTCCGGCAGGGGATGGGCGGCGAGGGAGTCGAGGAGTTCCGTCAGGTGGTCCTGAACGTTCGGCCCGTGGACGATGACGCTCAGCTCGGCCATCACGGGGACTCCTTCTCGCAGCGGCACCCTATGCGGTCATGGTGCCATCAATGAGGCAAAAGGGCCGATCGAGTGCGCCTCACGAGGGAACGGTGGCCTTCGGCTCCGGCTTGGCCTTGGGCGACTTGTCGCCGGTGAACGCCTCGTACTCCTTCAGGACGTCCTCCGTCGGCCCGTCCATGAGGAGTTCCCCGCGTTCCAGCCACAGCACGCGGTCACAGGTGTCGCGGATCGACTTGTTGTTGTGGCTGACCAGGAACACCGTCCCGGCGTGCTTGCGCAGCTCGCGGATGCGGTCCTCGGAACGCTTCTGGAAGGAGCGGTCGCCGGTGGCCAGGGCCTCGTCGATCAGCAGGACGTCGTGGTCCTTGGCGGCGGCGATGGAGAACCGCAGCCGCGCGGCCATGCCGGAGGAGTACGTGCGCATCGGCAGCGTGATGAAGTCGCCCTTCTCGTTGATGCCGGAGAAGTCGACGATGTCCTGGTAGCGGTCCCTGACCTGCTCGCGGGACATGCCCATGGCCAGGCCGCCGAGGTGCACGTTGCGTTCGCCGGTCAGGTCGTTCATCAGGGCCGCGTTGACGCCGAGCAGGGAGGGCTGGCCGTCGGTGTAGATATGGCCGTTCTCCACGGGGAGGAGTCCGGCGACGGCCTTCAGCAGGGTCGACTTGCCGGAGCCGTTTGTGCCGATCAGGCCGATCGCCTCGCCCCGGTAGGCGACGAAGGACACGTTCTTCACGGCGTGCACCCGGCGCACGCCCGACGCCTTCTCCGTCTGCTTGCGGCGCACGATGCGGTTGAGGGCGGCGGTCGCGGAGCCGCGTCCGGCGCCGGTGCCGTTGACGCGGTAGACGATGTCGACGCCGTCGGCGACGACGGTGGGGATCCTGTCGTTGGTGAGGTCAGCCACGGCCGTACGTCTCCTCAGCCTTCCAGAAGTAGATGAAACCGCCGACGCCGGCCACCAGCGCCCAGCCGGCGGCGAGCGCCCACACATGGGCCGGGAGCTGGCTCGCGTGGAAGCTGTCGATCAGGGCGAAGCGCATCAGGTCGATGTAGACGGCGGCCGGGTTGGCCGCCAGCGCCACCGTCACCACGTGCGGCAGGCTGTCCTTCTGCGCCAGCTTGTCGATGCTCCACATGACGCCCGAGACGTACATCCAGGTCCGCAGCACGAACGGCATCAGCTGGGCGATGTCCGGTGTCCTGGCGCCCATCCGGGCCATGACCATGGAGACGCCCGCGTTGAACGTGAACTGCAGGAACAGCGCCGGCAGCGCCAGCAGCCAGGACACGCTGACCGGCACGCCGAAGCAGAGCAGGATGACGACCAGGGCGCCCATCGAGAACAGCAGCTGCTGGAGCTGCTGGAGGCAGAACGACAGGGGCAGCGCGGCGCGCGGGAAGTGCAGGGCCCGCACCAGGCCGAGGTTGCCGGAGATGGCGCGGGTGCCCGCCATGATCGAGCTCTGCGTGAACGTCCAGATGAACACGCCCGTGACCAGGAACGGGATGTAGTCCGGTACGCCGTGCTTGGTGCCGAGCAGCACGCCGAAGATGAAGTAGTAGACCGCCGCGTTCAGCAGCGGGGTCATCACCTGCCAGACCTGGCCGAGCTTCGCCTGGCTGTACTGGGCGGTGAGCTTGGCGGTGGCGAACGCGGTGATGAAGTGGCGCCGGGCCCACAGCTGGCGGACGTACTCGGGCAGGGCGGGGCGGGCGCCGCTGACGGAGAGGCCGTGGCGGGCGGCGAGGGCCGCGAGGTCGTCGTCGGCCGGGGCCGGTGCTTGGGGCGGTGTGTGGAGGACCTGGCTCACATCCGCTGCTTTCGTTCGGGGGGTGTGGGACCTGGGGGGGTCGTGAAGAGCGAGGGGATGAGCCGGTTCTTACCGGACTCTTCACGACTTCTTACGTCGGGACGGGACCGTATCGTCGCAACGAGAGCGTATGTCGTCCGTACCTCGGAACGCAACGTCGGAACGCAACCGTTTCGTCGTGACGCCCTATGCTGTCGGCATGACGACGAAGCCCGACGAGCCCCAGCAGCCCCCGCGCCGCCGGGCCCCCGCGGGGGCCGCCGTACTGCGGGAGGACGTGACGGAAGCCATCCGGGCGGCCGTCTTCGAGGAGCTCGCGGCCGTCGGCTACGCGCGCATGTCCATCGAGGGGATCGCGCGCCGGGCCGGGGTCGGGAAGACGGCGGTGTACCGCCGCTGGCGCTCCAAGCTGCACCTGGTCCTCGACATCGTCTCGGCGCTCGCCGTGCAGGGCCTGCCCGTGCCGGACACCGGCACCCTGGAGGGCGACCTGCGGCTGCTGTACGAGGTGACGTCCCGCGCCCTGCGTCACCCCGTCGCCTCGCAGGTCATCCCCGACCTCCAGGCCGAGGCGGCCCGCAACCCCGAGATCGCCGAGGCCCTCCAGAAGGCCCTGCGCGAAGGTCAGGACGGGGTCGCGACCGGCATCGTCACGGCGGCGGAAGCCCGCGGCGAACTGAGCCCGGGCCTCGACCACGACCTGGCCCTCGACCTGATCTCCGGCCCGCTCTACTGGCGCTCGGTGGTGATCCGCAGCCCGAAGCTGCCCAAGGGGTACCTGGGGTCGCTGGCCCGGGCCACGGCGGCGGCGTTGAAGGCGCTGTAGCTCTGCCGGACGGCCCGGGTCAGCCCCGCGCCGCCTTTGGATGCAGACGCACCCAGCCCTCCCACGCCGACGTGATCATGTCCTGGACGTCGTGCCGGGCCTTCCAGCCCAGCTCCGCGGCCGCGCGCTCGGCGGAGGCGACGACCCGGGCAGGGTCGCCCGGGCGGCGGGGCGTGACCGTGGGCGGCCGGTCGTAGCCGGTCACCGCGTTGATGCGGTCGATCATCTCGCGGACGGAGACGCCCTCGCCCCGGCCGATGTTGAGCGTGAGGTCGCGGCCGGGGGAGGAGCGCAGTACCCGGGCCGCCGCGACATGGGCCTCGGCCAGGTCGACGACGTGGATGTAGTCGCGTACGCAGGTGCCGTCCGGGGTCGGGTAGTCGTCGCCGAAGACGCGCGGCGGCGCGTCTTCCGTGAGCTTCTCGAAGACCATCGGGACGAGGTTGAACACGCCGACGTCCGCGAGTTCCGGGCTCGCCGCGCCGGCCACGTTGAAGTAGCGCAGGGACGCGGTCGACAGCCCGGTCGCCCGGCCCGTCGCGCGCACCAGCCACTCACCGGCCAGCTTCGTCTCGCCGTAGGGCGACATGGGCACGCAGGGCGTCTCCTCCGTGACCAGGTCCACGTCCGGCATGCCGTACACCGCCGCCGAGGAGGAGAAGACGAAGGACGGCACCTTCGCCGCCGTCACCGCGTCCAGCAGGACCCGCAGGCCCTCGACGTTCTCCCGGTAGTAGTGCAGCGGCTGCTCGACGGACTCGCCCACCTGCTTCTTCGCCGCGAGGTGGACGACGCCGGTGACCGCGTGGTCCGCGAGGGTGCGCGCGAGCCGCTCGCCGTCCAGTGTGGAGCCCACCACCAGTGGCACCCCGTCGGACACGCGCTCGGCGATACCGGTGGACAGGTCGTCGTACACCACCGCCTGTTCGCCCGCCGCGGTCATCGCCCGTACGACGTGCGCTCCGATGTAGCCGGCGCCGCCGGTGATCAACCAGGTCATGTGCGGCTGTCCCCTCGTCAGTTGGCCCGTGGTGGTGGTACTTGTGCGGCCCGTGGTGGTGCTCGTGCCGATCGTGCCGATACGTCCTCGTGCCCTCAGTGAAGCAGGCGGCGCAGTCTTCCGCGTACGACGGACAGCACACCGCGTACGCCGGGCGCGACGCGCAGCGCCAGCGCGCCCGAGTGCGTGGCGTACGGCTGTACGAGTACCACGCCGTGCCGGGCGCTCGGGACGGCGCTGCGGCGCAGCAGACCGGTGCCCGTGAGGGCGTGCGCCGTGACGTCGCGGCTCACGCCGTCGCGGAAGCGGATCCGAAGGCGCAGGTCCCAGGTGCCCACGCCGGGCGCGGCCAGCGCCGGGAGGTCCACGGACGTCTCCGCCGACCAGGTGCCGGACGACGGCACCAGCGCGGTCGTGCGACGGACCGCCTCGTCCCCGTCGTCCCGGTGCCGCCACTCCACCTCCACCGCCTCCGGGACGGCCTGTGCCACCCGGCCGTACAGCTCGTGCAGGCGCAGCCGGAGCCGGGCGCCACGCGCGCGTGGCCGCAGCTCCGCGTCGACGGCGAGGGGCAGCACGGGCACGGGCCGGGTGAGCAGCGGCTCCAGGGAGACCTGCGGGAGGTCCTCCGACCAGACGGGCGTGCCGTCCGCGGCCCGGGCGTACGGCGGGTACAGCCGGGCCGGGCGGGCCGCCAGCTCCCGCAGCCGGGGCAGGTCGCGCGGCTCCGGGGAGGCCAGGACGACCCGCCCCGCCAGGCGGCCGGGAGCGGCCGGGTTGCGGGCCCAGTCGTCCGCGTCGTACTCGGCGAGATGCGCCCGCGTGAGCTCCCACCACGCGCGCCGGTAGGCGGCGTCGCGCAACCCCAGTTCCCGCAGGTACATCCGCAGATCGTGGTCGAGGAACTTGGCGCGCGTGACCCGCGCGAGTTCCTTCTGCCCGGCGTCCAGCAGGACCTCGTACGCCTGCCGGCACGCCTCCGTACGGGCCCGCCAGTTCTCGACGCCGGCCCGGTCCAGCGAGATCGACAGCCGCTCGGCGGACCGCCGCACGTGCCAGACGTACACCCGGTCCGGGACCAGGACGATGCGCGGGGCCGCGGCCAGCACGCGCGCGGTGAAGACCACGTCCTCGTAGGGGAAGCGGCCCTCGGGGAAGCGGATGCCGTGCTCGCGCAGGAAGCCGGTGCGGTAGAGCTTGTTGACGCAGAGCGTGTCGTGGACCAGGAGCGGGCGCTGCGCCGGGTGCGGTACCACGGCGTGCAGCGTGTACAGGCGCGCCTGCCAGGGTACTTCGCGCCCCGACGGCAGTTCCCGGCGTACGCACAGGCCGCTCGCGACCTCCGCGTGCGCGCCCGTCGCCGCGTCGAGCAGCGCGTCGACCGCTCCCGGCGGCAGCACGTCGTCGCTGTCCAGGAACATCACGTACGGCGACGTCACCGCGTCGAGCCCGGTGTTGCGCGGGGTGCCGCAGCCGCCGCTGTTGGCCCGGCGGCGGATGACCTTCAACCGGGGCTCCGACGCGGCCAGCCGGCCGAGCAGATCGGCGCTGCCGTCCGCCGAACAGTCGTCGACGGCCACGACCTCGCGCACGGCCGGGCCCTGGGCGAGCGCCGAGCGCACGGCGTCCGTCACATGGGCGGCGTCGTCGTAGCCGATGACCACGACGGCGACGTGGGGGAGCGGCCTCTCGGGGTTCTGTACGGCATGCATCACGGCGGCATTCATTACGGCGGATCGTAAGCCGGGCGAATGATATGAAAGTGGTAACACACCATCAAGTGTCATCAAAGCCAGCGTAACGGCACAGAATCGGCCCGTGATGAGCGGACAGTCCCGGGGGAGCGGCCGGTTCGGCGCGGGTGTGGTGCCCGGTGCCGTTCCCATGGCCGTTCCCGTGGTGGTTCCCGTGGTGGTTCCCATGGCGGTGATGCTCGCGATCGGGTTGTGGGGCCTGGACCGCGGTGGCATGTGGGGCGATGAGAGCGTCACCTTCCAGGTCGCGCAGCGCACGGTGCCGCAGATCTGGCGGCTGCTGCACGAGGTGGACGCCGTGCACGGCCTGTACTACCTGGTCATGCACGCCGTCCTCGCCGTCCACCCGGACGAGGTCGTCCTGCGGCTGCCGTCGGTGTGCGCGGCGACGGCGACCGCCGGCCTGGTCGCGGCCCTCGGCCTCCGGCTGACCGGGCCGCGGGTCGGCCTGGGGGCCGGTCTCCTCTACGCGATCACGCCGATGACCGGCCACTACGCCCAGGAGGGACGCTCGTACGCGCTCGTCGCGGCGGGCGTGACGGGGGCGACGCTGCTGCTGCTCAGGGCCGTGGAGGCGGCCACCGCCCGGGCCTGGTGGCCGTACGGGACCGTCCTCGCCCTGACCTGTCTGCTGCACGAGCTGGCGGTGCTGGTGCTGTGCGCGCACGCGCTGACGCTGGCGCTGCTGCGGGTGCCGAGGGCGGTGTGGACGGGGTGGGGGCGCGCGGCTGGGGTGGTGGTCCTGGTCCTGTTGCCGCTGGTGTGGGTGTCGCAGGGGCAGTCCGGGCAGGTGGCGTGGCTGGTGACGCCCGGGTGGGACAGGGCCGAGAGACTGCTGCGGAACTTCTGTCCGGGCCCGGCCGGGGTGGCCTTCTGGGCGTCGCTGCCGCTCATGGCCGTCGGGCTCCGGACCCGGCGACTGGCGGCGGTGGCGCTCCCCCTGCTGCTGGCACCACCGGTGATCCTCATGACCGTGTCGCAGGCGCGGCCGCTCTTCCACGACCGGTACGTGCTCTACTCCCTGGCGGGAGCGTCCCTGCTGGTGGCCGCCGGGGCCGGGCGGGTGGCCGGAGCGCTGGGGCGACTGCGGTTCGACGGGCGCCGGGTACGGGTCGGCGGCCGGCAGGTGCGAGTTCTGCTGGGCATCACCGGCCTCCTCGCCCTCACCGCCACCTTCAGCCACCAGCTCCCCGTCCACCGCCAGCACCGGTCCGCCGCGCACCGCCCCGACAACCTCGCCGTCGTCTCCGCGCTCGCCCTGCGCCAGATGCGCCCCGGCGACCCGGTGCTGTTCGTGCCGTCGGTCGGGAGGCTCGCCGCGCTGGCCTACCCGAAGGGGTTCCGGCAGGTCCGGGACATCGCGCTGCGGGAGTCGGCCCCGCGGTCCGGGACCCTGTGGGGCCGTGAGGCGACCCCCGCGGAGCTGCGGCACCGGCTCGCCTCGGTGGACCGCGTCTGGACCGTCGCGGAGGCGTACGCGCTGGACCCGCGCTGGTCGCCGCGCGACCCGGTCGAGCGCGTGAAACGGGCCGTCCTGGCGGAGGAGTTCACGGTCCGGGAGGAACACGCCCGGGGCGGGGTGGTGCTGCGTCTCCACGTGCGGAGGGCCCCGGGGGACGCACCTGCCACCGACGAACCGTCCACCGGGGTGGCGACCGCCGGTGAGCCGTTCGCCATGCGCCGTGGCAGCTCGGGCTTTCGTGTCGAGCGCCGGCCGTCGGTGGTTGATCGCGCAGTTCCCCGCGCCCCTTGATGCCCGACGTACCGGCCGCCGATGAGCCGCCCGGCGCGTCCACCGAGACCCCCGCCTCCGCTACGACCGTCCGTCTGCCGGCGAACCGCCCGCCGGCTCCGCGAGCGCCGCCGCGTCCAGTGCCGTGGTGAGTTCGTCCACGCGGGCGCGCAGGGCGCGGATCTCCTCCGGGCCGAAGCCCGTCGAGGCGGCGATCCGGCGCGGCACCTGAAGCGCTCGCCGCCGCATCGCCGTGCCCTCCTCGGTCAGCCGCACCTCCACCGACCGCTCGTCGCGCGCGCTGCGCTCCCGGCGTACGAGCCCCGCCGCCTCCAGCCGCTTCAGCAGCGGCGACAGCGTGCCGGAGTCCAGGCGCAGATGCTCGCCGAGCTTCTTCACGGGCAGCTCCCCGTGCTCCCACAGCACCAGCATCACCAGGTACTGCGGGTACGTGAGCCCGAGGTCCTTGAGGATCCCGCGGTAGACGCCGTTGAAGGCGCGGGATGCCGCGTGCAGGGAGAAGCAGATCTGCTGGTCCAGGCGGAGCCAGTCGTCGTCCGGCGTGTTCATGCTTCCAGGATAGCTCGTGCCCACCATTCAATTGCACACAACTTAATTGTGTGCTCTAATTCTGGGTGTCAGGCGGCCCCGGAAGCGGGCCGCCGAACGTTGACGTGTGAGAGGGAAGGATTTCCATGGACGCGCTCTACACCGCTGTCGCCACCGCCACCCACGGCCGCGAGGGCCGCGCCGTCAGCTCCGACGGCGTGCTGGACCTCGCGCTGGGCGTACCCCAGGCGATGGGCGGCAACGGCCAGGGCACCAACCCCGAGCAGCTCTTCGCCGCCGGGTACGCCGCCTGCTTCGGCAGCGCCCTCGGCCTCGTCGGCCGCCAGGCCAAGGTCGACGTCAGCGACGCCGCCGTGACCGCCGAGGTCTCCATAGGCAAGCAGGGCGAGGGCTTCGGGCTCGCCGTCATCCTCCGCGTGGAGCTCCCCGACAGCGTGGACGAGACGACCGGCCGCAAGCTGGTCGAGCAGGCCCACCAGGTCTGCCCGTACTCCAACGCCACCCGCGGCAACATCGAGGTCGACCTCGTCATCGAGTAAGCACCGGCACGTCACCCCCCGACCCGCGCCAGCACCTCCCCCGTCCGTCTGCTCCACGCCACCACCACGGCCTCCTCGGGCACCGGGTGCCAGCGCGTCAGCAGCAGCCAGCGCACGTGATAGCGGCGGACGACGGCGGCCCGCTCGGCGCGGGTCGAGTCGGGGGCCAGATAGGCGCGGACGTCGGCCGCCCGGCGCTCCCGCTCCCGTTCGTCGAGGGCGGGGTCGGGCCAGATGGGCGCGGCGAGGTTCGGCCCGTACCCAGCGATGGAGTGGCTGGCCAGATACCCGTCGGTGATCACCACCTCGCCCGGCCCGATGTGCCGCGCCGCCCAGTCGTACGACGGCCAGCGCGTCGGCTGCGTGAACCCCACCGGGTCGACCGAGCGCGGCACGACCGCCCCGGCGTGCACGGTGACGAACCCGACGCACACCCCGGCCGCCACCGCCCCGCCCAGCACCCGCCTGGCCCGCCGCCACGGCCGGGGCGCCGCCAGCTCCACCGCCAGCGCGAACTGCAGCGGCAGCAGGACGGCCCACAGGGCCCGGGCGTAGGTGTAGTGCCCGCTCACCCAGCCGTACCCCACCAGCAGGCACTCCAGCAGGAACATCAGCACCAGCGGGTCTCGCACCGAGCCGCGGGCCCGCACCCACAGTGCGGGCAGGCCGAGCAGCGCCAGCCAGGAGTTGGCGAGCATCCCGTCGTACAGCCGTCGGTGCATCGCGTCCATGCCGGTGTCGCCCACCAGCGACAGGACGTCGTAGTACGGCCACGACACGGCGAGCGCCGCGCAGGCCCCGCCGGCGAGCGCCCAGCGCGCCACGACCGGCCGGCGCCACCCCCGCTGCCGCGACGCCACGATCGCCACCGCCCCGACGAGCGCCGAGGCCGCCGTGACGGGATGGGTGAGCAGGATCAGCCCGTACAGGGCGCCGATCCCGGCGTACCCCCACCAGCCGCCGAGCCCGCTCGGGCCGACGAACCGCACGGACGGGGCGTCCTCTCGCGCGCGCCCGCAGGTCCAGGCCCACGCCCAGAACGTCAGCCCGATCGCGACGGCGGACGGATAGCCCAGGTTCGTCGTCATCGACATCAGCCCGAGGTAGCCGCTCCACAGGATCCGCGCGGTGCCCCACAGCAGCGTCATGAACAGCAGGGCCAGGACCGGCGCCCACGGGCGCGGGGTGAGGGCCCGGACGAAACGGCCGATCCCTGTCAGCAGCACCAGCAGGTGCACCGGACCGGCGAGCTTCACCACCGCCCAGCCGGACAGGCCGGTCAGCCGCGCCAGGACGCCCTGGGCGACGGCGTACGGCCCGTAGTAGGGACTGCCCTCGCCCGGCAGATCGGCCATGGTGTGGGCCGGATGCAGCAGATCGGCCTTGAGACGTTCGACGACCGCCGCGTGCTGTCCGGCGTCGCAGCACAGCGGGACCCGCCAGAACGCCAGCGTCATCACCAGCCAGAACAGGGCGCCGTAGAACTGGTACGGCGTCAGCCGCCCCACACGGCCGCCGCGCAGCGCCGTCGCGCCGCGCACGGTCCGCCGGACGAGGACCGAGGCGCTCACGGGACTGTCGGAAGGGCAAGGGTCTGGGGCATGCGCCGAATGTTCCCGCCCGCACGCACACCCTGACCCCGGGTCACTTCATCGAGTGAGGCGGCTACGCCCACCTGCCCACACACCCGCCTGCCGTCGTCAGTCGCACAGCGCCCGCTCCGCCGCGACCGGCCAGCGCGCGAACCGGAACTGCGTCCGCTCGAAGGCCCCCGTGAGGTTCCGCAGGAACCGCTCGGCGGTCAGCGGCGCGCGCACGGACTCCTTCAGCTCGGCCAGCTCGCCGCAGCCCAGTGCGGCCCGGGCCGCCTCGACCGCCTCCCGCGAGGCCCCGGCCCGCAGCAGGTCCCGCTGCGGCGGGTGCCGCACCGCCCACTCCGCGAAGACCCAGTGGTTGCGCAGGAACTTCTCGTGCCCGGGCCAGCTCCACCGTTCCAGCGCGAGATGCGCGCCCACGGGACTGGCCAGCCCCCAGGCGTCGTTGACATAGGCGTCGAGCGGCGCCGCGGCTCCCGTGACACCGAGGTGACGTCCCACGATCACCACCTGGTACGGGGAGTCCTCGCGCATCGGCGTGGCGTGCAGCCGGCGCGCGGCGTCGAAGTACAGCAGGGTCGGCCGGGGCGCCCGCGCGGCCCGGGCCAGCATGTCGCGCCCCTCCGGCAGGGCCGGCCAGTTGTCGACCCAGGTGGCGGTGCGCACCGGGTTGTGGTCGCCGAGGCCCTCCACGTCGGAGCTGCGCACGTTGAAGGAGCCGGGCGTGCTGCGCACGTCGAACGGCGTCCGCAGCGGGCTGACCGCCGCGCACAGCCACACCAGCAGCAGCGCGCTCGCGACCCCCGTGAACCGGGTCGCGGGCACGACCAGGACCGGCAGGAGCAGCAGCAGGAGGGCGGGCAGGATCATGCGGGCGTGCATGTAGTCGCCGCCGACGCGGACGACGTACCCGGCGAGCAGCGCGCCCGCCGCGAGCGGCGCCAGCAGCACCGCGAGCGAGGCCCGCCCCGGGGCGCGGTCCCGCCGTTCCAGCCGGGTGCGCCGCACGAGCAGGACGGCCAGCGCGGCGAGCACGGGCACGACGGGCCACAGCCAGTAGGGTCCGAGCGTCTCCTGCACATAGCCGGCGCCCCGGCCCCAGTCGCTGGCGCTCGCCTCCTTGGCGATGGCGGGCAGCGGCACGAGGATCCCGTAGTACCCGGCCCGGAACACCTCATAGGCCAGCGGCAGCGCCACCGCCGAGGCCGCCATCGCCGCGGTGCCCCGCCGGGACGGGCGCAGCACCCACCACTGCGCCGCCAGGAAGCACGCCGTGACCACCGCGAGATCGGGCCGGACCAGCGGCCCCAGCCCGAACACGAAGGCGGTGGCGCAGGTCACCCGGGCTTCCTGACCGCGCCGGGTGCCCGTCAGCAGCCACCACGACAGGCCGGTCCAGCAGGCGCCGAGGCCGCTCTCCAGGCCCGAGGTCATGTACGACCAGAACGGGGGCACGGCCAGCAGCACGAACACACCGGCCGGGAGCAGCAGCCCCGCGCCCCGGTGCAGCCGGCACGTGGCGACCAGGGCGAGCGCGAACCCGGCCGTGCTCAGCAGCAGCCCGAGCCCGACCGCGAGGAACGCCGGGTCCTCGCCGGTGACCCAGGTGCCGAGCGCGAGCAGCCACTGCCACAGGGTGCCGGTCGAGCTCTCCGCCCGTTCCCCGACGTTGAACACGGGCCCGTTGCCCGCCAGGATCTGCCGGACCGGACGC
This sequence comes from Streptomyces sp. NPDC006235, assembly GCF_040613735.1. Taxonomy (NCBI): domain Bacteria; kingdom Bacillati; phylum Actinomycetota; class Actinomycetes; order Kitasatosporales; family Streptomycetaceae; genus Streptomyces; species Streptomyces sp. NPDC006235. The sequence goes on from NZ_JBEXSR010000025.1 coordinate 47,576, forward strand.
AGGTAGATCAGCCCGTCGTCGCAGATCCAGCGTCGCCGGTAGCCCAGCACGAACAGGGCCGCGGCCGGGACGGCGACCAGGGCCGCGTGCCACCAGTGCACCGGCCGCAGCCGCTCGACGACGGCCGGGGGCCGTGCCGAGGAGGCCCGCTGGCCGGGCAGGGAGGGAACGGCCTCGGGGCCGGCGGGGGTTCTCATCGCTCGATCAGCGCCCCTGACCGGGCGGGCAGCCCCGGGGTGCGGCGGGCCGCGGGCAGCAGCGCACCGCCCCGTTCGCCCAGCATCAGCAGGCGTACGACCCGCTCGGCGGCCTGCCCGTCCTCGAACTCGCAGTACCGGTCCCGGAAGCCCGCCCGCAGCCGAGCCGACTCCGCGTCCTGCCAGGTGCCGGACGCGAACAGCCAGGCCAGTTCCCGGTACGAGCGCGACACGTGCCCCGGTGCGTCCGCCGTGATGTCGAAGTAGGCGCCCCGGCTCGCCGTGAAAGCGCCCCAGTCGTCGGCGTGCACCACGACCGGCCGGTCGAGGAGGACGTAGTCGAACATCAGGGCGGAGTAGTCGGTGACCAGCGCGTCGGCGGCGAGCAGCACGTCCTCGACGTGCGGCTCGTCGGTCGCGTCCACCACCACGCCCCGCCGGTGCAGGTCGGCGAGGCCCAGGCCGCGCGCCACGCCCCCGGCCAGCGAGGGGTGCAGGCGGACGACGAGCGTGTGGCCGGGGCCGAGGTCCGCGGCGAACCGGGCCAGGTCGAACCGGTCGACGTGACCGCCCCGCCGGTAGTCGCGGCGGGTCGGCGCGTACAGCACGACCGTGTGGTCGGAGGGGATGCCGAGCCGCTCCCGGACGGCCCGGCCCCGCTCCGGGCCGGCGCCGACCAGCACGTCGTTGCGCGGGCTGCCGGTCCGCAGCGAGGTGAAGTGGCACGGGTACGCCCGCTCCCAGGCCCGCTCCGCGTGCCGCCCGGCGACCAGGCTGTAGTCCCAGCGGTCGGCGCGGCGCAGCATCTGCGGCACGTCGAAGCCGTGCCGGGCGCCCGGTTTGGTCAGCAGGTCGGCGCCCATGTACTTGAGCGGGGTGCCCTGGTGGGTCTGGATGTGGACGCTGCCGGGCCGCTTGGCCAGGGTGCCGGGCCAGTTGACGTTGTTCACCCAGTACGTGGCCCGCGCCATGACCTCGTGGTAGCGCCGCGAGCCCGGCGTGACGTGGTCGATGCCGGGCGGCAGCGCGTCCACCGCGTCCTCCCGGACCACCCACACGCCCCGGATGTGCGGGGCGAGTTCGCGGGCCTTGGCGTGAATCGCGGCCGGGTCACCGGACACGCCCCGGTGGTGGGTCGCCGAGTAGACGGCGAGATGCGGATCGAGAGGCCGCTTCGACTGGGCCCGGTACCAGGTGCGCACGGCGGTCTCCGACGCCTTCCGCACCACCCGGCGCTGCCCGCCCAGGACGGTGGCGCGCACGTCCCGCAGTCCCCGCACCGCCGCGTACGAGGCGTAGGGCGCCGACGCCAGCAGCCGCATCTCGACCCCGCGCCAGCCCTCCGGCTCCGGGAACCCGCCCTCGGGGAGGTGACGGCGGTGGAAGGAGCGGATCTCGCGGTAGAAGTCGCCCCGGTCGGCGGGCCGCACCCGGTCCTCCCGGGCCAGTACGAACAGCATGTGGTCCAGGGCCCGCTCCAGCAGCAGCGGCCGCGCCCAGTCCAGGTCGGGGCGCTGCTCCAGGAACGCGAACAGGCCCTCGTACTGCGGGAAGATGTCGAAGTGCCGGCGCCCCGGCGTCTTGGTGATCGCGCCCTGCCGGCGCTGCCGGTACTCCACCCCGATCCGGTCCAGACAGGCGATCCGCTCCGCCAGCACCATCGACCGGTAGCTGACCGGCGCGTCCTCGTACAGCCCCGGCGCGTACCGCAGGCCGTGCTCCTGGAAGAAGGACCGGCGGTACGCCTTGTTCCAGGCGACCAGGAAGAGGTTCAGGTACTGCGGGCTCTCCCGGATGCCGAAGGTGTCCGTGCCCGCCGCGGCCAGCAGGTCCGCCGCCTCGCTGCGCCCGCCCCGGCCCCACCAGTAGATGCGCACGTGGTCGAAGACCAGGATGTCCGGGTCGCTCGTCAGCTCCAGCCGCGCGGCGACGGCCGCCAGCAGGCCCGGCGTGTAGTGGTCGTCGCTGTCGAGGAACAGGACGTAGTCGCCGGCCGCCTCCTCCAGGCCGGCGTTGCGGGCTCCGCCCAGGCCGACGTTCTCGGGCAGGTGCAGCACCCGCACCCGGGCGTCGCGGGCCGCGTACTCGTCGAGGATCGCACCGCTGCCGTCCGGCGAGCGGTCGTCCACGGCGATCACCTCGAAATCGCCGTACGACTGGCCGAGCACCGAGTCGAGACACTCGCGCAGGAAGCCCTGCACCTTGTAGACGGGGACGATGATGCTGAAGCGGGGCACTTCTTCGGTCAGCTCCTTACGAGGGTGGCGGCGGGGGCCGGGACGCGCTCCGCGAGCGGGATCACGGGCGGGATCGACTCGGGTGGCTCCCCCAGCAGCACCCGGCGTACGACGCGCTCGGCGGCCCGCCCGTCGTCGAACTGGCAGAAGCGCTCACGGAACGCGGCGCGCAGGGCCGTGGCGGACTCGTCCGCCCAGCCGCCGTCGCGGAAGAGGGCCGCCAGTTCCTCGGGCGTCCGGGCGACCCGGCCGGGCGGGACCTGCATCAGGTCGAAGTAGACGCCCCGCAGCTCCCGGTAGACCTCCCAGTCGTCGGCGTACACGACGATCGGCCGGTCCAGGTTGGCGTAGTCGAACATGATCGACGAGTAGTCGGTGATCAGCGCGTCGGCGGCCAGGCACACGTCCTCCGAGGAGCGGTGCCCGGTGACGTCGATGATCCGGCCGCCGCCCCGGCTCGCCCCCTGGTCGTAGAAGTAGTGGGCGCGCAGCAGCACCACGTAGTCGTCGCCGATCGCCTCGCAGAACTCCGCCAGGTCCAGGCCCGACGCGAAGCCGGTGGCGTAGTCGCGGTGCGTGGGCGCGTAGAGCAGGGCCTTCTTGCCGTCCGGGACGCCCAGCTCCTTGCGGACGCGGGCGACGTCCTCGGCGGACGCCGTGCAGTAGACGTCGTTGCGCGGATAGCCGTACTCGAGGGTCTCGTGCGCGCCCGGGAACGCCTTCTCCCACATCTCGGTGGAGTGCCGGTTGGAGGTGAGGTTGTAGTCCCAGCGGTCGACCCGGGCCAGCAGCTTGGTGAAGCTGCCGGTCGCCGCGGCCACCACGGGGTACGTCGCCTGGTCGGCGCCCATCTTCTTCAGCGGTGTGCCGTGCTGGGTCTGCAGGTGCACGCTGCCGGGGCGTTTGACGACGGCGTCCGCGAAGTTGGCGTTGTTGACGAGGTACTTGGCGCGGGCCAGCACCTGCCAGTACTTCCGGCTGCCGATCACCGCGTACTCCACGTCCGGCGGCACGGCGCCCACCGCGTCCGGCTCCACCAGGAACACCGCACGCAGGTGCGGGGCGAGTTCGCGGGCCTTGGCGTGGATCGCGGCCGGGTTGCAGGCGTAGCCGCGGCCCCAGTACGCGCAGTACACGACGAGGTTCTCGTCGAGGGGCAGCCGCAGGGCCGCCGCGTACCGCAGGCGGGTGCGCAGCCCCCTCGGGCGCGGGAGCAGCGCGGCGGCTCCCGCGACCCTCCGGTTGGCGGCGCGCAGGGCGCGGAACGTGGCGTACGATCCGGCCGCCAGCAGCCGGTGCTGGACGCCGAGGCTGCCGCCGGGCGGCCGGTAGCCCGCGGGGCGGTGCTGCCGGTAGAGGGCGCTCGCCCGGCGGAAGAAGGCGCGCCGCCCGGCCGGCAGCCGCCGGGGATGGGCGGCCGTCTTCAGCACGGCGGCGAAGAGCTGCTCGAACAGCGGCCCCAGCCGGTCCGCGGGCAGCCCTTGCTCCGCGGCCCGCGTGAGCACCAGTTCGGTCTGGTCGAGCAGCTCGGCGTGGTGCTGCCCGGGCAGGTTGAGGCGGTTGCCCTGCCGGCGCAGCAGATGCCGGACGACGACCGTGCGCAGGGCCGCCATCCGCTCCGCCCGCAGGGCGACCAGACCGCCGAACCCGGTGTCGGTGAAGTGGTCCCCGGGGAAGGTGAGGTTCTGCTCGGTGAGGAAGGCCCGGCGGTAGGCCGCGCTCCACGCCGGCAGCGTCACGCCCGTCAGCCGCGGGGCCCGGCCGGGGGAGAAGGCCCCGTCCGGTGTCCCGGCCAGCAGGGGCGCGGCCGGGTTGGCCGGCTCGCCCTCCCACCAGGGGGTGCGCTCGTGCTCGAAGTACAGGACGTCGACGTCACCGACGGCGCTCAGCCGGGCGTCCAGCGCCGCCAGCGCCCCCGGGACCAGGGCGTCGTCGCCGTCGAGGAACAGCACATGGCCGCCGACGGCCGACCGCAGCCCGGTGTTGCGCGCCCCGGCCAGACCGGCCGACGGCGGCGAGTGCACCGGCGTCACCCGGGAGTCCCGCTCGGCGTACCCGGCGACGACGTCCGCCGCGGGTGAGTCGGGCGCGTCGCACACCGGGATCAGCTCGAAGTCGCCGAACGACTGGGCGAGGACCGAGTCCAGCGCCTGGGACAGCCGGCCCGCGACCCCATGGGACGGGACGACGATGCTGAAGCGGGGCATTCTGCTCTTTCTGTCGGGGCCGAGGGTCTTCGGAAGCGGGGACCGCGTCAGGTGACGCGAGGGCGTCGAGGCCGGCCGGACGGGCGCCAGGTCGGCGGTCGGCTCGGCGTCGGCCGTGACGGACTGGAGGGCATGTGGACTCCCACGCGTGAGAACCGGGCTCAGAGGAGGTCGGTGACGACGGGCGGACCGGCCGGCTGCGGCACCGTGGCGAGCGGCTCGCGCACCAGCGAGGCCGCCGCCGACGGCACGGGCCGGCGCTCGTCGAGCGGCACGACCGGCGGCAGCTCCGACTCCCCGAGGACGACCCGGCGCACGACCCGCTCGGCGGCCCGGCCGTCGTCGTACGTGCAGAACCGCTCCCGGAACGCCGAGCGCAGCTGGGCCGACCGGGAGCCGCGCCAGTGGCCGGTGGCGAAGATGTCGATCAGCTCGTCCTCGCCGCGCGCGACCGCGCCCGGCGGGAAGGCGCGCAGGTCGAAGTAGGTGCCGCGGGCCGCGTCGTACGCCTCCCAGTCGTCGGCGTGGATCACGATCGGCCGGTCCAGGTTGGCGTAGTCGAACATCAGCGACGAGTAGTCCGTGACCAGGGCGTCCGAGGCCAGGCACAGGGACTCCACGCTCGGGTGGTCGCTGACGTCGACGACCCGGCCGCAGGTGTCGGCCAGCGGGGCGTCGTAGGCGTGGTGGGCGCGGGCCAGCACCATGAAGCGCGGGCCCAGGCGGCGCACGATCCGCTGGAGGTCGAGGGTCTGGCGCTGGGAGCGGCGGTAGTCGCGGCGGGTCGGGGCGTAGAGGATCGCCACCGTGCCCTCCGGGACGCCGAGGGAGGCGCGCAGCCGGGCCACGTCCGCTTCGGTCGCCGTGCGGAACACGTCGTTGCGGGGACAGCCGTACTCCAGCGTGGTGTAGCGGCCGGGGTGGACGCGCTCGTGGGTGAGGGTGGTGTGGCGGTTGGCGGACAGCAGGTAGTCCCACTGGTCGACACTCTTGAGCAGCCGGGCGAAGTCCCTGCCCCGGGCCGCCGCCGGGTGCTCCTGCAGGTCGAGGCCGATGTGCCCCAGCGGGGTGCCCTGCCCGGTCTGGATGAGGGTCTGGCCCCGGCGCTTGACCAGGCGGTGGTCGAAGTCGGTGTTGCTGACGAGGTAGGCCGAGCGGGCCAGTGCCGTCCAGTAGGCGGCCGTGCCGGGGACGACGCGGCGCGGGCCGGGCGGGATGGTGTGGTGGTGCTCGGGGCGGGCGATCCACGTCGTGCGGATGTGCGGCGCGAGATCGCGGAACGCGGACTCCAGCGCGCCCGGGTTGCAGCTGTGGCCGCGGCCGTCGTAGGCGGTGAAGACGGCCCGGTCGGCGCGCAGCGGGAGACAGCGCTGGACGCGGTAGTGGAGCCCGAGCGCCGCGGACCGCGCTCCGCGCAGCAGTTTCCCAGTGGTCCGCGCGACGCGGCGGTGCAGGGCCGACGCCAGCTGGAGCGTGCGGTAGGTGCGGTGCAGGCCGAAGCGGATCAGGATGTGGTGGATCCGGCAGCGCAGGGGGACGGCGACGCCGGGGGTGCGGTAGCGGCGGTAGTGGGCGCGGGCCCGGCGCATGAAGTCCGCGTGCGTGCCGGGGGGCAGCCGGTCCCGACGCGAGTACACGATCGCCAGGTGGTGGACCATGCGGCGGAACAACACCGGCCGCCACCGGGCCAGTTCGGGCCGCTCCTCCAGATACGCGAACACCCGGTCGTACTGCTCGAAGACGTCGAAGTGCCGCTCGCTGGTGGTGCGCAGGATGCTGCCCTGCCGCCGCTGCCGGTAGTGCACGCAGACGCGGTCGAGGGTCGCGATCGACTCCGCGGTCATCAGCACCGGGTACGTCCACGGCGTGTCCTCGTAGTACCCGGGCGGGAAGGCGAACCCCTGCTCCTCGACGAACTCCCGCCGGTAGGCCTTGTTCCAGGCGACCATCAGCAGCCGCAGCAGGCCCGGCCGGTCCTCCAGGCGGAACGGGGCCGGGCCCCGCTCGGTGAGCTGGAGGGCCGCCTGGTTGCGGACCGCCTCGCCCGTCCAGTAGGTGCGCGCGTAGTCGAAGACCAGGACGTCCGGATCGCCCGTCTCCTTCAGCCGGTCCGCGATCGACCGCAGCGCGTCGGGCGTGAGGGTGTCGTCGCTGTCGAGGAACAGCAGGTAGTCGCCGCTCGCGTGGGACACGCCGGCGTTTCTCGCGCGCCCCAGGCCGACGTTCTGAGACAGGTGGACGGGGTGGACGCGCGCGTCGCGGGCGGCGAACTCGTCGATGATCGCGCCGCACGCGTCCGGCGAGCAGTCGTCGACGACGATCAGTTCGAGATCGGGACAGGACTGGGAGAGCACCGATTCGAGGCACTCGTGCAGGTACGCCTGAACCTGGTACGCGGGGACAATGACACTGAACCTGGGCAAGAGGCCATCCATCGGTCGGCGCGGGCGTTCGGCCCGGGAACGGCCGGTGGGGTGAGTTGGTTACGGCGGCTACGGCATCCGGGGGAACGCACAAGGGGCGGGCCGCGCCCGGTCCGCCCCTCCAACTGCCTTGCGCTGAACGCTACTTGACGGCTCCTGCCATCACGCCGGACACGAACTGCCGCTGGAACGCGAAGAAGACGGCCAGCGGGACCACCATCGAGATGAACGCGCCGGGTGCCAGCACGTCGATGTTGTTGCCGAACTGCCGTACCTGCGTCTGGAGTGCGACCGTGATCGGCTGGCTCCCGGAGTCCGAGAAGATCAGCGCGACCAGCATGTCGTTCCACACCCACAGGAACTGGAAGATGCCCAGCGAGGCGATCGCCGGGGCGCCGAGCGGCATCACGACACGGAAGAACAGGCGCAGTTCGCCCGCCCCGTCCAGGCGCGCCGCCTCCAGCAGCTCCCTCGGGATCTCCGCGAAGAAGTTCCGCAGCAGGAACACCGCGAACGGCAGACCGAAGCCGACGTGGAAGAGCACCACGCCGATCACCGAGCCGAAGATGCCGATGTTGCCGAAGAGTTCGGCGATCGGGATCAGCGCGACCTGCACGGGCACGACCAACAGGCCGACCACGCCCAGGAACCACCAGTCCCGGCCCGGGAACTCCATCCAGGCGAAGGCGTAGCCCGCCAGCGAGCCGATGATCACGACCAGCAGCGTCGCCGGGACGGTGATCCACACCGTGTTGACCAGGCTGCTGGTGATGTCCTCGTTCTCCAGCAGCTTCGAGTAGCTGTCGAAGGTCATCTGGGACGGCTCGGTGAACACCTTCCACCAGCCGCTCGCCGCGATGTCCTCCGGCGAACGCAGACTCGCCAGCAGCAGACCGATCGTCGGCACCAGCCAGAACAGGCCCACGACGATGAGGAACACCCGCACCAGTCCGCCGCTGACCCCCTCGGCCAGCCGGGACCCCAGCGACTGCTTCGCCTTCATCGCCGCACCTCCCGCCTCAGCCGCCTCACGTTGAACCACATCACCGGGATCACCAGCAGGAGCAGGAACACCGAGATGGCGCTGGCGATGCCCGGCTGGTCCTCGGAGAAGCCCTTGCGGTACAGCTCCAGGGCGAGGACGTTGGCGTCGTCCTGGGCGGAGCCGGGGGCGATGATGAAGACCAGGTCGAAGATCTTCAGCACGTTGATCATCAGGGTGACGGTGACGACCGCGAGGACCGGCGCCAGCAGCGGCACCGTGACCCGTCTGAACACCTGCCACTCACTCGCGCCGTCGACCCGGGCGGCCTCCAGCAGTTCACGCGGCACGCCCGCGAGCCCGGCCGCGATCAGCACCATCGCGAAGCCCGCCCACATCCAGATGTACGCGCCGATGATGGACGGGGTGACCAGGGACGGGCCGAGCCAGTCCAGGCCGTTGTACGGCTCCTTGAAGTTGCTGTCCGGGAGCCGGAGTTGTGCCCCGTCGGCCGCGGCCGGCAGGGTGAAGGTGCCGTCGTCGCCGGCCGTGGTGGAGGCCACGACCTTGCCGTCCTTGACGGCTTCGATCCTCATGCCGGCATAGCCCAGTTCGGACGGATCGACGGTGTTCAGCTTGCCGACGCCCTTGCCCCGCGTGAAGTCCTGCCAGGTCGTGCCGGTGACCTTGTCCGGCTCGGGCTTCGGCGCCACCGCCGGCTTCGCGCCGTCCGGCATCAGGTCGGGCGCGACACCCACCAGGGGCAGCGAGACGGTCTCGCCCGCGCGGACGGGTGACTTGGTGATGAACGCACCGCCGCCCGCCGGTTCCAGCGGCGACTGACGGCCCGGGTGGGCCTTCGGGAACGCCGACGCCTGCGTGAACGTGTCGTGCACGCCCACCCACACCGCGTTCGCCACGCCCTTGTCCGGGTCCTGGTCGTACACCAGGCGGAAGATGATGCCCGCCGCCAGCATGGAGATCGCCATCGGCATGAAGACGACCAGCTTGAAGGCCGTGCCCCAGCGCACCCGTTCGGTCAGCACCGCGAAGATCAGGCCGAGCGCCGTCGCGACCGTCGGCGCGAACACCACCCAGATGACGTTGTTCTTCAGCGCGGTGCGGATGCCCTCGTCGGTGAAGAGGGCCTCGTAGTTGTCGATCCCGGCGAAGCCGTCGCCGGACTGGTCGTAGAAGCTGCGGACCACCGAGTACCCGATCGGGTACACCACGAGCGCGCCGAGCAGGACGAGCGCGGGCAACAGGAACAGCGCCGCGACCATCCTGCGGGTGCCGGTCACACTCTTGCGCGACTTGCCCACGGCAGGGGGCTTGACGCCCCCTGCCGCCGTGGCCGACGTCATGCCGTCAGCCTCCGTAGGCCGCGGCCGCTTCGGCCTCCAGCTTCTGCTGTGCCCCCGCGACGTCCTTCGGGTTCTTCAGGAAGTCCTGGAGGATCTTCCACTCGCCCTTGCCGGGCGTCCCGCCGAAGGCCTGCGGGGCCTGGTCGGACATGTCGAAGCGGAAGTCGTCACCGGCGTCGATGAGCGCCTTGGCGATCCTCTGCTGCACCGCGTTCGGGTACGCGGAGTTCGGCACGTTCTTGTTCGGCGAGAGGTAGCCGCCCAGCTTGGCCTGAATCTGAGCCGCGTCCGGCGAGGCGAGCCAGGTGGCCAGGGCCTGCGACCCCTTGGAGTCCTCAAGGATCACGGCCGCGTCGCCGCCCGAGACCACCGGCCCGTTGTCACCGACCGCCGGGAACGGGAACACCTTCGCGTCCGTACCGATCTTCATGGTCGTAGGGATGTTGACCTGCGCGAAGTCGCCCGCGGCGACCATGGCGGCCTTGGGCTGGTCCCCGCCGGTGAAGACCTGCGTGACGGAGGCCGGGAAGTCGGTCTGCAACGCCCCCTTCGCGATGTAGTCGGACTTGCCCCAGACCTGCGCGAGCGTGGTCAGCGCGTCCTTCACGGACGGGTCCGTCCACTTGATCTCGTGCTTGGCCAGCTGGTCGTACTTCTCCGGGCCGGCCTGGGAGAGGTAGACGTTCTCGAACCAGTCGGTCAGCGTCCAGCCCTCGGCGCCGCCGACGGAGAACGGGGTGACGCCGGAGTCGTAGACCGTCTGCGCGGTCTTCAGCAGATCGGGCCAGGTCTCGGGCTCACTCGCCCCGGCGTTCTCGAAGACCTGGTTGTTGTACCAGATCAGGGACTTGTTGGCGGCCTTGTAGTAGACGCCGTACTGCTTGCCGCCCACCTTGCCGATGTCCTGCCAGCCCTGCGAGTAGTTCTCGCCGAGCTCCTTCTGCGCCTCCGCGCCGATGGGCTTGGCCCAGCCCCGGTCGACGGCCTGTTTGATGGCGCCCGGCTGCGGCAGCATCACGACGTCCGGCGGCTGCCCGCCGGCCACCTTCGAGCCGATGAAGTTGATGATCGGGTCCTGGGCGGGCACGAACGTGACCTTGGCGCCCGTGCGCTTCTCGAACTCCGCCAGGACCTTCTTGAAGTTGGCCTGTTCCGCGCCGGTCCACACGGCGGCGATCTCCAGGCTCGTCCCGTCCAGCTTCGGAAGAGTGACGTTGCTGGCGGCGGCCTCCTCGGTGTTGCCCGGGCTTCCACTGCTGTCCTTGTCGTCGCCTCCGCAGGCGGTGAGCGAGAGCGCGAGCGCTCCCGCGGCGACGGCCGCCGCGGCCTTGGCGGCTCCGCGGTGCTGGGGGGTCGCCTTGTCCCGTTCCGGCGACCGGCGTTTCAGGATGGTGCTGCTCGTCATGCGCATGACTGCCCCGTTCTTCGTTCCCTCGTCGAACGTTGAGCGCGCTCCCGTGCGATCTGGTCTACGCCCGGGTGTGCGGGGGCGGCAAGATGGCGTCGGCTGTCAAGCGGGGGATCGTGACCCCCTCGTGACCAGGGACTCGTCCCTGATCAACGGAGGGGGTCGGCATCCAGCCAGTGCCATGGACGAGTGCCAGGTCCTGTCGTCAGACAGGGCCTTACAGAAGTGACGGCACCTGGGCCGCCGCGACCTCCCGCGCCGCCCTTTCCAGCGCGCTGGCCAACAGTGCCAGGTCGGTGGGGCCGTTTCCGAGCTCCCGCACCGGACGCCGGGCCGGAGGGTCACCCATGCGGTGCCATTCCAGGGGTACGACCGTGGGTCGCAGCGTCGCCGTCCGGGGGATGCGGCCGGTGACCCGCCCGCCCTGGAACGGCGTGACCCGCCCGTCCTCGCAGGCGAGACGGCCACGGCCCGGAGCGGGCTCGTCCGGCCCCGGCGCAGGAGCGTCGAGCGTGACGCGGAGGGTGGCCCGGCGCGCCGGTTCCGTCTCCGCCGTACGGGGGCAGGGGCCGGTCGCCGCCACCAGGTGGACGCCCAGCCGCTCGCCCTCCCGGGCCACGGCCTCCAGCGCGCGCATCACCGACCCGGCCGCGGGCCGTCCGGTCGAGCCGAGGGCCGGGGAGACCAGCGCGTCCAGGTCGTCCACGACCACGACGAGGCGGGGCAGCGGCGGCGGCGCCGCCTGCGTCTGCCGCCGGGCCGCTCCGGGCCGCAGCCGCATCGTCGAACTGGGCGGGGAGTCGAGATCCGCGGCACCCGCCTCGGTCTGTGCGCCCCCCCGGGCCGTCGCCGTGCGCTGGGCGACCATACGGCCCGACAGCTCGCGCCCGGTGTGCCACTCGGCGAAGTCGGACCGGCCCAGCAGCTCGGCGCGCCGCTTCAGCTCGGCGCTCAGGGACTGCGCGAACTCGCGCATCAGGACCGGATCGTGGGCCGTGAGGTACGTGGTGACATGCGGGACGTCCGTACACACGCGCAGTCCCTCACCGGCCCCGCCGCCCGCGCCGGGGCCGCCCCGGCCGTCGACCAGCACGATGCCCAGTCGGTCCGGGCGCTCGGCGGCGGCCAGGGACGCGACGACGGCCCGCAGCAGCTCCGTACGGCCGCTGCCCGGCGGGCCCTCGACCAACAGATGCGGTCCCTGGGCCGCGAGGTCCGCGCAGACCGGGCCGCGCGGCCCGGCGCCCAGCACCGCGCGCACCCGCCCGCCCAGCGCCTCGGTGTCGTCGGCCGCGTCCGCCCAGCGCGCCATCAGCGACGCCGGGGTGGCCCGGGCCAGGCCCAGCTCGTCCAGCAGCCGTGCCGCCTGGGGCAGCGGCGCGGAGACCCGCGGCTGCCCGTCGCTCGCCGAGCCGTCCGTACGCAGCGGCGCCAGCGCCCGCGCGAACCGCTCGGCCCACGCGGGGGAGACGGCGTCGACCGTGGCGATGGTGCCGTGTCCGACGGGTCCGGCCGGGGAGTCCTCGCCCCCGACCCGGGCCACGCGCATCAGCCGCAGGGCCGTCGCCACGTCCCCGCTGAGCAGCGCGACGGCACCGCACTGCCGGAACGTCGGCGCCACCGAGCAGGCCGCCTCGTACGTCTCCGTCACCGGTGAGGCGGGCGAGGCGGCGGCCGTCTCGGCCAGGCAGACGACATGGATCCCGGCCCGGGGGCCTTCCGACGCCAGCCGCGCCACGGCCGCACGCAGGTCGGCGCCGCCGGGGTCGCCGTCCACGACGAGGACGGTGTACGGGCCGGGGAAGCCGGTCGCCTGGTCGGGGGCGGGAGAGGGCGTGTCGTCCCTGGCCCAGGAGGGGCGGCGACCCAGGGGACCGGCGGTGCTGGTCCCCTGGAGGTCACCGCCCTGGCCGTCGGTCCCCTGGGCTCTGGAGAACCGCACGTTGCCCAGCAGCCCGCCGACCCCTGCGGCGCTGCCTTCCGCGTCCGCCACCTGGTCCTCCAGACGGCGGATGAGCTCGTCCGTGCGGGCGGCGGCCTGCTCCCGGTCGTAGGCGAGCAGCAGGCGGCAGTCCTGCCCGTGCCCGGGACGGACATGCGGCAGCCAGCCCAGCCAGGACCACTCGGCGGTGCGCTCCGCCAAGGGGCGGGAGCGGTCCGCGGCGATCAGGACGATCTCCAGTATGTCGGGGGAGTGCAGCGCGGTGAGCTGCGCCAGCACGGCCCGGGCCAGCCCGGCGAGCCGCGCCCTCGGCCCGGCCATTCCCAGTGCGCCCACCTCGCGCAACCCGGCGGTCACCGGCACCGCGGGCAGCAGGCCGGAGCCGTCCGGCGCGGCCCGGTCGGCGGTGCCGAGACGCACCGCGAGCGCCTCCGGGTGGCCCGGCCCGCGCTCCCACAGCCGCGGGCCCGGCCCCAGCGCCGTCAGCAGCAGCGTGGCCGGATCCGGCCAGGTCTCCGGCACGGCCGGCCCGACGACCGCGGAGCGCTCCGCCGCCACCTCGACCGGCTCGTCCTCGTACGTCTCGCGCGCGGGAGCTCCCTGCTCACCACGCCCTCCGGCCAGCCGCCGCGCCCACGCCCCGAGCCCGCCCCGCTTGCGCGTCCCCGGCGGGACATCGGTCCCCCGCAGAGGAGTGCCCTTACGCCCACGCCCGGACCGCTCGTCCGAGGCGCCCGGGCCACTGTCATCGCCGGGGCGCCCGCGTCCGGCCGGGCCGGCAGTGGTGTGGGGCGTCGGACGGGGAGCTGCTTGGCCTTCGGCCGGGGCGTGTGGAGTTACGCCTGTGCCGCTGGTGTCGCCGGGGTGTCCGTCTTGGCCTCCGGCCGGGGCGTGAGGGCTGGGGCCTATGCCGCTCGCGTCGCCGCCGGGGCGGCCGCCCCTGGCCGGACCGGCGGTCGTGGGACCCGGGGCCGGCTGGGCCCCTGGCCGGGCATGAGAGCCCGCACCGTCCGCCGTTCCGGCGCCCTGGCCGGAACCGCCCGCACGCCCGTCATCGAACGCCCCGCCCAGCGCCCCGGCCCCGGAGCGGCCCGCGTGTGTGTCCCCGGCACCGAGCCCGTGCTGCGCCGCGCCGTGCTGCCGGGGTGTGCTGGTGACGCCGTCGGGGGACCCCACCGCCGACCTGCCCTCGGCGCTGCCACGCTGCCGGGGGGCCCGGACCACGCCCTGCGACGACGCCGTACGCCTCTCTTCCCGCGATGCCGGGGGCGCCGAGTCTCCTTGGCCCGGGGTGATGCCCTGCCCGTACTCACCGGCAGCAGAGCGGAACTCGCCCTGCGGGGCCGCCCTCCCACCCTCGGCAGTCGGCCGCGAAGCCTCCGCGGCCGCTCCCGCACCCCTGCTCTCGACCCGAGGCGCCACACCCTGCCCCGGCACCACCGCCGAGTCTGCGGAGCCGTGACCGGCAGTGCCCGGCATGCCCCAGGCCGCCGAGCCGTAAGCGTGATGGGTGGACCCGGCAGGACCGGAGGCCCCAGATGCCCTGGCAGACCTGGCAGCCCCGGAAGCCCCGGGAAGACCGTCGGAGGGACCGGAGGCCCCGACACTCCGTGATGCACCGGAGGCAGCAGAACCGGAACCTCCTGCAGTCCCGGCGCTCCCGTAAGCCCCGGAAGGCCTGCCAAGGCCAGAAGCCCCAGAAGACCCCACAGAGCCAGACCCGGTAGCCCCGGAAGCCTCTGCTGCCCCTGTAGAACCGATAGCCCCTGAAGGACCGGAGCCCCCGTCGGATCCGATCGCCCCGGCAGGCCCGAAGGCGCCGGTTGAACCGGATGCCCTGCCAGTCCCGCCAGGCCCGGATCCCCCGGCCCCGGCAGGCCCGGATCCCCCGGCCCCGGCAGGCCCGAACGCGCCGGTGGAACCGGCTGCCCCGCCAGCCCCGGAACCCCCGCCAGACCTGGACCCCCCGAAACCCCCGGAGGGCCCCGGCACGCGCACGTGGCCCTCCCCGTCCGGCGTCGTGTCCACCCGGCCCCCCGGCCCCCCGGCGGGAGCCAGCCGCAGGGCCGATTCGCCGATCCGCAACAGCGCCCCCGGCGCGAAACGGACCGCCCGGCCGCTCACCCGCGTGCCGTCCAGCGTCGTGCCGTTCGTGGAGTCGAGGTCGGCGACCGAGACGCGGCCGTCCGCGCTCACCGTCACCGCGCAGTGCAGCCGGGAGACGTCCGGGTCGTCGAGCGGTACGTCGGCGTCGGCGGAGCGGCCGATGCGGATCTCGCCGCCGTGCAGGAGGTGGACGCCGCCGGCGTCGGGCCCGGCGACCACCTGGAGCTGGGCCGGGGCGTCGTCCAGCTCGGGATGGGGCTCCGGCTCGCCCGGCGCGCCCACGGACAGCACGGCACCGTCGGTCAGCGGGGGCTCGCCCAGCGTGCAGCGCTGGGCGTCGAGCCGCTGCTCCCCGGCGTACAGCACCGGGGTGCCCGAGCCGTCACCGCCGAGGACCGCCTGGGCGAGCCCGGAGGCCACCGCCGCGAGCGCCGTCCCGGCGGGCGCAGTGACCAGTACGTCGCAGCGCGCGGCGCGGTCCCGGGCCGGAGCCGCCAGGCCCAGCGGGTCTACGACGGTCAGCCGGATCTGCATCGCCGTCAGCGGTCCCTTCTGCCCGGGCGCGGAGTCCCCCCACCCCGCCCCAGCACGTCGGCCAATACTGCACGCATCCTCGCACCTGCCACTGACACCGCGCCCCTCGCTCCGGAACAAGTGATCTTGATTGGTCGGCTCTGCCCGCAAAAGTGCCTGAGAGATGACCCACTGGCGATCACTTGAGATCGGTCACGCTCACTCTCGGCAACCACCAGACCGAGGTGAGCGTCTTTCCTTCGAACGCGTGCGAAATTCGAACGCGTGCGAGAACGCATACGTAAGACCCACAGAATGACGACACCCCGGTCCCCGGCGGCACGGCACTACAGTGGGTCGGACAGGCCAGCAGGCAAGGCAAGCACCAGGGAGCGCATGACGTGCGGCCGGTAGGCAGCAAGTACCTGCTCGAGGAGCCGCTCGGGCGCGGCGCCACGGGCACCGTCTGGCGAGCCCGCCAGCGCGAGACCGCGGGCGCCGAGGCGGCCGTGCCGGGACAGCCCGGCGAGACCGTCGCGATCAAGGTCCTCAAGGAGGAGCTGGCCGGCGACCCGGACATCGTCATGCGGTTCCTCCGGGAGCGCTCCGTCCTGCTCCGGCTGACCCACCCGAACATCGTCCGGGTCCGCGACCTGGTCGTCGAGGGCGAGCTGCTGGCGCTGGTCATGGACCTCGTAGAGGGCCCCGACCTGCACCGCTACCTGCGGGAGAACGGGCCCTTCAGCCCCGTCGCCGCGGCCCTGCTCACCGCCCAGATCGCCGACGCGCTCGCCGCCAGCCACGCCGACGGCGTCGTCCACCGCGATCTCAAGCCGGCGAACGTGCTGCTCCAGCAGTACGACGGGCAGATGCACCCGCTGCTGACCGACTTCGGCATCGCCCGCCTGGCCGACTCCCCGGGCCTGACCCGCACCCAGGAGTTCGTCGGCACGCCCGCGTACGTCGCGCCCGAGTCCGCCGAGGGCCGCCCGCAGACCTCCGCCGTCGACATCTACGGCGCCGGCATCCTGCTGTACGAGCTGGTCACCGGCCGCCCGCCGTTCTCCGGCGGCTCCGCCCTGGAGGTGCTGCACCAGCACCTGAGCGCCGAGCCGCGCCGCCCCTCCACGGTCCCCGACCCGCTGTGGACGATCATCGAGCGCTGTCTGCGCAAGAACCCGGACGAGCGGCCCAGTGCCGTGAACCTCGCTCGTGGCCTGCGTGTCGTCGCCGAGGGCATCGGGGTGCACGCGAACTCCGCGCAGATCGCCGCCGCCGAGGGCGTCGGCGCGCTCCTGGTACCCGACCCGGCGCCCGCGCCCGTGCCGGACACGCCCGGCGCGGGCGACGCCGACCCCACGCAGGTCCTCCCGCAGGGCGCCGGCTCGTACGACCCGAACGCCGCGACCAGCGTCATGCCGCACACCGGCGGCCCGGCCGGCGCTGCCGACCCCACCGCCGTACTCCCGAACCGGGGTGCGGCCGACCCGACCGCCGTCATGCCGCCGGTCCCGGCGGGCTCGCCCGGACACCCCGGCCAGCAGGGCCAGCAGGGCGGGCCCGAGGACCCGCACCCGTGGCAGAACCAGCTGCGGGCGGCCCGCGACCGCAACGAACAGACGCAGGTCCAGTACCTCGACCCGAACGAGGACCCGCTGCGCCGCCGCCCCCAGCGGCAGGTCGCCCGGCCCCAGCAGCCCCCGCGCCGCCAGGCACCCCCGCCCGGGCCCGGCTACGGCCATCCGCAGCAGCAGCCCCAGCAGTACGCCCCACAGCCCCAGCGGCCCCAGCCGCCGCAGCGCTACGCCCCGCCCGCGCCGCCGCCCCAGCCCCAGCAGCCGCAGCGGCCCCAGCGCGAGCCCCGCCAGCCCCGGCAGCGCAGCGCGAACCGGATGCGGATCCCCGGGCTCGGCTGCCTGAAGGGCTGTCTCTTCACGATCGTCATCCTGTTCGTCGCCGGCTGGCTGATCTGGGAGCTGAGCCCGCTCCAGGACTGGATCGGCACCGGCAAGGGCTACTGGGACCAGCTCACCGACTGGTTCAGCACGGTGACCGGCTGGATCGAGAAGGTCGGCGGGAGCGGTTCGGGCACGAACTGACCGGAACCTCCCTGCGGGGTTGGTGATTTGTCGACACCTGGCGGGTGATTTCTGCCTCCTCGGTGAAGGTTGGCTCTCCGTGCGCGTAGTTTTAGCGACAACACGCGTCGGTAGGAGCAGCCTTGGCACGGAAGATCGGCAGCCGGTACACCGCCCACCAGATCCTGGGGCGGGGCAGCGCCGGCACGGTGTGGCTGGGCGAGGGTCCCGAGGGCCCCGTCGCCATCAAGCTGCTGCGCGAGGACCTGGCCTCCGACCAGGAACTCGTCGGGCGCTTCGTACAGGAGCGGACGGCGCTGCTCGGCCTGGAGCACCCACACGTGGTGTCGGTGCGCGACCTGGTCGTCGACGGCAACGACCTGGCGCTGGTCATGGACCTCGTCCGGGGCACCGACCTGCGGACCCGGCTGGAGCGGGACCGGCGCCTCGCGCCCGAGGCGGCCGTCGCGATCTCGGCGGACATCGCCGACGGGCTGGCGGCCGCGCACGCCGCGGGCGTCGTCCACCGGGACGTGAAGCCGGAGAACGTCCTCCTGGACATGCAGGGCCCCCTGGGCCCCGGCGGCTCCCACCGCGCCCTGCTGACCGACTTCGGTGTGGCCAAACTCATCGACACCCCGCGCCGCACCAAGGCGACGAAGATCATCGGCACGCCGGACTACCTGGCCCCGGAGATCGTCGAGGGCCTGCCGCCCCGCGCCTCCGTCGACATCTACGCGCTCGCCACGGTCCTCTACGAGCTGCTGGCCGGCTTCACCCCGTTCGGCGGCGGCCACCCGGGCGCGGTCCTGCGCCGGCACGTCACGGAGACGGTCGTCCCGCTGCCCGGCATCCCGGACGAGCTGTGGCAGCTGCTCGTACAGTGCCTGGCCAAGGCGCCGGCCTCGCGGCTGCGGGCCTCGGAGCTCGGGGCCCGGCTGCGGGAGCTGCTGCCGATGCTGGCGGGCATGCCCCCGCTGGAGGTGGACGAGCCGGACACGGAGTCCGCCGAGGAGGCGGACCGGGAGGAGCAGCCCGCCAGGCCGGCACCGGCCGAGCGGGTCCGGCGGCGGGGCGCGGTCCCCCTGGTGCCGGGCGCAAAACCGGCCGACTCCAACCGGGACACCCACACCTCGATGCGCGTACCGGCCCCCGACGAGCTGGCCGGGGGCGCGCACGGCACGGCCCGGGCCCCGCGCGCGTCGGGCACGCCCCGGCCGGGCTCGGCCCGCAACCGCGCCATCGCCCGGCGCCGCCGCGTGGCCCTCGGCGCGGGCGCGGTCGTCCTGGCGGCGGCGGTCGGCGTCGGGGCGTGGCTGTCCACCTCGGGCGACGACGCGAGCGCGCCTCCCCAGGACACGAAGAACTCGGCCCCGCAGTCCCCCTGACCTCCCGGGGCCCTTCCGATCCCGCCGTCCGGCCCGGACGCCCGGCGATGGCCGCCGGGCGGAGCCGTTACGCTGGAGGGCGTGGCAGTCGTCGATGTATCCGAAGAGCTCAAGTCCCTCTCCTCGACCATGGAGTCGATCGAGGCCGTTCTGGACCTCGACAGGCTGAGGGCAGACATCGCCGTGCTCGAGGAGCAGGCGGCCGCGCCGTCCCTGTGGGACAACCCCGATGAGGCGCAGAAGATCACCAGCAAGCTGTCCCACCTCCAGGCCGAGGTGCGCAAGGCGGAGGCACTGCGCGGTCGCATCGACGACCTCGCGGTTCTCTTCGAGATGGCCGAGGAGGAGGACGACCCGGACACCCGTGCCGAGGCCGAGTCCGAGCTCGTCGCCGTCAAGAAGGCGCTGGACGAGATGGAGGTCCGCACGCTCCTGTCCGGCGAGTACGACTCCCGTGAGGCCCTGGTGAACATCCGCGCCGAGGCGGGCGGCGTCGACGCCGCCGACTTCGCCGAGAAGCTCCAGCGCATGTACCTGCGGTGGGCCGAGCAGCGCGGCTTCAAGACCGAGATCTACGAGACGTCGTACGCGGAGGAGGCCGGCATCAAGTCGACCACCTTCGCCGTCCAGGCGCCCTACGCGTACGGCACGCTCTCCGTCGAGCAGGGCACGCACCGGCTGGTGCGCATCTCGCCCTTCGACAACCAGGGCCGGCGCCAGACCTCCTTCGCGGGCGTGGAGATCCTGCCCGTGGTCGAGCAGACCGACCACATCGAGATCGACGAGTCCGAACTGCGTGTGGACGTGTATCGCTCGTCCGGCCCCGGCGGCCAGGGCGTCAACACCACCGACTCCGCGGTGCGCCTCACCCACATCCCCACCGGCATCGTCGTCTCCTGCCAGAACGAGCGCTCGCAGATCCAGAACAAGGCGACGGCCATGAACGTGCTCCAGGCCAAGCTGCTGGAGCGGCGCCGCCAGGAGGAGCAGGCCAAGATGGACGCCCTCAAGGGCGACGGCGGCAACTCCTGGGGCAACCAGATGCGTTCCTACGTGCTGCACCCGTACCAGATGGTCAAGGACCTGCGCACCGACTTCGAGGTCGGTAACCCCGAGGCCGTTTTCAACGGTGAGATCGACGGTTTCCTCGAGGCCGGAATTCGCTGGCGCAAGCAGCAGGAGAAGTAAGTTTGTCGACAAGGCAACTGCCGCCATCGGGGCGGTAGTTGCCTTGTCCGTGCCCGCTTCTGCGTCGGCATGTCTGGGTTTTACATCACACTCACAGAGTCAGACTCCCGGCATTGCCCCCGTAGTTGGACATGGCGCCCGCAAACGCCCTTGACGTGTCTTTGAAAAATGGGAAGGGTAAAGCGCGGCATGCGTGTCTCTGGGGCGCATGTGAACCGGGGGGCTCTTTCACCTGCAGCTACCCCCGTCGAGCACAGCTCCAAACGCTGCCTAATGACGATGAGCTACTGGGGGTAGCAACCACATGACGAAGAAGACGCGGATCCGTGTCGCGCGGATAGCGGCCGGTGCCGTGATCGCCGCCGGCGCCTCGCTGACCGCCGCCGGTGCCGCATCCGCCGCGGAGACCGACAACTGCCTGCTGGGCATCCTGTGCGCCGACGAGTCGCCGACCCCGACCCCGACCCCGACCCCGCCGGTTCCCACCGAGCTCCCCACCGACCCGCCCACGGACCTCCCGACCGACCCGCCGTCGACCGAGGAGCCCACGGACGAGCCGACCGAGCCGACGGACGAGCCCACCGAGCCGACCGAGGACCCGACGAGCCAGCCGAGCAACCCGGGTAACGGCAACGGCGGTGGCAACGGCAACGGCGGCGGAAACGGCAACGGCGGCAGTGTCAGCGGCGGCAACGCCGCCGACCCCGACGGCGGCACCGCGCCGCAGGAGGAGGGCTCCTCGTCCCTCACCGACACCGGCTCGGACGCCACCCCGGCGGCGCCGCAGGCCCAGGGCAACGGCCAGGAGCTCGCCGAGACGGGTGCCGCGCAGACCACCTTCCTGGTGATCGGCGCCGCCACGATGATCGCCGGCGGTGTCGGCTTCCGCGTCCTGCCGCGCCTCATGGCCGGCCGCGGCGGGGCTGCCGCCTGAGGGTAGCCGCGTCCGTACGGACGGTAGGCACAGCGCAGAACCGAGGGCCCGGAGCGAAGCGCTCCGGGCCCTCGGCCATGTCGTCGCTAGGCGGTTTGGTGCGCCAGTAGGGCGACCGCGGCGATCAGCACAGTGAGCAGTGCGATCAGTGTCATCGGGTTCAGACCCGCGAGGAAGTTCTCCTGCTGCAGCCGCTCGCGGTTCGCACGGCACACGGGGCACCGGCCCTCGCTCACGGGCGCCGCGCAGTTCGCGCACACCAGCCGGTCGTACGTCATGCGCTCGCCCTCCTTGCGCCGGTTCCTTGTGTGTAACGCTCGTGGTGGTGCGAACGTTCCCTCTCCACTGTGCCAGGTTCCTCCGGAGGGTGCGCGGTTCGCTTCCAGAGGGGTGGTTGTGCATTGTTGCGCGGCTGCGGGCCGTGGGGGGGCTGGTCGCGCAGTTCCCCGCGCCCCTGAGGGCGGTGCAAAACGGCACATCCGTGGCGCAACCACGGTCGGTGACTGCGGTGCCCTGCCCGGTTCGCGTATGGTCACGCTCATCTACCCCCGGCGACCCGTGGTGCATCCGTGATCCGATTCGACAACGTCTCCAAGGTCTACCCCAAGCAGACCCGCCCCGCCCTCAGGGATGTCTCCCTGGAGGTCGAGAAGGGCGAGTTCGTCTTCCTCGTGGGGTCCTCCGGCTCCGGAAAGTCCACCTTCCTGCGGCTGATCCTCCGCGAGGAGCGGTGCAGCCACGGGCAGGTGCACGTTCTGGGCAAGGACCTCGCGCGCCTGTCCAACTGGAAGGTGCCGCAGATGCGGCGCCAGCTGGGGACGGTGTTCCAGGACTTCCGCCTGCTGCCGAACAAGACGGTCGGCGAGAACGTCGCCTTCGCGCAGGAGGTCATCGGCAAGTCGCGCGGCGAGATCCGCAAGTCCGTGCCGCAGGTGCTCGACCTCGTCGGGCTCGGCGGCAAGGAGGACCGGATGCCCGGCGAGCTGTCCGGTGGTGAGCAGCAGCGTGTGGCCATCGCCAGGGCTTTCGTCAACCGGCCCAAGCTGCTCATCGCCGACGAGCCCACCGGCAACCTCGACCCGCAGACCTCCGTCGGCATCATGAAGCTGCTCGACCGCATCAACCGGACGGGCACCACCGTGGTGATGGCCACGCACGACCAGAACATCGTGGACCAGATGCGCAAGCGCGTCATCGAACTCGAGAAGGGCCGCCTCGTCCGCGACCAGGCCCGCGGTGTCTACGGCTACCAGCACTGAGACCGCACCCGAGAGTCACGGAAAGGCATAAACCCTCGCCATGCGCGCCCAGTTCGTCCTGTCGGAGATCGGCGTAGGTCTTCGCCGCAATCTGACGATGACCTTCGCCGTCGTCGTCTCCGTCGCCCTGTCGCTCGCCCTGTTCGGCGGGTCGCTCCTGATGAGCGACCAGGTCAATACCATGAAGGGCTACTGGTACGACAAGGTCAACGTCTCGATCTTCCTCTGCAACAAGAGCGACGCCGAGTCCGACCCCAACTGCGCCAAGGGCGCGGTGACGGACGACCAGAAGAAGCAGATCAAGGCCGACCTCGACAAGATGAACGTCGTCCAGACGGTCACCTACGAGTCGCAGGACCAGGCGTACAAGCACTACAAGGAGCAGTTCGGCGACTCCCCGCTGGCCAGCTCCCTCACGCCGGACCAGATGCAGGAGTCGTACCGCATCAAGCTGAAGGACCCGCAGAAGTACCAGGTCATCGCGACCGCCTTCAACGGCCGGGACGGCGTGCAGTCCGTCCAGGACCAGAAGGGCATCCTGGACAACCTCTTCAAGCTGCTGAACGGCATGAACTGGGCCGCCCGCGCGGTGATGGCGCTGATGCTGGTCGTCGCACTGATGCTGATCGTCAACACCGTGCGCGTCTCGGCGTTCAGCCGCCGGCGCGAGACCGGCATCATGCGCCTGGTCGGCGCCTCGGGCTTCTACATCCAGGCGCCGTTCATCATGGAGGCCGCGGTCGCCGGGCTCATCGGCGGCACGCTCGCGTGCGGCTTCCTGCTGATCGCCCGGTACTTCCTCATCGACCACGGACTGGCCCTGGCCGACCAGCTGACGCTGATCAACTTCATCGGCTGGGACGCCGTCCTGACGAAGCTGCCGCTCATCCTCGCCACGAGCCTGCTGATGCCCGCGTTGGCGGCGTTCTTCGCGCTGCGCAAGTACTTGAAGGTGTGACGCATACCAAGAGGGGCCGTGCGGACAACAAGCCGTACGGCCCTTCCCCTTGTCCTAGACTCACCGCCATGTCAGGTCGTGACCCGTTCTGTCAGCCCCGTCGCATCCGCCGCGGGGCCGCCCTGACATTGATGTTCGCGAGCGTGCTCGTCGCCGGCGCGGCCACGGGGTCCCTCCCGCAGGCCGAGCGGAAGTCCGCGCAGGACGAGGCCCGTTCGGCCGGCCCGGCCGGGCACCACGCGGACGTCACCAGGGCGGCCGAGGAGGCCATGGCCGACGGCAAGTCCCCGATGGAGGCCGCGAAGCGCGCCGTCAGCCGCAGCGGGGACCGCTGGGGCGCCGTCTACTCCCAGGGCGAGTACGAGGAGTTCGAGGAAACCCTCGACGGCCAGTACACCGGCGTCGGCCTGTGGGCGCGCAGCGCGCACGACGGCCGTATCGAGGTGACGAAGGTGCGGGCCGGCTCGCCCGCGGCCACCGCCGGGATCCGTCCCGGAGACCTGCTGCGCAGCGTCGACGGCCGCAAGACCGACGGGCGGCCCGTCACCGAGGTCGTCGCCATACTGCGCGGGGACGCCACCGACGCCCCCGCCGGCACCACCGTCCGCCTCGGGCTGGAGCGGGGCACGCGCGCGTGGACCGAGACCGTGCGCCGGGCCCAGCTGTCCACGGACTCGGTCGCCGTTCGAAAAGTCGCCGGCTCGGTCACCCTCATCCGGGTCGACACCTTCACCAAGGGCTCCGGCGACCAGGTCCGCGAGGCCGTCCGGCAGGCCCCGCCCGGCGCGGGGATCGTCCTCGACCTGCGCGGCAACTCCGGCGGCCTGGTCACCGAGGCCGTCACCGCGGCCTCCGCGTTCCTCGACGGCGGCCTGGTCGCCACGTACGACGTCGACGGCGAGCAGCGCGCGCTGCACGCCGAGCCCGGGGGCGACACGACGAGACCCCTGGTCGCGCTCGTCGACGGCGGGACGATGAGCGCGGCCGAACTGCTCACCGGCGCCGTCCAGGACCGTGGACGGGCGCTCGTCGTGGGGTCCCGGACCTTCGGCAAGGGCTCGGTCCAGATGCCGAGCCGGCTGCCCGACGGCTCCGTCGCGGAGCTGACCGTCGGGCACTACCGCACCCCTTCCGGCCGCGCGGTCGACGGCCGGGGCATCACGCCCGACCTGGAGGCCGACGAGGGCGCGCTCCAGCGGGCCGAGAGCGTACTGCGCGGTCTGGCCGGTCCCTCGTAATCGACTTCCCCCAGGCCCCCTCCGTAGTGCGAAAATGGGCGGCACTATGGCTAAGGAAAAAGGGCGCAAGCTGATCGCGCAGAACAAGAAGGCGCGGCACGACTACCTCATCATCGACACCTACGAGGCCGGTCTGGTCCTCACCGGCACCGAGGTGAAGTCGCTGCGCCAGGGACGGGCGTCGCTGGTCGACGGCTTCGTGCAGATGGACGGGCACGAGGCGTGGCTGTACAACGTGCACGTGCCCGAGTACAGCCAGGGCACGTGGACCAACCACAGCGCGCGGCGCAAGCGGAAGCTGCTGCTGCACCGCGAGGAGATCGACAAGCTGGAGTCGAAGTCGCAGGAGACGGGTCACACCATCGTGCCCCTCGCCCTGTACTTCAAGGACGGCCGCGCCAAGGTCGAGATCGCGCTGGCGAAGGGCAAGAAGGAGTACGACAAGCGCCAGACGCTCCGCGAGAAGCAGGACCGGCGTGAGGCCGAGCGGGTGATCTCGGCGGTGCGGCGCAAGGAGCGGGCATGACCTGCATCACATGCCGGGGTCGGGAATGCTCCGGCGCAGGGAGGCGTTGAACCCCGTACGACGGCGGGATGACCGCCGGGAATACGGTGGCATCGGCGGAGGTTGATCCCGTACGATGGCACCTGCACCGCCCAGGCGGTGTGAGCCCCTCGCAGCGGGGGCGATGATTGAAAAATCAACATGGGGATGATCGGTTTCGACAGCGGCTGTCGAAGCAGGGGAAGCGTGTCGAGGAAGCGGCCATGATCTCGTAAACCACAGGCCGAAAAAAATAATCGCCAATTCCAAGCGATCCATCTCCCAGGGCGAGCTCGCCCTCGCTGCCTGATCTTCAGGTAGCGAGCAGCGGCTCCCCTACTTAAGGGAGTGTCAGCCCGGGAGTGTTCCCGACCCGGTTCCTGGCATCATTTAGGGAACTAAACCTTGATCCCGGTCACGGGGTGAAAAGGGAAACCACACAGTGACTGGGCCCGTCGGAGACTTGTCGGCGTGATCTCCGGGGCCGAGAAAAGCACAGCCGACTGCACACGGAGAAGCCCTGTTTCCACACCGTTGGACGCGGGTTCGATTCCCGCCATCTCCACTCATCCCATGTGGGCACAGGTCTCGTCGCTTTCGAGCGGCGGGGCCTTTGTCATGCGTGGCGTGTGCTCGCCCGCTCGGTCAGCCGCGGCGCCGGCAGCATCGTCTCCGGTACGGGCGTGCCGTGCCCTCGCGCCATCAGCAGTTCCACCGCTCGGGTGCCCAGCGCGCCGGCGGCGGCGTGACGGACACAGAGCAGCAGGGCGAGCGATGGGCATGTTCAGCGTCAGCGCGGTTGTCATGACCGCCGTTACGCGGGGCTGTCCGAAGAGGCGGCGGTACGGGGTGAGTTGTGGTATGGGCCCCGTCGCCCGGCGGCGACCGGGCGGGCCGACACCTGGTCCGTGCCGAATCACGCAGGTGGGCCGTAGGACTGGCGGGAAATGTTCGCTGTTTGTTCTTCATACAGTGATATGGAGAGTCCTTAATGACGCATGGAAAAGATGCTCAACTGGGAAATCCTTCACTCTTTTGCCGCGCATCCGCCGAGGTGGGCCGACGGTTAGTCGGTACATGACCGAGGCGACCAGGAAAGAAGGCTGGGCAGTAACGCTCGGCCCCTACACCTACATTCCCGCTCCAGCGCACTCGTCGGCCACCGTCAACGGCACGCTCACCAAGGCCGGTTGCCCGGTCGCGCTCCAGGTGACCGAGCCGGTACTGCGCGATTTCATCGATGCCATGAGCGTGCTGGAAAAGGATCTCGCCCGGCGGTGGATCAGTGCGACGGAATGGCCCGCTTTCGCGCTTGCAGAATAGTCGGGCCGCGCTATGTACGACAAAGGAATCGAGGGCTCCGGCCGACACCGGGCGCCCACCCGGGATTTCGTGACCCCGCTGACACCACCGGATCCGACCTGGGACCCGGCCGAGGAACTGGCGTTCATCCTCGAGGAGGCACTCGGGGAGCAGGGGCCGAGGATCCCCGCCCCGTGGGCCGCGGCACCGGCCGCCCCCGCGGACCCGGCACCGGCCGCCCCCGCGGACCCGGCACCGGCCGCCCCCGCGGACCCGGTACCGGCCGCCCCCGCGGACCCGGTACCGGCCGCCCCCGCGGACCCGGCCCCCGGCGAGCGCATGCAGCGGCTCCAGGACATCACCGAGGAACTGCCGCCCGTGCGGGACGTCCCCCGGCGTCACCGCAAGGTCCGGGCCCGCAGAGCACCGGGCGTGCTCCGCGCCACCAGCTTCCTCGTCGCCGCCCTGACGGCCGTCATCGCCTCCGCGGTGGGCCTCCTGAGCGGCATGGTCGCCTACGACCCGCTGCGCCTCGTCGCCATGTCCCCGGCGGAGCGCAGTCTCCGCACCTGGTGGCCCCTGCTGGTGTACGGGCCGTGGCTGGTGGCGTCCCTGTCCGTGCTGCGGGCCGCGCTGCACCAGCGCCGTGCCGTGCACTCCTGGTGTGTGGTGCTGGTCTTCTCGTGCGTCGCCGTGCTGCTGTGCGTCGCCCAGGCGCCGAGGACCGTCCTCGGTACCGCGGCCGCGGCCCTGCCCGGACTGGCGGCGCTGGCGTGCTTCCAGCAGGTCGTCCGCCAGATCACGCTGACGCGTCCGCCCGTGCGTACGCCGGTGCCTCGGCACCGCCTGGGGCGGGTCGCGTCGAGGGAGCTCTCCGGCGGGGAGGTTCCGGGGTTTGAAGTGACCGGTGCCGGTGCCGGTGCCGGTGCGGGCTCTGGTGCGGCGGTTTCCGGTGAACGTGTGGGTGACGGCGAGGGGCCTGAGCGGGTGGCCGGGGGCTGAGGAGCGCGTCGCTCGTGGGGCGCAGGGACCTGACGCACCCCGCGCTCGACGCGCTGCGGCGCGGACCGCGGTGGCGGAGGGGTGGCTGCGCAGGCCCGACGGAGGGTGGGTTCCGGCCACCGATGACGTCCTCATGGTGTCTCGCTACTGACACGATTCCGCACGTGGTCCGCACATATCCTCCGCGTGCGCTACATTCGACGTCTGAGCACGGTGTGGTAATGGGGGCGCTTGGGACGGGTTGGGGACCCGGTCCGAACGACGGGTGCTCAGGTCGCAAGCGCACCTGAACCATCCCGTGGGGGGAAGTGCGTGCGTGTGAATCCGTGGCGAGAAGACGCCCAACCCGAATGGCCCGAGGTCGCAGCGGCGACCGGTGAACTCCTCGCGGACGGCAGAGCCCGGGACCGGAGAGCCACCCAGATGTTCTCCGGCGGCGACGTCCAGGTGTCGGGTACCCGCCCGTCCGCAGGGACGGAGCTGACGGAGATACTGCGCGGCATTCCCCGGCAGAGCGAGGGCGAGGCCGACTCGTACGCGGCGGACCCCGGTACCCGGCCGGCCGTCCGCGACCCCTGGCAGGAGGACGCCGACCCGGTCGGGCACGTCCGGGCCGACCACGCTCACGACCCGCACGAGGTCACCGTCCAGCTCGACGCCGTCCAGCTCGGGGACGGGTTCGTACGCCAGGCCGAGGAAGGCACCGGCGCGAGCACCGCCGACCGGCCCGTCTTCGTGGACGAGTCCGGTCGCCGCAGCCGTCGCCTCCGCCGGATCGGCATAGCCATCGCCCTGGCCTGCGGGGTCTACGCCGTCGTCATCGTCGCCACGGTGTTGTCGGGCAACTCCAACGCGCCCTGGCTGCCCGTACCGGGCCAGCAGGAGGGCCGGCCGGCCGGGCAGGTCGACACGCCGCCGCAGCCCACGGAGTCGGCACCGGCCGGTGACACGGGCGTCACCGCCCCGGGCAGCGCGCCGGCGACCGGCGAGGCCACGGCACCTGCGTCCGGCGCCAGCGCCCTCGACGAACCCGCGGCCTCCGCGGGCCCCGGCCGATCCGGCACGACCGCCAAGCCCTCGCCGAAGGCGACCCCGACCACGTCGGTCCCGGGGAAGGGTGTGACCGAACCGACCCCGACCAAGCCGGCGGACCCGGCGACCACGCCGGCGACCGACCCGACGCCGACGGTCGAGCCCACGCCGGAACCGACCGAGACCACGGGCGCCGACGACGGCGGCACCGACACGGTCGCCGAAGGCCCGCTCGAGACGCCGCCCGTCGCCCAGCCACCCGTCGCGGAGCCACCGGTCGCGCAGCCACCCGCCGTCTAGAGGGTGTCCGCAAAGCCCCGCCTGCCCTTCGACGCCCGGCACGCCCCCAAGCTCTTCGAGCGACAGAGGGTGTCCCAGAGCACGCACCGAATGTCGCAGGGCCCGCCCTCCGGGCGGACGACGGGACTTTGCGGACCCTCGGTCCCGGTCGCGCGGCCGGCGCCCGCCGCGTCCGCCCTCAGGAGACATGCGGAGGAAAGGGCGCCCCGGCACCCCGGATCTCAGGCCCAGAGCTCCCCGTCCCGCTGGAGCGCAGGGACCTGATCACGCCACGGAGCGCGCCGCCCCCTCCCCGCACCACCCCGTCCCCGCAGCACTTCATCCCCGCACCACCCCGGAGTACCACCACCCATGGCATCCCATACCCGCCGTTCCGGGCCCGCGCCCCGAGCCCGAGGCGGCTCCAGGCGCCGCCTGCCCCTGCGCCTGCTGCTGCCCCTGCTCGTCCTCGTGGCGCTGATGGCCATGCTCATGCTGCGCGGTTACGTGCACAGCGAGATCCTCGCCGACCACCGGGTCCGGCCGCCCGCGGCCACCGACCAGGTGCCGGAGAAGATCATGAACGGCGGCCCGGTCATCGACACCCGCAGCGGCCGCACGGAGACCCTGCGCGTGCCGGACCGTCATCTGGTCCTCACCTTCGACGACGGCCCGGACCCGGTCTGGACGCCGAAGGTCCTGGACGTACTGAAGAAGCACGACGCGCACGCCGTCTTCTTCGTCACCGGCACCATGGCCTCGCGCTACCCGGACCTGGTCCGGCGCATGGTCGAGGAAGGCCATGAGGTCGGTCTGCACACCTTCAACCACCCCGACCTGTCCTACCAGTCCAAGAAGCGCATCGACTGGGAGCTGTCCCAGAACCAGCTCGCCCTCTCGGGCGCGGCGGGCATCCGCACCTCCCTGTTCCGGCCGCCGTACTCCTCCTTCGCCGACGCCATGGACAACAGGTCCTGGCCGGTGACCGAGTACATCGGCCGGCGCGGCTACATCACCGTCGTCAACAACACCGACAGCGAGGACTGGCGCAAGCCCGGCGTCGCCGAGATCGTCCGCCGTGCCACGCCCAAGGGCGGCAAGGGCGCGATCGTCCTGATGCACGACTCCGGCGGCGACCGCCACCAGACCGTCGCGGCACTGGACCGCATGCTGCCCGACCTGCACGAGCAGGGCTACGCGTTCGACAACCTCACCGAGGCCCTCGACGCCCCGAGCGCGCACTCCCAGGTCACCGGCCTCGACCGGTGGAAGGGCACGGCATGGATCTTCCTGGTCCAGGCCTCGGAGCACCTCACCGACGGGCTCGTCGTCGGCCTCGCCATCGTCGGCACCCTCGTCATCGGCCGTTTCGTGTTGATGCTGCTGCTCTCCGGAGTGCACGCACGCCGGGTGCGCCGCCGCGGCTTCCGCTGGGGTGCGCCGGTCACCGAACCGGTGTCGGTCCTGGTCCCGGCGTACAACGAGGCCAAGTGCATCGAGAACACGGTCCGTTCCCTCGCCGCCAGTGACCACCCCATCGAGGTCCTCGTCATCGACGACGGCTCCTCCGACGGCACGGCACGGATCGTGGAGGCCATGGGCCTGCCCAACGTCCGGGTGGTCCGCCAGCTCAACGCGGGCAAGCCGGCCGCGCTCAACCGCGGTGTGGCCAACGCCCGCTACGACCTGATCGTGATGATGGACGGCGACACGGTCTTCGAGCCGTCCACCGTGCGCGAACTGGTGCAGCCCTTCGGCGACCCGCGGGTGGGCGCGGTCGCGGGCAACGCCAAGGTCGGCAACAAGGACACCCTCATCGGTGCCTGGCAGCACATCGAGTACGTGATGGGCTTCAACCTCGACCGCCGCATGTACGACGTCCTGCGCTGCATGCCGACGATCCCCGGCGCGGTCGGGGCGTTCCGCCGCAGCGCGCTGGAACGGGTCGGCGGCATGAGCGACGACACGCTCGCCGAGGACACCGACATCACCATGGCCCTGCACCGCGACGGCTGGCGCGTGGTCTACGCGGAGAACGCCCGTGCCTGGACCGAGGCGCCGGAGACGGTCCAGCAGCTGTGGTCCCAGCGCTACCGCTGGTCGTACGGCACCATGCAGGCCATCTGGAAGCACCGCCGGGCCCTGGTCGACAAGGGCCCCTCGGGCCGCTTCGGCCGTATCGGCCTGCCGCTGGTGTCCCTCTTCATGGTCGTGGCGCCCCTGCTGGCCCCGCTGATCGACGTGTTCCTCATCTACGGCCTCGTGTTCGGCCCGACCCAGAAGACGATCATGGCGTGGCTCGGCGTCCTGGCGATCCAGGCGGTCTGCGCGGCCTACGCCTTCCGACTCGATCGTGAGCGCATGACGCACCTCATCTCCCTGCCCTTGCAGCAGATCCTCTACCGACAGCTGATGTACGTCGTCCTGCTCCAGTCCTGGATCACCGCCCTCACCGGCGGCCGGCTGCGCTGGCAGAAACTGCGGCGCACCGGTGTCGTCGACGCGCCCGGCGGCGGCCCCGTGCCGCGCCAGCGGTCCCAGAGCAGCGACGAGCGGAGGCCGGTGGCATGACCCACGGAAACCCGATCCCCACGTCATCGGCGGCGTCCGGCATGCCGGGGCCGCCGTCCTACGGCATCCCGCAGCAGCGCACGACCGACCCGGCGGCCACGGGCGGAACCGCCCCCGACACGGCGGCGCCGCGCCAGGGTGGCGGCCGTGACCGCTATCTGGACCTGCTGCGCTCGATCGCCCTGGTCCGTGTCGTCGTCTACCACCTGTTCGGCTGGGCGTGGCTGACGGTGCTGTTCCCGTCGATGGGCGTGATGTTCGCGCTGGCGGGCTCCCTGATGGCGCGCTCGCTGAAGCGCCCGGCGCTCGGGGTGATCCGGGGCCGGGTCCGCCGGCTCCTGCCCCCGCTCTGGGCGTTCAGCGTGGTGGCGCTGGCGATGATGTTCGCGGGCGGCTGGAACCCGCTGAAGGACCCGGACCACGGCGGCACCTGGGCCCTGATCGACCTGGTCAACTACGTCTTCCCGGTCGGCGCCCCGCCCTTCCCCTGGCACCTGGGCGCCAAGTCCGGCCTGCTGGAGGACACCTGGGCGGTGCAGGCGGCCGGTCCGCTGTGGTACCTGCGGGCCTACCTGTGGTTCGTCATCGCCTCTCCGCTGTTGCTGTGGGCGTTCCGCCGGGCACCGTGGCCGACGCTGCTGGCGCCCCTGGGCCTCACGGCGGTCGTCGGCACGGGCCTGGTGAAGATCCCCGGCGAGACGGGCAACGCGGTGACGGACTTCGCGGTCTACGGCGGCTGCTGGGTCCTGGGCTTCGCCCACCACGAGGGCCTGCTCAAGCAGATCCCCCGCTACCTGGCGATCTCCTGCGCGTCCCTGCTGATGGCCTTCGGGCTGTGGTGGGCCTCCGGCCACCTGGGCCCCGACGGCTGGGACCTGAACGACATCCCCCTGGCCCAGGCGGCCTGGTCCTTCGGCTTCGTGGTGATCCTTCTCCAGTACTCCCCGTCCTGGCGCGAGCTCCCGGGCCGCCTCGCCAGGTGGGACAAGCTCGTGACCCTCTCCAACAACCGCGCCGTCACGATCTACCTCTGGCACAACCTCCTCATCATGGCCACGGTCCCGATCCTCGACCTCCTCTACGAACTGCCGTTCCTGCAGAGCGACAGCGCGGTGTCCGCCCTGGACTCCACGTACACGATCTGGATGTTCGTCCTGGTCTGGCCCCTGATCGGCGCGGCGACCCTCGCGTTCGGCTGGGTCGAGGACGTCGCGGCGAAGCGGAAACCCCGGTTGTGGCCGAACAGTGCGCCTCGTGTGAGGGTCCGAGGGAC
The DNA here is from genome assembly GCF_040613735.1 of Streptomyces sp. NPDC006235. Lineage (NCBI taxonomy): Bacteria > Bacillati > Actinomycetota > Actinomycetes > Kitasatosporales > Streptomycetaceae > Streptomyces > Streptomyces sp. NPDC006235. Next base: position 80,001 of record NZ_JBEXSR010000025.1, read on the forward strand.
CCGGAGGCGGGCGGCAACCGGCAGCTGAGCTGGGTCGCTCATCGTCGGCCGAGGAGCGCCGGGACCCCGTTCCCCCGGGCTTTGTCGGTGTGGAAAACTGCCTGGGTTGCGCATGTGAACAACTGTGCCCAGTGGGCGTCCGGGGGAGCGGTGGATGAGTAAGCGGCAGACACAGAAGATGCTGCGGCTGATGGCGAGCGGAGAACCGGTCGAGCTCACCAGCCCGATGGCATCCGTGAAGAAGCTCGCCCGGCTGGCCTTCGTCGCCCAGCAGTTCGGCTACGAGTACGCGGACGTCCGGCAGAGCAGCGGCCGCAACGGCGCGCTCACCATGCTGATCCTGCCCGACCCCAGCCCGCAGGCCCGGGCCCGGGCCGCACAGAACTGGGCGCAGTACCCCAACGCGTCCGACGGCGTCTCCCTCCCGCCGCTCGTGCCGGACGCCTTCGAGCTCCTCAAGGCCCGCATCAACTTCGACCTCACCGGCAAGAACGCCGAGAAGCGCATGGGCTACGGGGCGCTCGGCGTCACGATCGGCTGCGTGGTCCTCGCGTTCCGGTCCGGCGGTGAGTCCTTCGACTTCATCGCGGCGGGTGCGGTGTGGCTCGTGATCATGGCGATCCTCGGCATCGGGCTGCTGGTCACGCGCAAGCGCAACACGAAGTTCGCCGCGCGCCTGCAGGCGGCCGGCTTCATGCCGGTGACCGACGAGAACGGGCGGGTGCGGTACCTGCCGCCCGGGGCACAGATGCCGGGACAGGGCAATCCGTTCGCGGGAGGGCCGTACGGCGGCGGGCAGGCGGCCGGGACGCCGGGGTACGCGGGTGCGCCGGGTCAGCCCGGCCAGCCGGGAGTGCCCGGCCAGCAGGGAGTGCCGGTCCAGCCGGGAGTGCCCGGTCAGCCCGGCGGGATGCCCGCCCCGGCCGCAGGCGGCCCCGCGGGGTACGGCCGGCAGGCGCCGGGGCCGTACGCCCAACCCGCCCCCGGTCCCTACCCCGGCCAGCCGGCTCCCGGCCCGTACCCCGCCCAGCCCGCACCGGGCCCGTACGGGGGCCAGCCGGCCGCTGGTCCGTACGGAGGTCAGCCGGCCGCTGGTCCGTACGGAGGCCAGCCCACCCCCGGCCAGCCCGCGCCGAGCCCGTACGCGGCGCAGCCCGCTCCCGCCCCGTATCCCCCTCAGCAGCCCCCCGGCCCGTACGCCCAGCAGTACCCTCAGCAACAGCAGCCCCCCAAGTAGCAGAATCCGCACGGACAGGCCCCGCAAAGCTGACCCGAACCCACGGAACCTCTCATCCCGCCCCAAGCCGGGGTGAGAGCAAAGTTCCCTTGCGGTCACCCGCTGGCACAGCCACGAAACGCGTCCTCCCTACCTTCGGGATCAGCACTCATGGAACGACCGAGTCCCGGAGCAAGTGGAGGCGTCATGACAGGCCCTGGCACGGCACCCGCACCCCCGAGCAGGGGCGGACGCTGGATCCAGCACTGGGATCCGGAAAACGAGACCTTCTGGAAGGAGACGGGCGAGAAGGTCGCCCGCCGGAACCTCTTCTTCTCCGTCCTCTCCGAGCACATCGGTTTCTCGATCTGGACCCTGTGGTCCGTCCTGGTCCTCTTCATGGGCCCGGAGTACGGGCTGACCCCGGCCGACAAGTTCATGCTGACCTCGATGGTCACGCTCGTCGGCGCCGTCGTCCGCGTCCCCTACACCTTCGCCGTGGCGATCTTCGGCGGCCGGAACTGGACGATCATCTCCGCCGGTCTCCTCCTCGTCCCGACCGTCGCCGCGTTCATGGTGATGGAGCCGGGCACCTCCTTCACGACCTTCCTGCTCGTCGGCCTGCTGGCCGGCATCGGCGGCGGTAACTTCGCCTCCTCCATGACCAACATCAACGCCTTCTTCCCGCTGCGGAAGAAGGGCTGGGCCCTCGGCCTGAACGCGGGCGGCGGCAACATCGGCGTACCGGTGATCCAGCTGGCCGCGCTCGCGATCATCGGCGCCGGAGGCGGGCCGCGCGTGCTGCTCGGGATCTACATCCCGCTGATCCTCGTGGCCGCCGTCATGGCCGCGCTCTTCATGGACAACATCGAGAACGTCAAGAACGACACCGGTGCAGCCAAGGACGCCGCGCGGGACGCCCACACGTGGATCATGGCCTTCCTCTACATCGGCACGTTCGGGTCGTTCATCGGATACAGCTTCGCCTTCGGCCAGGTCCTCCAGAACCAGTTCGGGCGCACCCCGCTGGAGGCGGCGTACGTCACCTTCATCGGTCCGCTCCTCGGCTCGCTGATCCGGCCCCTGGGCGGCTGGCTGGCCGACAAGTACGGCGGCGCGAAGATCAGCCTGTGGAACTACGTCGGCATGGGCGTCGCGACTGCGATCCTGATCGGTGCCTCGATGGAGAAGTCGCTGGCGCTGTTCACCGTGGCGTTCGTGGTGCTCTTCGTGCTCAGCGGGCTCGGCAACGGCTCGACGTTCAAGATGATCCCGGGCATCTTCCAGAACAAGGCCCTCGCCAAGGGGCTGAAGGGCGAAGCGGCCGCTGCCTACGGGCGTCGCCTCTCCGGCGCCTCCATGGGACTCATCGGCGCGGTGGGCGCGCTCGGCGGCGTCGGCATCAACCTCGCCTTCCGCCAGTCCTTCCTCTCCTACGGCTCCGGCACCGGGGCGTTCGTCGCCTTCCTCGCCTTCTACGCGGTCTGCTTCGCGGTCACCTGGGCCGTATACCTTCGCCGCACGACCCCCCGGGTACCCGCCACGACGGCGACCTCGGACGCGGAGCCGCAGCTCAGCTACGCCAAGGTGTGACGTAACACCAGCGACATCAAGCCGATCCGGGCCTGTCACGAGCCGTTGACAGGCTCGATCGGCATGTAGGTACGCCGTACCCACGAAGTACGACGACTCGAGTGCGGGACGAGAGCCATGTACGAGGAAGAACAGCGACCGGACCACGGACCCCTGGCGGGTTTCACCGTGGGCGTGACGGCCGCGCGCCGGGCCGACGAGCTGGGCACGCTGCTACAGCGGCGAGGTGCCGCCGTTCTGCACGCCCCGGCCCTGCGGATCGTGCAGCTCGCCGACGACAGCGAGTTGCTGGGCGCGACGAAAGAGCTCATCCGCCAGGTTCCGGACATCGTGGTCGCCACGACCGCGATCGGCTTCCGGGGCTGGGTCGAGGCCGCCGACGGCTGGGGGCTCGGCGACGATCTGCTGTCACGGCTCGGCAGCGTACGGATCCTGGCGCGCGGACCCAAGGTGAAGGGCGCGGTCCGGGCCGCCGGGCTGACGGAGGAGTGGTCGCCGTCGTCGGAGTCCATGGCCGAGGTGCTCGACCGGCTGCTGGAGGAGGGCGTCGACGGGCAGCGGATCGCGATCCAGCTGCACGGTGAGCCGCTGCCCGGGTTCGTGGAGGCGCTGCGCGAGGGCGGGGCCGAGGTCGTGGGCGTGCCCGTCTACCGGTGGATGCCGCCGGAGGACATCGCCCCGGTGGACCGCCTGCTCGACGCGGCGGTCTCCCGGGGCGTGGACGCGCTGACCTTCACCAGCGCCCCGGCCGCGGCCTCCCTGCTCTCCCGGGCGGAGGAGCGCGGGATGCTCCCCGAGGTGCTGGAGGCCATGAGCCACGACGTACTTACGGCCTGCGTCGGCCCGGTCACCGCCCTGCCGCTGCAGTCCCGCGGCATCGACACGATCCAGCCCGAGCGCTTCCGGCTCGGCCCCCTGGTCCAGCTCCTGTGCAAGGAACTGCCCGGCCGGGCACGCGCGCTGCCGATCGCCGGGCACCGGGTGGAGATCCGCGGCCACGCCGTCCTGGTCGACGGCGACCTCAAGCCCGTACCGCCCGCCGGCATGTCCCTGCTCCGCGCCCTCTCCCGCCGCCCCGGCTGGGTGGTCGCGCGCGCCGAACTCCTGCGCGCCCTGCCCGGCTCCGGCCGCGACGAGCACGCGGTCGAGACGGCGATGGCCCGTCTCCGCACGGCCCTCGGCACCCCGAAACTGATCCAGACGGTGGTCAAACGGGGATACCGCCTCGCCCTGGACCCGGCGGCGGAGACGAAGTACGCGGACGCGTGAGCGCGTCCGCGGGTTGAGCGAAATACGGCCGTGCTGACGCCGGCCGTGCGATGCCGGCCGTGCTGACGCCCGCCGCGACGGCGGACGTGCCACGCTCGCCACGCTGAGGCCGGCCGCGCGACGCCCGCCGTGCTGAGGCCGGCCATGCGACGCCCGCCGTGCTGAGGCCGGCCGCGCGACGCCCGCCGTGCTGAGGCCGGCCATGCGACGCCCGCCGTGCTGAGGCCGGCCGTGCGACGCTGACGCCCGCTGCGCGACGCCCGCCGTGCCCGGGCGAAGGCCGCTCCTCATGACCGGCCCGCGTGGGAGGGGTTCCCGGCGCCGGAGTGGGCAGGCACTGTAAGAGGGAACGGTTTCCCAGCCCTCTCACTGGCACCTCACCGAGCCCTCGCGACCGGGGTGCACCCCTATAGGCGGTGACAGGCACATGGCACTGGGTACGGCCACGGCCCCGTACGAGCTGCGCTTCGATGCCGGACGGATCTGCCTCGACCTGCTCTCCACCACGCATCCGGAGGAACGGCTCGACTCCGTGGACGTGCTCCGCGCCTGGATCACCGGCTCCGGGCTGGTCCCGGCGGACACCGCCCTGGCCCACGCCGACGCCGCCTGGCTGGTCGCCTTCCGCGAACTGCGCGGCCAGATCGACCGGTTGGTGCGCGGCTGGCCGGGGGCCGGAGCACGGGCGAACGACTTCGCGCTGGCGCGCGTCAACGACCTCGCCCGCACCGCGCCCCCCGCCCCGCGCGCGGTCCGCGGTGGAGACGGCGAACTCGTACGGCAGTTGGACGGCCCGCCCGGCTGCCCCGCTCTGCTGGCGGCCGTCGCGCGGGACGCCGTGGACCTGCTGACCGACCCCGTCGCCCGCGCTGCCCTGCGCCAGTGCGAGGGCGACAACTGCCCGATCGTGTACCTCGACACCTCCCGGGGGCGCCGGAGGCGCTGGTGCTCCAGCGAGGTCTGCGGAAACCGCGAACGGGTCGCCCGGCACCGCCGCCGCGCGGCACTCACCCGGGCTTAAATCCCTTTTGCCCTTCACCGCAAGGCCGTTGAGTGGTCACTGCACTCAATTTCCCTGTCCTAAATGCGACTTCTGTGGACGCACTGTCGAAGTGATTTCGATTACATGCCGTTTACCTACGCACCCGTAGGGAAAGCCTGGCTTGATCGCGTCGATGTGGCGGAAATGTAAAGAACGCGGGGTGGGAATGTGCTCCCATGTCCCGCTCGTCACGTCACTTCGAAGAAATCTGTCACGCCTCTTTGAACACCCAACGCCTCGCATCCGTACGGCTTGTGGAGCGACCGACTGGGGGAACCCCCGGACACCGGAGGTGGGCGTGCGCAAGGATTCCGTCGTGGCCAATGAACGTGCACCGAGGGCCCGACATCGCATGTCCCAGCCCTCGGAACCCGACGAGGAGCTGATGCGTGCGCTCTATCGCGAACACGCCGGACCCCTTCTGGCATATGTCCTGCGCCTGGTCGCCGGAGACCGGCAGCGCGCCGAGGACGTCGTGCAGGAGACGCTCATCCGTGCCTGGAAGAACGCCGGTCAGCTCAATCGGGCGACCGGATCGGTACGCCCCTGGCTGGTGACGGTCGCCCGGCGCATCGTCATCGACGGCCACCGCAGCCGGCAGGCCCGGCCGCAGGAGGTCGACCCGTCGCCGCTGGAGGTCATCCCCGCGGAGGACGAGATCGACAAGGCGCTGTGGCTGATGACTCTCTCGGACGCACTCGACGACCTGACCCCCGCTCACCGGGAGGTGCTCGTCGAGACGTATTTCAAGGGGCGTACGGTCAATGAGGCGGCCGAAACCCTGGGCATACCCAGCGGCACCGTCCGCTCCAGGGTGTTCTACGCCCTGCGTTCGATGAAGCTGGCACTGGAGGAGCGGGGGGTGACGGCGTGATGAGTGTTTACGGGGGTAACCAGGGGTTCGGTACGGGAGGCATGGGTATGTCTGGACCCATGCAGGAATCTCCGGTGCCGAACGAGCACGAGACCGTCGGCGCCTACGCTCTCGGCATCCTCGACGACGCCGAAGCCACCGCCTTCGAAGCCCACCTCGCGACCTGCGAATGGTGCGCCCAGCAGCTCGACGAGCTGGCCGGCATGGAGCCCATGCTCGCCGCCCTCGCCGACCTGCCCGGCTCCGGCACACCCGCGATCGGCGAGTCGCTGTCCGCGAAGCCCCGCCCGCGCCTGGTGGAGAAGCTGGTCGACGAGGTCGCCGACCGCCGCGCCCAGAAGCGCCGGCGCAGCTTCTACATGGTGGCCGCGGCCGGCGCGCTGATCATCGGCGGCCCCTTCGTCGCGGTCGCGACGAACAGCGGCGGTGACGGCGGCGGCGCGGAGAACCGCCCGCTCGCGGCGAGCCCCGCCAAGGAGGCCTTCGACGGCATCTCCGACAAGATCTCGGCCACCGACCCGAACACGAAGGTCTCCGCGACCGTCGCAGTCCAGAAGAAGGACTGGGGCACCGGAATGGTCCTGGAGCTGAAGAACGTCAAGGGCCCGCTCAAGTGCGCCCTCGTCGCGGTCGGCAAGAACGGCGAGCGGGAGACCCTGTCCTCCTGGTCCGTCCCGGAATGGGGCTACGGCCTCCCGGACGCCAAGTCCGAGAAGGCCAAGGAGCCCCTGTACGTCCAGGGCGGCGCCGCCTTCGAGCCGAACGAGATCGACCACTTCGAGGTAGTGACCTTCGACGGCAAGCGGCTGGTCGAGGTCGACGCGTAGCCTTACCGGGTCCCCTTCGCGTACGGTGGACGGCTGCCCAGCACGTCAGAAGGGGGCCCGGTGGCCGCTCAGGCTCAACAGGAAACCGCGCTCGACTCCCTGAGAGACAGAGAGATCAGCGTCGAACAGGAACACCTGGACCGGGTGTACCGGCGTCTCGAGGAGAAAATCCACGAGGCCGAGTTCCTCATGAACGACGCGGCCCAGCGCGGCCAGGTCGGCACGCCCGGCGCGCTCGCCGAGCGGGACGCCCAGGTCTTCCGGGCCGGCATACACCTCAGCCGGCTGAACAACGAGTTCGAGGACTTCCTCTTCGGCCGCATCGACCTGCTGCGCGGCAAGGACGGCAAGAAGGGCCCCGACGGCGCGTACACCGCAGTCGAGCCCGCCGAGGGCGCGATCCGCGAGGACAGCACCGCCGACATCGCCGAGACGCTGCACATCGGCCGCATCGGCGTCCTCGACCAGGACTACGCCCCGCTGGTGATCGACTGGCGGGCCCCGGCCGCCGCCCCCTTCTACCGGTCGACGCCCGTGGACCCCGGCCGCGTCGTCCGCCGGCGGGTCATCCGCTCCAAGGGCCGCAAGGTGCTCGGCGTCGAGGACGACCTGATGCGGCCCGAGCTGACGGCCTACCTCGACGGCCACGAGCTGCCCGTCATCGGCGACGGCGCCCTGATGGCCGCGCTCGGCCAGGCCCGCAGCCACACCATGCGCGACATCGTCGCCTCCATCCAGGCCGAGCAGGACCTGGTCATCCGCGCCCCCGCCGCCTCCGTGACGTACGTCGAGGGCGGTCCGGGCACCGGCAAGACCGCCGTCGCCCTGCACCGCGCGGCCTACCTCCTCTACCAGGACCGGCGCCGCTATGCGGGCGGCATCCTGATCGTCTCGCCGACCCCGCTGCTCGTCGCCTACACCGAGGGCGTGCTGCCCTCCCTCGGCGAGGAGGGCCAGGTCGCCATCCGCGCCATCGGCTCCCTCGTCGACGGCGCCGAGGCCACGCTCTACGACTCCCCGTCCGTGGCCCGTGCCAAGGGCTCGTCCCGCATGCTCAAGGTGCTGCGCAAGGCCGCGCGCGGAGCCCTGGAGCTGAACGATTCACCGACCCGGCTGCGCGTGGTCGCCTTCGGCCGCCGCCTGGAACTGGAGGCCGAGCGGCTCGCGGACATCCGCCGCGTCGCCCTCGGCGGCACCGCCCCCGTCAACCTGCTGCGCCCCCGCGCCCGCAAGCTGCTCCTGGACGCCCTTTGGGAGCAGTCCGGCGCCGCGGGCCGCCACAGCGATCCGGAGCTCGCCGCCGAGCTGCGCTCCTCCTTCGACGAGGACATCACCTCCGAGGACGCCTTCATCGCCTTCCTCGACGCCTGGTGGCCCGAGCTGACCCCGGCGGCCGTCCTGCACGCCATGGCCGACGAGCGGCGCCTCGGCCGCTGGGCCCGGCGGATCCTCAACCCCGGCGAGGTCCGCAAGGTCGCCCGCTCCCTCAGGCGCGACGGCCACTCGGTGCACGACATCGCGATGCTCGACGAGCTCCAGGCCGTCCTCGGCGCCCCGGCCCGCCCCCGCAAGAAGCGCGAACTCGACCCGCTCGACCAGCTCACCGGCCTGGAGGAGCTGATGCCGGTGCGCGAGGAGTCGCAGCGCGAGCGCGCCGAGCGCCTGGCGCAGGAGCGCACCGAGTACGCGCACGTCATCGTCGACGAGGCCCAGGACCTCACCCCGATGCAGTGGCGCATGGTCGGCCGCCGCGGCCGGCACGCCACCTGGACGGTCGTCGGCGACCCGGCCCAGTCGTCCTGGTCCGACCCGGACGAGGCCGCCGAGGCCCGTGACGAGGCCCTCGGCACCCGCCCGCGCCGCCGCTTCGAGCTCACCGTGAACTACCGCAACCCGGCCGAGATCGCCGAGCTCGCCTCGAAGGTGCTGGCCCTGGCCATGCCCGGCTCCGCGTCCCCGAAGGCGGTCCGCTCCACCGGTGTCGAGCCCCGCTTCACCGTCGTGGACCACGCATTGGCCGAAACCGTCCGTGCGGAGGCGGCCCGGCTGCTGGAGCGCGTCGACGGCACGGTCGGTGTGGTCGTCGCCATGCAGCGCCGCGAGGAGGCCCGGCGCTGGCTCGCCGGGCTCGGCGACCGGGTCGTGGCCCTCGGCAGCCTGGAGGCGAAGGGCCTGGAGTACGACGCGACGGTCGTGGTCTCCCCGGCGGAGATCGCCGACGAGTCCCCGGCCGGCCTGCGTGTGCTCTACGTCGCACTGACCCGGGCCACCCAGCAGCTCACGGTCGTCTCGGCGGACCGGGACGAGCCCGACGCGGCGGGAGTACCGGACCTGCTCAGGGACTGATTCCGGTCCGTCCGGCGGGAGCGCGCTCCGCTACCCACTTGCCGGCGAAATGAACTCCCGGTACGGGAATGGCCTTACGGGATCTGTTTGTTAGCCTGGACGTGGCACCGGCCCGATCCAAGCCCCCGGGCCCAACCATCGTCGCTACGAGCGACCACTTGCCGCGAGGCGAGCATGGCGGGTCGGTGCCACCTACTTCCGAAGAGACCCGCGTCCATCGTGACGTGGGTCTCTTTTTGCTGGCCTGTTCCGCGAACAAAACGTTCGCAATCGAGGGTGGCTACCTGCTACTCAGCGGTAGGTGCGACGATCGGACGGCACAACTCAGCGTCAGGTGAAAGCAGAGGAAGTCGGCCATGGCAACGGCGCCCAGCGTCTCCTACTCGATGACGGTCCGGCTGGAGGTGCCCGCGAGCGGAACCGCCGTCTCGCAGCTCACCACCGCCGTGGAGTCCTCCGGAGGCTCGGTGACCGGCCTCGACGTCACCGCATCCGGTCACGAGAAGCTCCGTATCGACGTCACCATCGCGGCCTCGTCGACCGCGCACGCGGACGAGATCGTCGAGGAACTCCGCGGCATCGAGGGCGTCACGCTGGGCAAGGTCTCGGACCGGACCTTCCTCATGCACCTCGGCGGCAAGATCGAGATGGCGTCGAAGCACCCCATCCGCAACCGTGACGACCTGTCCATGGTCTACACGCCGGGTGTCGCCCGCGTCTGCATGGCGATCGCCGAGAACCCCGAGGACGCCCGCCGCCTCACCATCAAGCGCAACTCCGTTGCGGTCGTGACGGACGGCTCGGCCGTGCTGGGTCTGGGCAACATCGGCCCGAAGGCCGCGCTGCCCGTGATGGAGGGCAAGGCGGCCCTCTTCAAGCGGTTCGCCGGCATCGACGCCTGGCCGATCTGCCTGGACACCCAGGACACCGACGCGATCGTCGAGATCGTCAAGGCGATCGCCCCGGGCTTCGCGGGCATCAACCTGGAGGACATCTCCGCCCCCCGCTGCTTCGAGATCGAGGCCCGGCTGCGCGAGGCCCTCGACATCCCCGTCTTCCACGACGACCAGCACGGCACCGCGATCGTCGTCCTCGCCGCCCTCACGAACGCCCTGCGTGTCACGGGCAAGGCGATCGAGAACATCCGCGTCGTCATGTCCGGCGCCGGCGCGGCCGGTACGGCCATCCTGAAGCTGCTGATCGCCGCGGGCGTCAAGAACGCCGTCGTCGCCGACATCCACGGCGTCGTGCACGCCGGCCGCGAGGACCTGGTGGACGCCGCCCCGGACTCGGCGCTGCGCTGGATCGCCGACAACACCAACCCCGAGGGTCTGACCGGCACGCTCAAGGAGGCCGTGCGCGGCGCGGACGTCTTCATCGGCGTCTCGGCCCCGAACGTCCTCGACGGCGACGACGTGGCCGGCATGGCCGAGGGCGCCATCGTGTTCGCGCTCGCGAACCCCGACCCCGAGGTCGACCCGGCAATCGCCCGTCAGACCGCGGCCGTTGTGGCCACCGGCCGTTCCGACTTCCCGAACCAGATCAACAACGTGCTGGTCTTCCCGGGTGTCTTCCGCGGTCTGCTGGACGCCCAGTCGCGCACGGTCAACACCGAGATGATGCTCGCGGCGGCGAAGGCCCTCGCGGACGTGGTGACCGAGGACGAGCTGAACCCGAACTACATCATCCCGAGCGTCTTCAACGACAAGGTCGCGGGCGCGGTCGCGGGGGCGGTCCGGGAGGCCGCGAAGGCGGTCGGCGCGGCGGCGACGACCTCGCAGCCGTAGGGTGACGGCCCTGCGGCCGCTGTGAGGATTGCCACGACTGGCCTGGCAACGGCGCGTCGGGGAACCCGACCCCTTGGGACGCCCTCTATCGTGTCGGCCAGGCTCAGGCCCTCTTTTCGTGTGACTCCCAAGGGTGTTCTCACGACTCCTGCGGGTGCCGGATTGGCTTTCCCGCCGCAGGTAGAGGCAGGATGCGTCCCTGGGCGCGAGGGTCTGACGACGGACCCGGGTCCGGGGACTCACGGAGGACCCTGGCAGCATCGGCTTCGATCTGACGCCTCAACGGCAAGATGAACACGGGAGTAACAACATGAACCGCAGTGAGCTGGTGGCCGCGCTGGCCGACCGCGCCGAGGTGACCCGCAAGGACGCCGACGCCGTTCTGGCCGCGTTCGCCGACGTGGTCGGCGACATCGTCTCCAAGGGGGACGAGAAGGTCACCATCCCCGGCTTCCTGACCTTCGAGCGCACCCACCGTGCCGCTCGCACCGCCCGCAACCCGCAGACCGGCGAGCCCATCCAGATTCCGGCCGGCTACAGCGTGAAGGTCTCCGCGGGCTCCAAGCTCAAGGAAGCCGCTAAGGGCAAGTAACCCTGCCGTTCGTACGCCGACGGTGTACGAACCACAGTGAGTGACATCAAAGGGGCGGCCACCCGAACCGGGTGGCCGCCCCTTTGGCATCACTGCCTGCGTAGCTACCCGAGCGCCTTGCCCGGCAGCTCGACCTTGGCGCCGAGCTCCACGAGCTTCTCCATGAAGTTCTCGTAGCCACGGTTGATGAGGCCGATGCCGTGGACGCGGGACGTGCCCTGGGCCGCCAGCGCCGCGATGAGGTACGAGAAGCCGCCGCGGAGGTCGGGGATGACCAGATCGGCGCCCTGGAGCTTGGTGGGGCCGGAGACGACGGCCGAGTGCAGGAAGTTGCGCTGGCCGAAGCGGCAGTTCGAGCCGCCCAGGCACTCGCGGTAGAGCTGGATGTGCGCGCCCATCTGGTTCAGGGCGGAGGTGAAGCCGAGGCGGGACTCGTAGACCGTCTCGTGGATGATGGACAGGCCCGTGGCCTGGGTCAGGGCCACGACCAGCGGCTGCTGCCAGTCGGTCTGGAAGCCCGGGTGGACGTCCGTCTCCAGCGCGATCGACTTCAGCTGGCCGCCGGGGTGCCAGAAGCGGATGCCCTCGTCGTCGATCTCGAAGGCCCCGCCCACCTTCCGGTAGGTGTTCAGGAACGTCATCATCGAGCGCTGCTGGGCGCCGCGGACGTAGATGTTGCCCTCGGTCGCCAGCGCGGCGGACGCCCAGGAGGCGGCCTCCAGGCGGTCGGAGAGGGCGTGGTGGGTGTAGCCGCCGAGTTTGTCGACACCGGTGACGCGGATGGTCCGGTCGGTGTCCATCGCGATGATGGCGCCCATCTTCTGAAGGACGCAGATCAGGTCCTCGATCTCCGGCTCGACAGCCGCGTTCGAGAGCTCCGTGACACCCTCGGCGAGCACCGCCGTCAGCAGCACCTGCTCGGTCGCGCCGACGGACGGGTACGGCAGCCGGATCTTCGTACCCCGCAGCCGCTGCGGAGCCTCCAGGTACTGCCCGTCAGCCCGCTTCTCGATCCGCGCGCCGAACTGCCGCAGCACGTCGAAGTGGAAGTCGATGGGCCGGCCGCCTATGTCGCAGCCGCCGAGGCCCGGGATGAAGGCGTGGCCGAGGCGGTGCAGAAGGGGGCCGCAGAACAGGATCGGGATACGGCTCGAACCCGCGTGGGCATCGATGTCAGCGACGTTCGCGCTCTCCACGCGCGTCGGATCCATCACCAGTTCGCCGGGTGCGTCCCCCGGACGGACCGTCACACCGTGCAGCTGCAACAGACCCCGTACGACCCGTACGTCGCGGATGTCCGGAACATTGCGGAGGCGGCTCGGGGCGCTGCCCAGCAGCGCTGCCACCATTGCCTTCGGTACGAGGTTCTTCGCACCGCGGACACGGATCTCGCCCTCCAGCGGGGTTCCGCCGTGGACAAGCAGGACATCGTCGTTGACGGTCATGAATCTCGCGTTCCGTGGAGTCGGGCAGGGGCCAGGAGGGAAAGGGTAATCGCCCTCCACCCCCCTTCCGTAAGCCTGAGTCAGACCCAGCCACGTCATAGCTCTGTCACAACACGAACGGTTCCGTGCCGGGCACGTGGGGTCACGGTCACGTCCGTGCGCGCGGGACGCATCGGTGCGCCCCTGAGCTGCGTTCACTCGCGTCCCCGCATTGGCTCCCCACGGGGAGGGAAGATGCGGGATCATGTCTGGCATGACCGAGGTGTCCTCGCTCACAGGGCGGTTGCTCGTGGCCACGCCCGCCCTGGCGGACCCGAACTTCGACCACGCGGTGGTGCTCCTCCTCGACCACGACGAGGAGGGCTCCCTCGGTGTCGTCCTCAACCGTCCCACCCCGGTGGACGTGGACGACATCCTGGAGGGGTGGGGCGATCTCGCCGGCGAGCCCGGCGTCGTGTTCCAGGGCGGCCCGGTGTCGCTGGACTCGGCCCTCGGGGTCGCCGTCGTCCCGGGCGGCGCGTCCGGGGAGACCGCGCCGCTGGGCTGGCGCCGGGTGCACGGCGCGATCGGTCTGGTCGATCTCGAGGCCCCGCCGGAGCTGCTGGCCTCCGCCCTCGGCTCCCTGCGGATCTTCGCCGGATACGCCGGCTGGGGCCCCGGCCAGCTGGAGGACGAGCTGGTGGACGGCGCGTGGTACGTCGTCGAGTCGGAGCCCGGTGACGTCTCCTCGCCGTCCCCGGAGAGACTCTGGCGCGAGGTGCTGCGCCGCCAGCGCAACGAGCTGGCGATGGTGGCGACGTACCCGGACGACCCTTCGCTCAACTGATGTCTGTGACCTTCAGTACCCTTGGGCCTATGAGCACTCTCGAGCCCGAGCGCGGGACTGGTACGGGGACCCTCGTAGAGCCGACGCCGCAGACCTCTCACGGTGACGGTGACCACGAGCGCTTCGCCCACTACGTCCAGAAGGACAAGATCATGGCGAGCGCCCTCGACGGCACCCCCGTCGTGGCGCTGTGCGGCAAGGTCTGGGTGCCGGGCCGCGACCCGAAGAAGTACCCGGTGTGTCCCATGTGCAAGGAGATCTACGAGTCCATGGGCTCCGGGGACGACGACAAGGGCAAGGGCGACAAGTAGGTCCGGCCCGCGTGGCGTAAAGCCTCCAGGGTGCGTTTTGCGCGCCCTGGAGGCTTTTGTGCTGTCCGGGCGTTGCGCAGGATGCGTCTGCTGGTCACAGAGTGGTTGAGACCTCTTGTGGGCGTGTTCATGCAGTCCCTAGCCTCCGAGGTGTTGTGCACAGCGAAACCTTCATTGCGCATGTTGCAACACTCCTTCGGAGGAGCACTCCATGAAGCTGTCCGTCCGATGCGCCGCGCTCACCGCGCTCGCCGCCCTCCTGGCCACCGCCTGCGCGCCCCAGACCGCCACGAACCCCTCCTCCGACAAGGACGAGAAGACCGGCACGCTGCGCGTGTGGCTCTTCCAGGAGGTCGGCAACACCCCCAAGGAGAAGGCCGTGGACTCCGTCGTCGCCGCCTTCGAGAAGGCCCACAAGGGCACCGAGGTCGACGTCGAGTACATCCCGATCGACACCCGCGCCCAGCGCGTCAAGGCCGCCTTCAACGACCCCGCCTCCGCTCCCGACGTGATGGAGTACGGCAACACCGACACGGCCGGCTATGTGAAGGACGGCGGACTCCTCGACGTCACGAAGGAGTTCGGTGACTGGAGCGAGGCGAAGGACACCGACCCGACGGCCAAGCAGTCGGTGACGGTCGACGGCAAGGTCTACGGCGCCCCGTTCTACGTCGGCGTCCGCGCGCTGTACTACCGCACGGACGTGTTCGAGGAACTCGGCCTGTCCGTCCCGAAGACGATGGGCGAACTGGCCTCCACGGCCCGGAAGATACGTGCCGCGAAGCCCGAGCTGTACGGGCTCGTGGTCGGCGGCGCCTACACCTACGGCGCGATGCCCTTCGTCTGGGCCAGCGGCGGTGAACTCGCGAACGGCAAGGGCGGTTCGTACGCCTCCGGCATCGACAGCCCTCAGGCGCAGAAGGGCATCAAGGCGTACACGTCCCTCTTCGGGGACGACAACTGCCCGGCGGCCAAGTGCGCGGGCATGGGCGGCAACGACACGATCTCCGCGTTCGCCGCGGGCAAGGCCGGGATGGCGATCGGCGGCGACTTCAGCCACACCGCGGTCGAGGCCGGGAAGGTCAAGGGCAAGTACGCGGTCGTCCCGCTGCCGGGGGTGACATCCGGCTCGATCGCACCGGCCTTCGCGGGCGGCAACAACATCGGCGTCCTGAAGAGCACGTCCCACCGCACGCTCGCGGTCCAGCTGATGCAGCAGCTCGCCTCGAAGAAGACCCAGACCGAACTCTTCGACGCGATGGGCTTCCTGCCGACCTTCACGGACGTGCGCCGGCAGGTCGCGGAGAAGGAGCCGTTCGTGAAGCCCTTCGTGCAGACTCTCTCCGCGGGCACGAAGTTCGTCCCCGCCTCACCCGCCTGGGCCGAGATCGACTCCTCGCTCGTCCTGCCCACGATGTTCCAGGAGATCGTCAGCGGCAAGAAGAGCGTGGCCGCGGCGTCCGAGGCCGCCGCGAAGAAGATGAACACCGCGTTCGGCTCCACCGGGTGAGCCGGGTGAGCCGGGTGTACGACAGCAGGGAATCGCCTCCCGAGGCCGGTTCGGGCGAGGTCGTCTCGGGCGGGAAGGGTGTGAGTGGGGCGCCGGGGCGGGCTTCGGCCTGGGGGCCGCGCGGGGCGCGTCGGGGCGGGGCCGGCAAGTCCCCGCTCGTGTCCGGCGGCTGGACGCCCTGGCTCTATCTCGCGCCCGCGCTCGTCGTGCTCGGCGGGCTGCTCCTCTACCCCATTTATCAGCTCGGGCTGATCTCGTTCTTCGAGTACACGCAGGCCCAGGTCAGCGGTGGGGAACCGACGGTGTTCCGGGGGTTCGCGAACTACACCGAGCTGTTCGGGGATCCGCAGTTCTGGCAGGTGCTGTTCGCCACGGTGCTCTTCGCGGCCGCCTGTGTCGTCTGCACGCTCGCGGTCGGATGCGCCCTCGCCGTGCTGCTCACCCGCGTCCGGGCCGTACCGCGGCTCGCGCTGATGCTGGCCGCCCTCGGTGCGTGGGCGACCCCGGCCGTGACCGGCTCCACGGTGTGGCTGTTCCTCTTCGACCCGGACTTCGGCCCGGTCAACCGCGTACTGGGCCTCGGCGACCACTCCTGGACGTACGGGCGTCTCAGCGCCTTCTTCCTCGTCCTGCTCGAAGTGGTGTGGTGCTCCTTCCCGTTCGTCATGGTGACCGTCTACGCGGGGATTCGCGCCGTGCCCGCCGAGGTCCTGGAGGCCGCTTCCCTCGACGGCGCCTCGCAGTGGCGCATCTGGCGTTCCGTGCTCGCCCCGATGCTCCGGCCCATCCTGGTCGTCGTCACCATCCAGTCGGTCATCTGGGACTTCAAGGTCTTCACCCAGATCTACGTCATGACGGGCGGCGGCGGAATCGCCGGCCAGAACCTGGTCCTCAACGTCTACGCCTACCAGCAGGCGTTCGCGTCCTCGCAGTACAGCCTGGGCTCGGCGATCGGCGTCGTGATGCTGCTGATCCTGCTCGCCGTCACGCTGGTGTACCTGCGGTTGCTGCGCCGTCAGGGGGAGGAACTGTGAATCCGCCGCGCGTCCGTGTGCGCCGCCCGGGGCGGCTGGCCGCCGAGGCCTCGGCCCTGCTGGTCGCGGTCGTCGTCGCCTTCCCCCTCTACTGGATGGTGCTCAGCGCCTTCAAACCGGCCGGGGAGATCGAGTCGAGCGAGCCCAGACCGTGGACTCTCGCGCCTTCTCTCGACTCCTTCCGGCGGGTCTTCGGGCAGCAGGAATTCGGCCGTTACTTCCTCAACAGCCTTGTCGTCGCGGGCTGTGTCGTGATCGCCTCCGCGCTGATCGCGTTTCTCGCCGCGACCGCCGTGACACGATTCCGGTTCCGCCTCCGGACCACCTTGCTGATCATGTTTCTGGTGGCCCAGATGGTGCCCGTGGAGGCCCTGACGATCCCCCTCTTCTTCCTCATGCGGGACTTCGGCCAGCTGAACACGCTGGGCTCGCTGATCCTGCCCCACATCGCCTTCTCGCTGCCCTTCGCGATCTGGATGCTGCGGGGGTTCGTGAAAGCCGTCCCGGAGGCGCTGGAGGAGGCCGCGTACATCGACGGGGCGAGCCGGGCGCGATTCCTGTGGCAGATCCTTTTCCCGCTGGTCCTGCCGGGGCTCGTGGCCACCAGCGTGTTTTCCTTCATCTCCGCCTGGAACGACTTCCTCTTCGCCAAGTCGTTCATCATCAGTGACACGTCGCAGTCGACGCTGCCCATGGCGCTGCTGGTCTTCTACAAGCCCGACGATCCGGACTGGGGCGGGGTGATGGCGGCATCGACGGTGATGACGATCCCGGTGCTGGTCTTCTTCGTACTCGTACAGCGCCGCCTGGTCTCCGGACTGGGCGGAGCGGTGAAGGACTGACGTGACTCCTGCGAACACGGACGTGATCCCGGCGCCCCTGCGCGTCGAGGCCGGGGACGGACAGGGCTTCCTGCTCGACCCGCGCACCGGGATCGAGGCGGACCCCGGCACCGAGCCGGTCGCGCGGTGGCTGCGCGCGACCGTAGGTGCCGCGACCGGCCTGCCGCTGGGCCCGAACAGCGGCGACGACCGCCGCGTCCGGCTGCGGATCCTGCCCGCCCTCGACCCCGCCCTCGACAGTCCCGAGGCGTACCGCCTCACGGTCGGCACCGACCGCGTCCTCATCGAAGGAGCGAGCCCGGCGGGCCTGTTCTGGGGCGCCCAGACCTTCCGTCAACTGCTCGGCCCCGAGGCCTTCCGCCGCGCGCCGGTGACCCGCGGGCGGGAGTGGGAGGTGCCCGCCGTCACCATCCACGACGCGCCCCGGTTCCGCTGGCGCGGCCTGATGCTCGACGTGGCCCGGCACTTCACGCCCAAAGAAGGTGTCCTGCGCTATCTCGATCTCATGGCGGCGCACAAACTCAACGTCTTCCACTTCCATCTGACGGACGACCAGGGCTGGCGCATCCAGATCGAACGGCATCCGCGGCTGACCGAGATCGGCTCCTGGCGGGCGCGGACGAAAACCGGCCACCGGGCCTCACCCCTGTGGGAGGAGAAGCCGCACGGCGGCTACTACACCCAGGACGACATCCGGGAGATCGTCGCCTACGCCGCCGAGCGGCATATCACCGTCGTCCCCGAAATCGACGTCCCCGGCCACTCGCAGGCCGCCATCGCCGCGTACCCGGAACTCGGCAACACCGACGTCATCGACACCACCGCCCTCTCCGTCTGGGACACCTGGGGAATCAACCCGAACGTACTCGCCCCCACCGACAACACCCTGCGCTTCTACGAGGGCGTCTTCGAGGAAGTACTGGAGCTGTTCCCGTCGGAGTTCGTCCACGTCGGCGGCGACGAATGCCCCAAGGAACAGTGGCGCCGGTCCGCGACCGCCCAGGCGCGCATCAGGGAACTCGGCCTCGCCGACGAGGACGAGCTCCAGTCCTGGTTCATCGGGCACTTCGACGCGTGGCTGGCCGCGCGCGGGCGCCGGCTGATCGGCTGGGACGAGATCCTGGAAGGCGGGCTGGCGAAGGGCGCGGCCGTGTCCTCCTGGCGCGGCTGTGCGGGGGGCATCGCCGCCGCCCGGGCCGGCCACGACGTCGTCATGTGCCCCGAGCAGCAGGTGTATCTGGACCACCGTCAGGATCCGGGCCCCGACGAGCCGGTACCGATCGGGTGGGTGCGCACCCTGGAGGACGTCTACCGGTTCGAGCCCGTGCCGCCGGAGTTGACGCCCGAGGAGGCCCGGCACGTGCTCGGCACCCAGGCCAACCTGTGGACCGAGGTGATGGAGGACCCCGCGCGCGTGGACTACCAGGCGTTCCCCCGGCTCGCGGCCTTCGCCGAGGTCGCGTGGAGCGCCCTGCCCGCCCCGTCGGAACGGGACTTCGCCGGCTTCGAGCGCCGTATGGCCGCCCACTACCGGCGGCTCGACGCCCTCGGTGTCGCCTACCGGCCACCCGCCGGCCCGCTGCCCTGGCAGCGGCGCCCGGGGGTGCTGGGCCGCCCGATCGACGGCCCGCCGCCCCACCGGTAGGACCGGCCGCCGCTACCGAACAGCTCGAACAGGCCACGGAAAAAGCGCACAAGGGTCACCGAAAGTGCCAATCGCCACGCACTGGTGAACCGGTGCGAAAACGGACCATCTCGCCGGTGAGGTGGGCGAATGCCTCCTAGCGGACCCGTGTCTTCGGCTCTCGCCAAGATGTGCCAGAGTTGCCACGTCCGCCCTGTCAGCACGTACCGTACGGCAGCACAGGTGGGACCAGGTGGGGCAGCGGGAAGGGGCAGCCGGTTTGACCACGCACGCACCGCAGGCGGCGCAGGCCGTCACGCTGCCCACGACGCTGGACGAGGCCGTCGCGGCACTCACCGCCGTGCCCGCCGCCGTGCCCGTCGCGGGCGGCACCGACCTGATGGCCGCCGTCAACTCCGGACAGCTCAGGCCCGCCGCCTTGGTGGGACTCGGCAAGATCAGCGAGATCCGCGGCTGGCAGTACCTGGACGGACACGCGCTGCTCGGCGCGGGCCTCACGCACGCGCGTATGGGCCGCCCCGACTTCGCGGCCCTGATCCCGGCGCTCGCCGCCGCCGCGCGCGCCGCGGGCCCGCCGCACATCCGCAACGCGGGCACCCTGGGCGGCAACATCGCCTCGGCCGCCCCCACCGGGGACGCGCTGCCGGTGCTGGCCGCCCTGGAGGCGACCCTGATCATCGCGGGCCCGGGCGGGGCCCGCCGGGAGATCCCGGTGTCGCACCTGCTGGCCGGGATGGACATGCTGCGCGCCGGTGAACTCATCGGCTACGTGCGCGTGCCTCTGCTGCACGCCCCGCAGGTCTTCCTGAAGGCCACCGGCCGGACCGGCCCGGGGCGCGCGGTGGCGTCCGTGGCCCTGGTCCTGGACCCCGCGCGCCGGGGTGTGCGCTGCGCGGTGGGCGCCATAGCGCCGATGCCGCTGCGGCCCCTGGAGGCCGAGCAGTGGGTCGGCCGGCTCATCGACTGGGACAACAACCGCGCGCTCGTGCCCGAGGCGCTGAGCGCCTTCGGGGAGTACGTCGCCGCGGCCTGCATCCCCGACGCGGCCCCGGCCGAGGACGGCTCCGTACCGCAGCTCCCGCCCGCCGTACTGCACCTGCGGCGCACCGTTGCCGCGCTGGCCCGACGAGCACTGGGGAGGGCGCTGTCGTGACCGACGACCAGCACGGAGAGGGCACGCCCCGGGGCGGGAGCCGCTGGGACCCGCTGCCCCAGGGCGAGTACGACGACGGCGCCACCGCCTTCGTCGAACTCCCCGAGGGGGGCGTCGACGCCCTGCTGGCCGCCGACAGTCCCCTCGCCGCGCCCGGCCACGGCTACGTACCACCGCAGATAACGGCCGACCTCGCCACGACCGCCGGGACCGACCCGGCGGCCCCCGGCGGGTGGCCGGTGCCCGGCGCGCCCGTCGACGGCGCCCAGTGGCACGACCCGCACGCAGCCCACCAGCAGGGCCACGAGCAGGGTGGCCACCAGCAGCCCGGACCCGACACGGGGGAGCAGTCGTACGGCTCGCAGGCGCCGTACGGATCCGGCGCGCCCTACGGCTCCGACGCGCAGGCGGGGCGGCACGGCACGAACGACCGCTTCACGTACAACCCGGGAGCCACCGGGCAGTGGAACTTCGAGGACGCCGCGGCGGCGGAGACCGCGCCCGGCCATGATGTGACCGGACAGTGGTCCATCCCCGTCGCCGGGGGCGACCTTCCGGACGAGTCGGGCGAGTTCACCACGTCGTCGCTGGTCGAACAGTGGGGCGGCACCCCACCGCCGACGCTGCCGGGCGGTGCGCCCGCCCCGTGGGCGACCCAGGCGGCGGGTCGGCCGTGGGGCCAGCAGGTCCCGCAGGACGCGGCGGGGCAGGAGCAGAACGGGCCCGGCTATCCGCACGAGCACGGACACGGGCAGCCGGCGGCTGCCGGACCGGCCTCCGAGTACGCGCCGGACCCGGGCGCGCGCAACCCCCACGCCCCGGACCAGCAGCCCGCCGGGCCCATGCCGCACGAGGCGGACCCGACTTCCGGCCACGCCCCGGGAGCGACCGACGGCACCGGTCACGTGCCGCAGCGGCCGGAGGATGCCGGGCAGAGGCCTGAGGCGTCCGGATTCGCCGGTCACGGGCCGGAGGCGTCGGGGTTCGCCGGTCACGGGCACGAGGCGTCGGAGTTCGGCGGTCACGCGCAGGAAGCGTCCGGGTTCGCTGATCATGGGCAGGAGCCGTCGGAGCTCGGCGGTCACGCGCAGGCACCGACCGGGTTGAGCGGCCACGGACCGGAGTCGTCCGGGCCGGGCGGCCATGGGCCGGACATGTCCGGCGCCGGTCACGCACCCCAGGCCCCCGACGGCGGAGGACACGCGCCGGAGCAGCCGGAGTTCGCCGGCCACGGCTCGGATCCGTCCGCCTTCCCCGGCCACCGCCCGGAGCAGCCGGCCTACGCCGATCACGGCGCGGAGTCGCACGGCGCGCCCGACCACGGCTCGGACCCGCACGGCTTCACGGAGCACGGCCCGGAGTCGCACGGCGTGCCCGGCCATGGCCCGGAGCCGCATGGGGTACCCGGCCAGGGCGCCGAGCCGCACGGTGTCCCCGGCCAGGGGTCGGATCATTCCGCCTTCGCGGACCGCGGCTCGGATCCGTCCGCGTTCGCCGGCCACCGCCCGGAGCAGTCGGCCTACGCCGATCACGACGCGGAGTCACGCGGCGTGCCCGGCCACGGCCCGGATCCGCACGGCTCCGAGTCGCACGGAGCGGCCGGCCACGAGTCGGCCCGGCCCGCCTACCCGGACCACGGCTCCGAGTCGCCCGACTTCACCGAACACCGCCCGCAGGCGCACGCCTTCACCGACCACCACGGACCCGAGCCCTCCGGCCCCGCCGGCCACGGCCCGGAACAGCCGGGCTCGCCCACCTCCGGCCCACCCGGGCACGCGCCGCAGCACTCGGGCCCTGACGGTGAGCCGACCCAGCACCACCCCGGTTCAGACGCGAACGGCCCCGAACGGTCCGCGTCCCCCCAGCCGTACCCCGAGGCTCCCGGGGAGACCCGCAGCGAGCCCGCGCACGACGAGCCGCACACGGAAGCCGCCGCGCGTCCGCAGACCGCCCAGGAAGCCTCACAGGACGCTCCCGGCCACGGTGAGGACGCCGAGACCGCCGAGGCCGCCCCAGGGGCCGCAGAGGGCGCTGACGCCCCCGCCGAGCCGTCCGCCGGGCCCCTCCCGGCCGAGGCGGACCCGGACACCGGGCCGGAGTCCGCCGACGGCGAGACCCCGGACGACCCGGCACCGCAGGACCCGTCCGGCGACGCGCACGACTCGGGCGAGACCGAGGGCGAGGCGTCCCAGGACGCGCCCTCCACCGCCCCGCAGGAGGAACACCCCCTCGCCTCCTTCGTCCTGCGCGTCAACGGCACCGACCGCCCCGTCACCGACGCCTGGATCGGCGAGTCCCTGCTGTACGTGCTGCGTGAGCGGCTCGGACTCGCAGGGGCCAAGGACGGCTGCTCGCAGGGCGAGTGCGGCGCGTGCAACGTCCAGGTCGACGGGCGGCTCGTCGCGTCCTGCCTGGTCCCGGCCGTGACCGCCGCGGGCAGCGAGGTCCGTACCGTCGAGGGCCTCGCCGAGGACGGCCGGCCGTCGGACGTGCAGCGGGCGCTCGCGCGCTGCGGCGCCGTGCAGTGCGGCTTCTGCGTACCCGGCATGGCGATGACCGTGCACGACCTCCTGGAGGGCAACCCGGCGCCCAGCGAGCTGGAGACCCGCCAGGCGCTGTGCGGCAACCTGTGCCGCTGCTCCGGCTACCGGGGCGTGGTGGACGCCGTGAAGGAGGTCGTCGCCGAACGCCAGGCACACAGCGCGCCCGCCGACGGCGACCCGGACGAGGCCCGTATCCCGCACCAGGCGGGCCCGGGCGCCGGCGGCGTCCACGTGTCGGCCTTCGGCTCGGCCCCTGAACAGCACGCCCCTAACCCGCACGCCCCGGATCCGCACACTCCAGACCCCCATGACCAGCCCTACGGCCAGGACGGAGGCCCCGCGTGAGCAACGAAGCAGCCACCGCGCAGGCCGCACAGGCCGCGGAGGCCGCCCCCGCCCCCGAACCGCTGCCCCACGGCCTGGGCGCTTCCCTCCCGCCCGCCGACGCCCGCGCCAAGACGGAGGGAACCTTCCCGTACGCCGCCGACCTGTGGGCCGAGGGCCTGCTGTGGGCGGCCGTGCTGCGCTCACCGCACCCGCACGCGCGCATCGTGTCCATCGACACCTCCCACGCGCGCGAGATGCCCGGCGTACGCGCCGTCGTCACCCATGAGGACGTCCCCGGGCTCGCGTTGCTCGGCCGGGGCAAGGCCGACCGCCCGGTCTTCGCCTCCGAGGTCGTACGCCACCACGGCGAGCCCATCGCCGCCGTGGCGGCCGACCACCCGGACACCGCGCGCATGGCCGCCGCCGCCGTCATCGTCGAGTACGAGGTGCTCGACCCGGTGACCGACCCGGAACAGGCCTTCGAGGCCGAGCCGTTGCACCCCGACGGGAACCTGATCCGGCACATCCCGCTGCGCCACGGCGACCCGGAGGCGGCCGGCGAGATCGTCGTCGAGGGCCTGTACCGCATCGGCCGCCAGGACCCCGCGCCCATCGGCGCCGAGGCGGGCCTGGCCGTACCGCGCCCGGACGGCGGTGTGGAGCTGTACCTCGCCTCCACCGACCCGCACGCCGACCGCGACAGGGCCG
This sequence comes from Streptomyces sp. NPDC006235, assembly GCF_040613735.1. NCBI lineage: Bacteria > Bacillati > Actinomycetota > Actinomycetes > Kitasatosporales > Streptomycetaceae > Streptomyces > Streptomyces sp. NPDC006235. The sequence goes on from NZ_JBEXSR010000025.1 coordinate 103,891, forward strand.
CAGCCGCCTTCGGCCTCGAACCCGACCGGGTCAAGGTCGTCGTCACCGGCGTCCCCGGCGCCACGGCCGACCGCGAGGACCAGGGCTTCCAGCTCCCCCTCGGCCTGCTGGCGCTGCGCACCGGCTGCCCGGTGAAACTCGCGGCCACGCGCGAGGAGTCCTTCCTCGGGCACACCCACCGGCACCCCACCCTGCTGCGCTACCGCCACCACGCCGACGCCGAGGGCAGACTCGTGAAGGTGGAGGCGCAGATCCTGCTCGACGCGGGCGCCTACGCCGACACCTCCGCCGACGCCCTGGCCGCCGCCGTCGCGTTCGCCTGCGGCCCGTACGTCGTCCCGAACGCCTTCATCGAGGGCTGGGCCGTCCGCACCAACAACCCCCCGTCCGGCCATGTGCGCGGCGAGGGCGCCATGCAGGTCTGCGCCGCCTACGAGGCGCAGATGGACAAGATCGCCAAGAGGCTCGGCATCGACCCGGCCGAGGTGCGGCTGCGCAACGCCATGGCGACGGGCGACGTGCTGCCGACCGGCCAGACCGTGACCTGCCCGGCCCCGGTCGCCGAACTGCTCCAGGCCGTGCGGGACTTCCCGCTCCCGCCGCTGCCCAAGGACACGCCCGAGGAGGAGTGGCTGCTGCCCGGCGGCCCCGAGGGCGCGGGCGAGCCGAGCGCGGTGCGCCGGGGCGTGGGCTACGGCGTGGGCATGGTGCACATGCTCGGCGCGGAGGGCGCGGACGAGGTCTCCACGGCGACCGTGAAGGTCCACGACGGTGTGGCCACGGTGCTGTGCGCGGCCGTCGAGACCGGCCAGGGCTTCACGACCCTGGCCCGGCAGATCGTGCAGGAGACGCTCGGCATAGACGAGGTGCACGTGGCGCCGGTCGACACCGACCAGCCCCCGGCGGGCGCGGGCTGCCGCGGCCGGCACACCTGGGTGTCGGGCGGCGCGGTGGAGCGCGCGGCCAAGATGGTCCGCACGCAGCTCCTGCAGCCGCTCGCCCACAAGTTCGGCATGTCCACGGAGCTGCTCCAGATCACCGACGGCAAGATCACGTCGTACGACGGCGTCCTGTCGACGACCGTCACCGAGGCGCTGGACGGCAAGGAGCTGTGGGCCACCGCCCAGTGCCGCCCGCACCCGACCGAGCCGCTGAACGAGGCCGGCCAGGGCGACGCGTTCGTCGGCATGTCCTTCTGCGCGATCCGCGCGGTGGTGGACGTCGACATCGAGATCGGTTCCGTACGGGTCGTGGAACTGGCCGTCGCCCAGGACGTGGGGCGGGTCCTGAACCCCAGCCAGCTGGCCGCCCGGATCGAGGCGGGCGTGACCCAGGGCCTGGGCATCGCGCTGACCGAGAACCTGCGCACCCCGCGCGGCCTGATCCGCCACCCGGACCTGACCGGTTACGCCCTCCCGACGGCGCTCGACGCGCCCGACATCCGCATCGTCCGGCTGGTCGAGGAGCGGGACGTGGTCGCCCCCTTCGGGGCGAAGGCGGTCAGCGCGGTGCCGGTGGTGACGTCCCCGGCGGCCATCGCGTCCGCCGTACGGGCCGCCACGGGGCGCCCCGTGAACCGTCTGCCGATCCGCCCGCAGGCGGCGGTGGTGACGGAACGGGCGTGACGTCCGTGCCGGCCGGCGTCGTCCTGGTCACCGGGGTGATGGCGGCCGGCAAGTCGACCGTCGCCCAGGCGCTGGCGGAGACGCTGCCGCGGGCGGCGCACGTCAGGGGTGACCTGTTCCGGCGCATGATCGTCTCGGGGCGCGAGGAGTACGTCCCCGGCGCCGGGGACGAGGCCCGGGCCCAACTCCTGCTCCGCCACCGCCTGTCGGCGGCGACGGCGGACGCGTACGCCGAGGCCGGGTTCACGGCGGTCGTGCAGGACGTGGTGCTGGACGAGGACCTGAGGACGTACACCGGTCTGGTGCGCACCCGGCCGCTGTACGTGGTCGTCCTCGCACCGCGGCCCGAGGCGGTGGCCGCGCGGGAGGCGGAGCGGCCGAAGACGGGGTACGGCGCCGCCTGGACCGTGGGCATGCTGGACGAGGTGCTGCGCACACGGACGCCGCGCATCGGACTGTGGCTGGACACCTCGGAGCTGACGGTGGGGCAGACCGTGGCGGCGATTCTGGCGGAAAGGGAACGCGCGAGGGTGCTCTGAGCGTCCTGTGAGGTGGACGTGTGTGGTCGCCGGGGCGCGCGTCGCTGTTCCGGGGCGTTGTCAGTGGTGGGGCGTACTGTTCTGGGCAGTGGGGGACGGCTGCCGGGCCTGGCCGGGCGGTCTGCCGTGCTCCGCCAGGGGACGGTGAGCAAGCACATGCGGGGGAGCCCATGAGTACGACCGACGCCGGTTCCGCGGTGATCACCCTGACCGAGTCCGAGCTGGATCCGTGGGTGACGCACGCGTCGACGCGGCACTGGCTGACCGGGCCCGGACTGCCCTGTGACAGCGGCGTGCTGAGCTTCGCCGAGCTGGACCGGGAGGGTCTGCGCACGGTGGCGGACTCGACGGGCGATCCGTCGGACCGGTTGTCGGCACAGCTGCGCGAGCAGCTCGTGATAGGCGGGCTGCTCGGCCCCGGAGGCCTGGAGACGGAGTCGGTCCTGCTGGACGGCGCGACGGGCGAGATCTCGACGACGTACGTCCTGCACGACCGCCCCGACCTGATGGATCGCCGCCCCCTGGCGCCCTCGCTGCGGACGCTGGTGCGCTTCGCCGAGGCGACCGACGAACTGGCGGGCCTGCGCGGCCAGTTCGCCTCCTACGCGGGCCGCTTCGGACCCAAGGCGGTGGCGGAGGCGTCCCAGCACCTGCTGGCGGTGTTCCGGGACGGGGTGGACGGCGAGCCGGCCCCGTTCTGGAAGATGGCGGCGCTCATCCGCCCGCTGTCCCTGGTCGCGGGCCGGGGCGGCGCGTCCGGCCTGTCCCTGGACCTCCCGCACCGCCTCCTGGACCAGGAGTTCGGCCCCCGCAAGGTGGCCCGCTTCGAGGACGTCGACTTCCCCGCGACGCTCAGGCACGAGCCGACCCGCCGCTTCCTGCGCGAGGTGGGCCTCCCGGAGGAGGCCCACGTCTTCTCCCTGGACACGGACGTCCCCCTGGCGACGCTCGCCGAGTACCACGCCGACGCGGACGGCCCGGCGGAGCTCCCCTCCGGAGCCCACGGCCTGATACGGCTCGGCCATCTGGTCGAGGACAACAGCCTGGTCGTCGACGGTGCGACGGGCGCGGTCCTGAACTGGAGCGAGCCCGAGGCGACGCTGTCCCCGCTGAACACGGACGTCTCGACCCTGGCCTTCACCCTCTGGCTCCTGCACCGCGAGCGCGCGATCGACGCCCAGTCGGATCACGAACTGACGACCGACACGTACGACCAGCTGGCCATGACGATGCTTCAGGTCCTCTCGGCGGTCGACCCGACGGGCGTCACGGCGGGCAGCTCGGGCCGCCACTACTGGACGGACGCGTTCCGGGACGAGGCGGGCGGGGTGCTCTGACGGCGCTGCCGTCAGGCGGACCCGACGGTGCCGCGGCGGCGGCGTACGACGAAGACCAGGCCGCCACCGATCACCGTGGCGGCGGCCGCCGCACCGGCGAGGAGCGGGGTGCCGTCGGAGCCGGTGGAGGCGAGGTTGCCGCCGGTGGTGCCGCCGGTCGTGGTGCCGCCGGAACCACCCGTCGTGCTGCCGGTCGAGGCCGACGCCGAGGGGGAGGCCGTGGCACCCGTGCCGCCGGCGGCCTGGCCCTCCGGGTCGTTGCCGTTCCCGCCGTTGCCGGAGCCACCGTCGGCGCCGTCCGAGGGGCTCGGCCCGGGCTCGTTGTCGCTCGGCAGATCGATGCGGATCAGGGCGGTGTTGTTGGCGCGGTTCTTGTCGTACGCGGGCGCGATGTCGTAGACGGACGACGCCTTGACCTCGCCCTCGGGGTCCTGCGCCGACTCCTCGATCTTCAGCGTGAAGGTGTACGCCAGGGACTGGCCCACGTCGAGGGTCCCGTCCTTCGGCCAGCAGACGTACTTGGGCTTGCCCGTGGTCCCCTGCGGTCCGCTCGGCCCGTCGATCCCGAACGGCGCGCAGTCCTTGGGCACGCCGACGGCGACGGTGCCCGGCGGGATCTGCACCAGCAGGCCCGGGAGGTCGTCGCTCTCCTGGTTCTGCACCCAGCCGGGGCCGTCGTTGCGCAGGGTCGCCGTGACCGACTGCTCTTCGCCGGGCAGCGCCTCGGTGTCCTCGCCGACCGCGACGAGGTCGGCGGTGTTGTCCGCCGTCAGGGTGAGCCGCCGGTAGCTGTCGTCGTACCCCTCGCCCGGGGCCTCACCGGTCGCGCTCGTGCCGTACTCGACGGCCTCCATCAGGGCGTTGTCCAATGCCTTGAACCGGACGGGCGTGGTGACGGAGGCGCCGGGCTCGATGACCGTGTCGAGCTCGCACAGGGCCTGCCGCACCTGGTCCTTGACGGTCGAGTAGGTGCAGCCCTGTACCTGCTCCGGGAAGTCCAGCCCGCGCGTGAGGCGGACCCGGAAGGTGACTCCGTCCACGGCGGCCGTGCCCTTGTTGGTGAGGGTGACGGACTTGTCGTACACCTCACCGGGCTTGGGCGTCGCGGACGGCAGGGCCGAGACGACCAGCTCGGGCACGCCCTCCTCGGCCTGCGCCTGGGGTGCGGCGACAGCGGGACCGGCGACGGCGATCACGGCAGCGGCCAGGACGGCTGCCGAGGGGCGGAGGTGCACGATGGTTCTCCTCGTCGAAACAGGGGGCGGGACGACCGGAACGTGGGCTACCGGTCATGTCCTGGACACCTAAGAGGCACTGAGGGTTGTGCGCGACTTCACGAAGCCACGCCCCGAGCCGTGCACCGAACCCCGACGCCCGGCGGATTGCCCCGTTGCGCCCTGAACGCGCCCTTTCCCGGTCACCGACCCGCGCACATGCTCGCACCATGGGGGACACAGACGAGTCGAGCATCATCCCGCTACCCGACCCCGACGGACACCGGCAGCGGCCACCGGACGCCCCGCGGCCGTGGGAGAAGACCGACCGGGCCCAGGCCGCGATGGAAGGCGCCACCGGCCCCGAACCGCCCGCTCCGCCCGTCTGCCCCGACTGCGGGCTCGTCGGGGACCGGCGTGTCACCTACTACGGCTGGCATGTCCTCCTGGAACCGGACATGCCGGTGCCCGCGCACATGGTGCCCGCCTGGCACCGCTGGTACGTGGACTCCGACGGGACGGCGTGGAACAGCCGCGAGGACGAGCCCGCGCCCGGTGCGGTGTGCCGCGTACCGCACCGGATCGCCTGCCCCGGGCTGAGGATCGAGGAGGTCGGCCTCTGGCGGTGGCTGGACGCCGTACGGGCGGAGAACGCGCGCCGGGCGCGGCGGAAGGCGGACGAGGAAACCGGACCGGGAGCGCTTCCCGACGCCGGCTGACGCTTGACGCCTGTGGAGGCCGTGGCGGGATTCGAACCCGCGTAACTCGCTTTGCAGGCGAGCCCCTGAACCACTCGGGCACACGGCCGTGTTCGAACTCGGTGCAGTGACCGTAGGTGGGGGGCGAGTGAGGGTTCAAGGGCATCGTGTGGGCTGCAATATGACTGCCATACGCAGTTCATGAAGGGGGTGGCCGAAAGGAGGGGCGTACGACCAAGGTCCCACGCCGGGACCATCTCGGGACAGGGGTCAAAGTGCCGCGTGGCCCTTACTCTGGCGGTCATGACCGCCCCGAAGCCGCGTGACGCAGATGTCGTGGAAGCCGATGGCCCGACTTCCGTACCCGCGCCGGACGGCACTGTGCTGGGGCGGGAGTACCGGGCGCTGAGCTTCGGGATCGTCTCCGTGGTGCTGCTCATCGCCTTCGAGGCGACGGCGGTCGGTACGGCGATGCCCGTCGCGGCGCGGGAGCTGGACGGGGTACCGCTGTACGCGTTCGCGTTCTCCGGATACTTCACGACGAGTCTGTTCGGGATGGTGCTCTCCGGGCAGTGGTCGGACCGGCGCGGGCCCCTCGGGCCGTTGACGACGGGCATCGCCTCCTTCGGGGCGGGGCTGCTGCTGTCGGGGACGGCCGGGGCGATGTGGGTGTTCATCCTGGGGCGGGCCGTGCAGGGGCTCGGCGGCGGGCTGGTGATCGTCGCGCTGTACGTCGTCGTCGGGCGGGCGTATCCGGAGCGGCTGCGACCGGCCATCATGGCCGCGTTCGCCGCGGGCTGGATCCTGCCGTCGATCGTCGGCCCGCTCGCCGCCGGCACGGTGACCGAGCAGCTCGGGTGGCGGTGGGTGTTCATCGGGATACCCGTGCTCGTCGTCTTCCCGCTCGCGCTCGCGCTGCCGCAGATACGGCGCCGCGCGTCCGGGCCGGTGCCTACGCCGGACTCGGAGCCTTCTCCGCCCGGTCGGCCCCCTTCCCTCAACCGCCGCCGCATCCGCCTGGCCCTGGCCATCTCCCTCGGTGCCGGCCTCCTCCAGTACGCCGCCCAGGACCTGCGCCCGCTCTCGCTCCTGCCGGGCGCCGCCGGACTGGTCCTGCTGGTGCCCGCCGTGCTCGGGCTGCTCCCGCGCGGCACCTACCGGGCCGCTCGCGGGCTGCCCTCCGTCGTGCTGCTGCGCGGCGTCGCCGCGGGGTCCTTCATCGCCGCGGAGTCCTTCGTGCCGCTGATGCTGGTGACCCAGCGCGGGCTCAGTCCGACCCTGGCCGGGTTCTCGCTCGCCGCGGGCGGCGGAACCTGGGCGCTGGGCTCATGGGTGCAGTCGCGGCCGCGGTTCGAGCCCTACCGGGAGCGGTTGACGACCTTCGGCATGCTGCTGGTGGCGGCGGCCATCGCCACCGCGCCGAGTGTGCTGCTCGACTCCGTGCCCGTGTGGACCCTGGCCGTCGCCTGGGCCTTCGGCTGCTTCGGCATGGGTCTCGTCATCTCCTCCACGAGCGTGCTCCTGCTCAAGCTCTCCGCCCCCGAGGAGGCCGGCACCAACTCCGCCGCCCTCCAGATCTCCGACGGCCTGTCCAACGTCGTCCTGCTCTCCGCCGGCGGCGCCGCCTTCGCGGCCCTCGGCGGCGGCACGGTCACCCACGACACCACCACCGCCACCGCCTCCCACCCGGCCGCCTTCGCCGCGGTGTTCCTGCCGATGGCGGTGGTCGCGCTGGTGGGGGCCTGGGTGACCACGCGGCTGCGGGAGCGGTGAGGAGCCCTGCCGGGCTGTGACGTGAATCCCACCCTGGCATGACCCGGGCTCGTCCGCGCATGAGCAGGGGCAGGGCGCCGGTAGGGTGGCCCGGTTGTCATACGTAGCCGAGCCGTCAGGCTCCCTCGAACGAGCCGCCCGACCCCCAACGGAGACCGTGACTACCACCGCCGGCACCAGCTCTGCCTCGCACCACCTGTCCCCGGCGTTCCCCGGCCGCGCCCCCTGGGGTACCGCAAACAAGCTGCGCGCCTGGCAGCAGGGCGCGATGGAGAAGTACATCCAGGAGCAGCCGCGGGACTTCCTGGCGGTCGCCACCCCCGGCGCCGGCAAGACGACCTTCGCGCTGACGCTGGCGTCCTGGCTGCTGCACCACCATGTCGTGCAGCAGGTCACCGTCGTGGCCCCGACCGAGCACCTGAAGAAGCAGTGGGCGGAGGCCGCGGCCCGGATAGGCATCAAGCTCGACCCGGAGTACAGCGCCGGGCCGCTCGGCCGGGAGTACCACGGGGTCGCCGTGACGTACGCGGGTGTCGGCGTGCGGCCCATGCTGCACCGCAACCGCGTGGAGCAGCGCAAGACCCTGGTCATCCTCGACGAGATCCACCACGCCGGTGACAGCAAGTCCTGGGGCGAGGCCTGTCTGGAGGCCTTCGAGCCCGCGACCCGCCGGCTGGCCCTGACCGGTACGCCCTTCCGGTCCGACACCAACCCCATCCCCTTCGTGACGTACGAGGAGGGGCAGGACGGAATCCGGCGGTCCGCCGCCGACTACACCTACGGCTACGGCAACGCCCTGGCCGACAACGTCGTCCGGCCCGTCATCTTCCTCTCCTACAGCGGCAACATGCGCTGGCGTACCAAGGCCGGTGACGAGGTCGCCGCGCGGCTCGGCGAGCCCATGACCAAGGACGCCATCAGCCAGGCCTGGCGGACCGCCCTCGATCCGCGCGGCGAGTGGATGCCGGCCGTGCTGCGCGCCGCCGACCAGCGGCTGACCGAGGTCAGGAAGGCCATCCCGGACGCAGGTGCGCTCGTCATCGCCTCCGACCAGGACTCGGCGCGCGCGTACGCCAAGCTGATCCGCGAGATCACGGGCAGCAAGGCGACCCTCGTGCTGTCCGACGACTCCGGCGCCTCCGAGCGGATCGACGAGTTCAGCAACAACACCGACCGGTGGATGGTCGCGGTGCGGATGGTGTCCGAGGGCGTCGACGTGCCCCGGCTCGCCGTCGGGGTGTACGCCACCACCATCTCGACGCCGCTGTTCTTCGCTCAGGCCGTCGGCCGTTTCGTACGGTCCCGGCGGCGCGGCGAGACGGCCTCCGTGTTCCTGCCGACCGTGCCGGACCTGCTCTCCTTCGCCAACGAGATGGAGCGCGAACGCGACCACGTCCTCGACAAGCCCAAGAAGGAGGGCGAGGAGGACCCGTACGCCGAATCCGAGAAGGAGATGGAGGAGGCGAACAAGGAGCAGGACGAGGACACCGGCGAGCAGGACATGCTGCCCTTCGAGGCGCTGGAGTCCGACGCGGTCTTCGACCGGGTCATGTACAACGGCGCCGAGTTCGGCATGCAGGCCCACCCGGGCAGCGAGGAGGAGCAGGACTACCTCGGCATCCCCGGGCTGCTGGAGCCCGACCAGGTCCAGCTGCTGCTGCAGAAGCGGCAGGCCCGGCAGATCGCGCACAGCCGCAAGAAGCCGGACGCGGAGGCCGACCTGCTCGAAGTGCCCGCCGAGCGGCGGCCGGTCGTCTCGCACAAGGAGATGATGGAGCTGCGGCGGCAGCTCAACACGATGGTCGGCGCGTACGTCCACCAGAGCGGCAAGCCGCACGGCGTGATCCACACGGAGCTGCGGCGCGTGTGCGGGGGGCCTGCGGCGGCGGAGGCGACGGCGGGGCAGCTACGGCAGCGCATCGCCAAGGTGCAGGAGTGGGCCACGCGCATGAAGTGACCCCCGTGTCGTACGTATGCGGGCAAAGGGCGCCAGTCGGTCCTGGCCGGTGCCCGGATTCTGGACGGAGCCTTCCGCTCAGCGAACTCCCTTCGCTACTGTCCGGCTACGCACACGCCCCGTGGCAGCGCCGCCGCGGAGCGCAGCCGTGAAGCGACGCGGCCCGGACAGGCCGGGCCGCCGGCCGATCGGCGGCCTCTGAAGCGCGTCGCCGACGGGACTCGGTGACGCATCCACCGACCAGGGGGCCGTCGACCTCACCACTAAGGAGTGGGCGTCGTGACCGCGGAGACCTCCCAGACGCTCGACAGGGGACTACGGGTCCTCAAGCTGCTCGCCGACACGGACCACGGACTGACCGTGACCGAGCTCTCCCTCAAACTGGGCGTCAACCGGACCGTGGTGTACCGGTTGCTCGCCACGCTGGAACAGCACGCGCTCATACGCCGTGACCTGGGCGGACGTGCCCGGGTCGGGCTCGGCGTGCTGCGTCTGGGCCGGCAGGTCCACCCCCTCGTACGAGAGGCCGCGATGCCGGCACTGCGGTCGCTGGCCGAGGACATCGGCGCGACGGCGCACCTGACCCTGGTGGACGGGGCGGACGCCCTCGCCGTGGCCGTGGTGGAGCCGACCTGGACGGACTACCACGTCGCCTACCGGGCAGGATTCCGCCACCCCCTGGACCGGGGCGCCGCGGGCAAGGCGATCCTCGCGGCCCGGCAGCACCCGATGACGGACCCGGGCTTCACGCTGACCCACGGCGAGCTGGAGGCCGGCGCGTGCGGGGCGGCGGCGCCGCTGCTGGGCGTGACGGGCGTCGAGGGCAGCGTGGGCGTGGTGATGCTGGCGGACGTGGTGCCGGAGCGGGTGGGGGACAGGGTCGTCGAGGCGGCACGAGAGGTCGCGGACGCGCTGCGCTGACCTGTGCGGACGCGCTGTGCTGACGTGTGCGGATCCCTCCGGCCGGGCCCCGGGCGACCTGGGACCGGCCCGATTCCGTGCCCGAGTTAGATTGATCCCGTGTTCTCTCGTCTCACGCGTCCCCAGGCCATCGCCGTCTGCGCCCTGCCCGTCGTGGCTCTGCTCGCCACGGCGGTGTTCGCGCCGCTGCCGTTCTCGGTGGCGCAGCCCGGGCAGACGACGAACGTGCTCGGGGAGGACAAGGGCGCCCCGGTGATCACCATCAAGGGCGCGCCGACCCGGGAGACACCCGGTCAGCTGCGTATGACCACCATCGTGGCGACCTCACCGGACACCCGGGTCTCGCTCCCGGACGTCATCGACAACTGGTTCCGCACGGACCGGGCGGTCATGCCGCGCGACGCGATCTACCCGAGCGGCGACTCCGTCCAGGAGATCGAGCGGCACAACGAGAAGCAGATGAAGGAGTCCCAGGACGCGGCGACGCAGGCCGCGCTGAACTATCTCGGCCTCGACGACAAGGACGTCAAGGTCGGCCTGCGGCTCGCGGACGTGGGCGGGCCCAGTGCCGGGCTGCTGTTCTCCCTGGGGATCATCGACAAGCTCGACGGCGACGGCACGGGTGGTGATCTCACCGGGGGCCGTGTCATCGCCGGCACCGGCACGATCGCCGCCGACGGCACGGTCGGGGCGGTGGGCGGCGTCGCCCTCAAGACCCAGGCCGCCAAGCGGGACGGGGCGACCGTGTTCCTCGTCCCGAAGGCGGAGTGCGCGGACGCGCGAGCCGAACTGCCGAAGGGCCTGCGGCTGATTCCGGTGACCACGCTGAAGAGCACGGTGAGTTCGCTGGTGTCCCTGGAGACGGGGAAGGGGTCCGTGCCCAGCTGTTAGTGGGCGGCGGCTGCCGGCCCCGGCCGGGTGGCGAGCCTTAACCCGACCTCCACGAGGGTCCAGCCGAGGCGGGTACGGAGGCCATGGCTGTTCCGGGCGGTGGGGCCCCGGCCTCCGGTCTCGGCGCGGAGGTCGGCGGCGCGGGCGTGGTGCAGGGCGAGGTGGATGTCGGGGTGCATCTCAGTCCGTCCTGATCGGGAAGGCGTGGGTGTGGAGGCGCACCTGCTCGGCGCCGGGGGTGTCCTCGGTGGCCGCGCGGTCGCGGTAGGTGTCGAGCAGCGCGTGCATCTTCTCGACGAGCTCTTGCGTCAGTTCGGGCGTCAGTCGCAGCGTCCAGCTGCTCATGTCCCACACGCGGCTCCACTCCTCGGGCCATGAGTCGCGGTTGCCCAGCCATGTCGACAGGTCCCGGGTCTGCGTGGTGGCGACCTCGTGGAGGTACATGTCCGCCGCGCCGCGCACGGCCGGGTCCGAATCGGTGAGCAGGGCGTCGTCGAAACGGAGGCCGTAGTGAGCCGCCTTCCACCACCGCTCACGGCCCTTGCCGTGCTCGGGGGCGTCCTCGATGAAGCCGTACTCCGCGAGTTGGCGCAGGTGATAGCTGGTGGCGCCGCTGGACTCGCCCAGCTTCGCGGCCAGTTGCGAGGCGGTGGCCGGGCCGCCGAAGCGCAGGGCGTCGAGCAGCTGCATCCGCAGGGGGTGCGCGAGTCCTCGTAGGGATCGGGCGTCGAGTTGCCGCACGTGCGGGTTCTGGGGTTCGGTCACGATGCAAAGCTATCCTTGCAAAGGAATCCTTGCAAGGCTTTCTTTGCAACTCTCTCCATCGGTCCGGGTCACTCCTCCCTGACCAGCCCCTCCTCCACCATCCACTCCAACGCCACCTGATGCGGATCCTCCCCCTCCACATCCACCTTCGCGTTCAGCCTCCGCGCCACCGTGTTGTCCAGCCGCGCCGTCACCGGGTCCAGGACGTCCGCGATCGCCGGCCGCTCCTTCAACGTCTTCGCGTTGATCATCGGCGCGGCGTTGTAGTTGGGGAAGAACTTCCTGTCGTCCGCCATGACCGCCAGGTTCATGGAGTCGATGCGCCCGTCGGTGGTGAACACCTCCCCGTACGGGCAACTCCCCTTCGACGTCTGGGTGTAGATGATCCCCGTGTCCATCTGCGTGACGTTCCGCGCCGGCAGCTCCATCCCGTACGCCCGCTGCATGCCCGGCAACCCGTCCGCCCGGTTCGCGAACTCGACCTCCACGCACAGCTTCACCGCCCCCGGGTCGGACTTCGCCAGCTCCGCCACGTCCGACAGGGTCTTCGTGCCGTACTTCTTCGCGTTCTCCTGGTTCATCGCCAGCGCGTACGTGTTGTTCAGGGACGACGGACGCAGCCAGGCCAGCCCGTTCGCCGCGTCGGCCTTCTTCACCGCCTCCCACTGCGCGCGCGGATCGGTGACCGGCTCGCTGTTGCCCAGGTACGTGATCCAGGCCGTGCCCGTGTACTCGTACCCGGCGTCGGCGTCCCCTTTGCGGACGGCCTCGCGGCTGCCGATGGACCCCTGGATGCCCGTGCGGTCGAGCACCTCCGCACCGGCCGCCTCCAGGGCGATGCCCATGATCGCGCCGAGGATCAGCCCCTCGGTGAACGACTTGGACGTCACCGTCAGGCTCGCGCCCTTGAGCGGCTCGCCCCGCCCGACCGACCCGGGCCGCACGTCGTCCGCCATGGGGGAGCCGCTGGTCAGGCCGCACCCCGCGACCAGCAGTCCCGCTGCCGGCGCCAGGAACAACCGCCGTCTCATGGCTGGAGTCCCCGGGGCCGCAGGAGCACTTCCGCCAGCGAGGCCAGCCAGTCCACCAGCAGCGCCAGGACCACCGTGAGGACCGAGCCCAGCACCAGCACCGGCATCCGCTGGTTGGTGATCCCGGTCGTGATCAGCACGCCCAGTCCGCCGCCCCCGCCGAAGACGGCCAGGGTCGCCGTGCCGACGCTCAGGACGAGGGCCGTGCGGACACCCGCCAGGATCAGCGGGACGGCGAGGGGGAGTTCGACCTGGGTCAGCACTCCCGCCGGTGACATTCCGATGCCCCGGGCCGCCTCCAGCAGCGTCGGGTCGTTCGCCTTCAGGCCGGTGATCGTGTTCGACAGCACGGGCAGCACGGCGTAGGCGATGATGCCGATCAGGGCGGCCCTGCGGCCGATGCCCAGCCAGATGACGAGCAGTGCCAGCAGGCCGATCGCGGGCGTCGCCTGCCCCATGTTGGCGAACGCCATCGCCACCGGAGTGGCCCTGCGGAACGCCGGGCGGGTCAGCAGGATCCCCAGTGGGATCGCGATGACCAGCACGAAGAACGTGGAGATCACGGTCAGTTGGATGTGCTGCCACAGGGCCTTGGAGACCTGGCCGTCCGACAGGGCGTTGCGGGTCAGCGCGTCCAGGTCGGCCTGCCGGAACCAGAGCCAGGTGGCGAGGAGTACGGCCACCAAGACCGCGGGCAGCACGGTCAGCTTCTGCCGGCCGACGCGCCGGGGCGGCGGGCCGGGCGGCGTCCGGGGCGCCTCGGCCTCCTCCTCGTCCACCGGTCCGGGGGCGGTGCGCACCTGCCCCGGAGCGGTCACCGTGTCCCTCCGAAGCCGCCCACGCCCGTGACGTCCCCGCCGCCCTCCTGCTCCGCGTGCGTCTGCGCCGCCCGCAGCTCCTCCAGTTCGTGCTGGTGCTCCAGCGCGTCCAGCCGGTCGGCCTCCAGCATGTCGTGCACGGAGTTGAGGAGCGTCTCCATGTCGACGACGCCGGTGTACTCACCGTGCCGTCCCGTCACCGCCACCCGCCCGGTGTTGTCGGTGAGCACCGCCTCCAGCGCGTCCCGCAGGGTCGCGTCCCGGGTGACCGTGTCGTGCACCAGCGTCCCGGCACGGGCCAGCGAGCCCCGGGCCCGCATGAGGTCGCCGCGCCGGAGCCACTTGTAGGGGCGGCCGCGCCGGTCGAGCAGCAGGACCTCGTTGGTGCCGCCGGCCCGCAGCCGGTTGAAGATCTGCTGCAACGGGTCGTCGATCGTCACCGTCGGATAGTCGGTGATCTCCACGTCCCGTACGCGGGTCAGGTTCAGCCGCTTCAGCGCCGCCCCGGCGCCGACGAACCCGGACACGAAGTCGTCCGCCGGGTTGGTGAGGATCGCCTCCGGACTGTCGAACTGGGCGATGTGGGACCGCTCGCGCAGCACGGCGATCCGGTCGCCGATCTTGATGGCCTCGTCGAAGTCGTGCGTGACGAAGACGATCGTCTTGTGCAGTTCGTGCTGGAGCCGGATCAGCTCGTCCTGGAGATGGTCGCGGGTGATCGGGTCCACCGCCCCGAACGGCTCGTCCATCAGCAGCACCGGGGGATCGGCGGCCAGGGCCCGGGCCACGCCCACGCGCTGCTGCTGGCCGCCGGAGAGCTGACGCGGGTAGCGGCCGTGGAACTCGCCGGGGTCGAGGCCGACGAGGTCGAGCAGCTCCTCGGTCCGCGCCCTGATCCGGGCCTTCGGCCAGCCGATCATCCTCGGGACGAGGCCGATGTTCTGGGCGACCGTCATGTGCGGGAAGAGCCCGGCGGACTGGATCGCGTAGCCGACCTTGCGGCGCAGCGCGACCGGGTCGATGTCGGTGACGTCCTCGCCGCCCATGCGGATACGGCCGCCGGTCGGCTCGATCAACCTGTTGATCATCTTGAGCAGGGTCGACTTGCCGCAGCCCGAGGGGCCGACGAGGACGACGACCTCGCCCGCCTTGATCTCCATGCTCACGTTGTCCACGGCCGGCTGCGCACTGCCGGGGTACCGCTTGGTCAGGCTCTCCAGCTCGATGGAGGCCCCGTGGCCGTCGGTCTCAGGCACGGATCCCCCTGGGAACGGTCAGCCGCCCGATCAGGACGTACGCGGCGTCGAACAGCAGCGCCAGGACGATGATGCCGAGCGTGCCCGCGAGGACCTGGTTGAGCGCGTTGGCGCTGCCCAGCGAGGCGAGGCCGCGGAAGATGACGTTGCCGAGACCCGGTCCCGAGGCGTACGCCGCGATGGCCGCGATGCCCATCAGCATCTGGGTCGCGACCCGGATGCCGGTCAGGATCGGCGGCCAGGCCAGCGGCAACTCGATCCGCAGCAGCCGCGCCGGGCGGGACATCCCGATGCCCGTGGCCGCGTCGACCAGCGCCGGGTCGACCCCGCGCAGCCCGACGATCGCGTTGCGCACGACCGGCAGCAGCCCGTACAGCGTCAGCGCGATCACCGTCGGCGCCACACCCAGGCCCACGACCGGGATAAGCAGCCCGATCAGGGCGAGCGCCGGCACGGTCAGGATGGTGGCGGTGGCCGTGGTCGCGAGGTTCCCGGCCCACGCGCTGCGGTAGGTGGCGACGCCGATGAGGACCCCGAGCACGGTCGCGACGACCATGCACTGGAAGACGGCGCTCGCGTGCTGGTAGGCGTCCGTGAGCAGTTGCTGGTGCCGCCCCGCCACGTACTCCCAGAAGTTCACACTCACCCCACGATTCAGGTCTCCTCCGCGGCCTGCTCCACCAACGGGATGATCCGCAGCGGAACGGGGTTCTCCATGACGATCGCCGTGGAGGCCCGGACGATGCCATCAAAACCGACGACCCGGTCGATCACACGCTGGAGATCGGCGTTCGAGCGGGCCACCAGCCGGCACAGCATGTCCCCGCTGCCGGTGGTGGTGTGCAGCTCCAGCACCTCGGGCACGGTCGCCAAGTGGGCCCGTACGTCGGCGCCTTGGCCCTGCCGGATCTGGAGCGTCGCGAACGCCGTGACCGGGTAGCCGAGCGCCGCCGGATCCACCTCCGGGCCGAAGCCGCGGATGACTCCGTTCGACTGAAGCCGGTCCAGCCGCGCCTGCACCGTGCCGCGGGCCACGCCGAGCCGGCGCGACATCTCCAGCACCCCGATCCGCGGCTCCCGCGCCAGCAGCAGGATGATCCGGCCGTCCAGATGATCGATCGCCACAGCAGCCTCCCGGCATGGTCATCCTGTACAGAAGCGCCGTCGACACGGCCGTATTGCTGAACAGATTGCCCAGCGGAAACGCAAACTATTGCGCACCTTGCCGAGCGGGGAGACCCTGCGGCTATGACGCAGACCACACACCACACTCCCGACACCGCCCGGCAGGCCGACCCCTTCCCGGTCAAGGGAATGGACGCGGTCGTCTTCGCCGTGGGCAACGCCAAGCAGGCGGCGCACTACTACTCCACCGCCTTCGGCATGAAGCTGGTCGCCTACTCCGGACCGGAGAACGGCAGCCGCGAGACCGCTGCCTACGTCCTGGAGAACGGCTCGGCCCGCTTCGTCCTCACGTCGGTCATCAAGCCGTCCACGGACTGGGGCCACTTCCTCGCCCGGCACGTGGCCGAGCACGGCGACGGCGTCGTCGACCTCGCCATCGAGGTGCCGGACGCGCGCGCCGCGTACGCCTACGCCCTGGAGCACGGTGCCCGCTCGGTGGCCGAGCCGTACGAGCTGAAGGACGAGCACGGCACGGTCGTCCTGGCCGCCATCGCCACCTACGGCGAGACCCGCCACACCCTCGTCGAGCGCTCCGGCTACGACGGCCCGTACCTGCCCGGCTTCGTGGCGGCCCAGCCGATGGTCGAGCCGCCCGCCCACCGCACCTTCCAGGCCATCGACCACTGCGTCGGCAACGTCGAGCTCGGCCGGATGAACGAGTGGGTCGGCTTCTACAACAAGGTGATGGGCTTCACGAACATGAAGGAGTTCGTGGGCGACGACATCGCCACCGAGTACAGCGCGCTGATGTCGAAGGTCGTCGCCGACGGCACGCTCAAGGTCAAGTTCCCGATCAACGAGCCGGCCATCGCCAAGAAGAAGTCCCAGATCGACGAGTACCTGGAGTTCTACGGCGGCGCGGGCGTGCAGCACATCGCGCTCAACACCAACGACATCGTCCAGACGGTGCGCACCATGCGCGCGGCCGGCGTGGAGTTCCTCAACACGCCCGACTCGTACTACGACACGCTGGGGGAGTGGGTCGGCGAGACGCGGGTCCCGATCGACACCCTGCGCGAGCTGAAGATCCTCGCCGACCGCGACGAGGACGGCTACCTGCTGCAGATCTTCACCAAACCGGTCCAGGACCGCCCGACCGTCTTCTTCGAGATCATCGAACGCCACGGCTCGATGGGCTTCGGCAAGGGCAACTTCAAGGCCCTGTTCGAGGCGATCGAGCGCGAGCAGGCCCGCCGCGGCAACCTGTGACCCGACGTTCCCTGTGAGCTCGTGCGGGTGTCACGGGGCACCCGCACGCCCTCATTCCTCCTCCATCCGGGGCACCTCGTCGTCCGGCGGCTCCCCCAGCGCCTCCGACGCCGCCCGCGCCGCAGGGGCGTGCAGCGGTGAGAAGTGCGGGTTGATCCGCAGGGCCTCCGCGAGATGGCGTCGCGCGGCCCCGTACCGCTCCAGCTCCCGCTCGATCATGCCGCGGTGATAGGCGTACGCCGCGCTGCGCACCCCGCCCGCGGGGTCGCTCTCCGTCGCCCGCACCGCGAACCGCAGGGCCTCCTCGTGCCGGCCCGCCCGGTGCAGCGCCCAGCCCAGCGCGTCGGCGACCTCGGTCCCCGGCTGGCGGCTCCACTGGGCCCGCAACCGCCGTACCGCCTCCCGCGGATCGCCGTGGTCCGCCTCGAACTGCCCCAGCACCAGTTCCTCGTCGGCCCCGCCCGCCGCTGCGACCCGGACCCGCTCCCGCAGCAGGTCGTACTGCACCCGGGCCGCCTCCGGCATCCCCAGCGACTCGTACAACTCGCCCAGTTCCAGGGCGTACCGGGGACAGGGCTGCCTGGCGAGGGCCACCCGGTAGGCGTTCAGCGCCTCCGTCGTGCGGCCCAGGGCCGCCAGCGTCCGGCCCTGCCCGGCCTGCGCCGCTCGCTGGTCCGGGTCGAGGCGCACCGCCTCCTGGAAATGCCGCAGCGCGTCCTGGAGGTCCCCGCGTTCCCAGGCCAGCTGCCCGGCCCGCTCCAGATAGGCCGCCCGCTCGGCCGGTGCCCGCGCGCCCGCCGCCGCGTCCGCCAGCGAGGCCGCCGCGTCCTCCCGCCGGCCCCGGTCGCGGTAGACGGCCGCGGCCCGCGCCAGCACGGCGGGACCCGAGCGCAGCTCCGTCAGCCGGTCCAGCGCCCGCTTGGCCGCCGCGTGCTCGCCGAGCCCGGTGTAGGCGTCGATGAGCAGCGGATACGTCGTCCACCGCCGGGGCTCCAGGGTCCGCGCCGCCTCGCCCCAGCGGCGCGCGGCGGGGAAGTCCCGGCGCGCGTTGGCCAGCGCGGCCAGTCCGGCCAGGGCCCGGGTGTTGCGCCGCGGCCGCACCGCCAGCGACGTCCGCAACGCCTTCTCCGCGCGCGGGTAGTACGCCGGGTCGGCCAGCCGCCGCCCCTGCTCCACGTACGCCGCGCCGAGCACCGCCCAGGACGTCGCGTCCTTCGGACGCGTCCGCACCCGCTGCTCCCGCTCGTCGATCAGCTCCGCCAGGTCGGGCAGCGCCGCCGGCACCCCGGCGCCGACCGCCGCCATGGCCAGCGCCCCCGGCGACGGCGGAGCGGGCTCGGCCGGCCGCCCTGACGGCAGCAGCACCAGCACCCCGCCGAGCACGGCACACCCCGCGACGCAGCCGAGCACCACCCGCCGGGTGCGGAAGCGGCCCTCGGGGGGCTTCTGCTGGTTCTCCATGGCGCTCACTGTGCGTCAGTACGACGACCACACCCGGGCAGGCGAAGGGTGCCGCCGACGGGTTCACACCGATGGCCCCGGGTGCGAACCTGTGATCATGAGCCGTATCGAAGCGCCCAGCTCCGAAGGCGCGGACACCGCAGCGACCGGCAACCTCGTCGACCTCCTGCTCGGCGGCCTGCCCGCCGAGGCGGTCCTCACCGACCCCGACGTCACGGCCTCCTACGCCCACGACATGGCGAGCTTCTGCCCGGCCGGCGCCCCGGCCGTGGTCGTCCTGCCCCGCACGGTGGAGCAGGTCCAGCACGTGATGCGCACCGCCACCGCCCTGCGCGTCCCGGTCGTCCCGCAAGGCGCCCGCACCGGACTGTCCGGCGCCGCGAACGCCTCCGACGGCTGCATCGTGCTCTCCTTGACCAAGATGGACCGGATCCTGGAGATCAACCCGGTCGACCGCGTCGCCGTCGTCGAGCCCGGCGTGATCAACGCCGCCCTGTCCCGGGCCGTCGGCGAACAGGGCCTGTACTACCCGCCGGACCCCTCCAGCTGGGAGATGTGCACCATCGGCGGCAACATCGGCACGGCCTCGGGCGGCCTGTGCTGCGTGAAGTACGGAGTCACCGCCGAGTACGTCCTCGGACTGGACGTCGTGCTCGCCGACGGGCGCCTCATGTCCACCGGCCGCCGCACCGCCAAGGGCGTCGCCGGGTACGACCTGACCCGGCTGTTCGTCGGCGCCGAGGGCTCGCTCGGCATCGTCGTACGGGCCGTGCTCGGCCTGCGTCCCAAGCCGCCCGAGCAGCTCGTGCTGGCCGCCGAGTTCGCCTCCGGGGCCGCCGCCTGCGACGCCGTGTGCCGCATCATGGAGGGCGGCCACGTCCCGTCACTCCTCGAACTCATGGACCGTACGACGGTCAAGGCCGTCAACGACCTGGCGCAGATGGGCCTCCCGGAGACCACCGAGGCCCTGCTCCTGGCCGCCTTCGACACCACCGACCCGGCCGCCGACCTCGCCGCCGTCGGCGCGCTGTGCGAGGCCGCCGGCGCCACCCAGGTCGTCCCCGCCGACGACGCGGCGGAGTCCGAACTGCTCCTCCAGGCACGACGGTTGTCGCTCACCGCGCTGGAGGCCGTCAAGGGCGTCACGATGATCGACGACGTGTGCGTGCCCCGCTCCCGGCTCGCCGAGATGCTCGACGGGGTGGACCGCATCGCCGAGAAGTACCGGCTGACCATCGGGGTCGTCGCCCATGCGGGGGACGGCAACACCCACCCGACGGTGTGTTTCGACCCGGCCGACCCCGACGAGTCCCGGCGTGCCCGCGAGTCCTTCGACGAGATCATGGCCCTCGGCCTGGAACTCGGCGGCACCATCACCGGGGAGCACGGCGTGGGCGTGCTGAAGAAGGAGTGGCTGGCGCGCGAGATCGGCCCCGTCGGGATGGAGATGCAGCGGGCCGTCAAACAGGCCTTCGACCCGCTGAACATCCTCAACCCGGGCAAGCTGTTCTGAAGGTCGCGCGTCCTCACTGCGCGAGCAGCTCGGCCAGCTCGTCGTCCAGACCGAGCTGCTCACCCTCCGTCCCCGGCGGGACCACCCGCAGCGTGCGCTCCAGCCAGGCCGACACGGGGGCGGCGGGCGCCTCCAGCAGGGCGTCCCCGTCGGGTGAAGTCAGCGCCACCAGCACGACGCTGCGCTCCTCGGCCTTCGTCGGCCACACCCGCACGTCCCCCCGCCCGCACGGCCGGAACACGCCCTCCACCAGCAGGTCACGGGCGAACGTCCAGTGCACCGGGTGCGCGGAGTCGATGTGGAAGGTCACGTGGACGGCGTACGGATCGTCGGTGACGTACCGGAGCCGGGCCGGCACCGGGATCCGGCGCTCGGGCGACAGGACGAGTTTCAGCTCCAGTTCGCGTTCCACCACGGTGCGCATGGGGTCTCCCCTTCTCTGCACGGGGCCCGTGAGGGCCGGTCAGCAGGAGAGAGCGCGCGGGGGCGGCGGCATTACGCGCGTTGCCGGAAGTTTTTCGCAGGGGGAGGCGCCGGGTCGCGCGACGCGTAGCACATCGGTGCTCGAAAGGGGTGGGTCCGGTGGGAGCGGCAGTGGGGCTTGCGCACGTCTGATAGATGTGGAGGCCCCCATTTGGCCCTCGAGCAGATACGGGACGACGGAGATGAGCGCCCCAACCCCGGCCCCCGGTGACGACAGGCCCCGCGAAGGTTATTACCCGGACCCTTCCATTCCTGGATATGTCCGGTACTGGAACGGTGCCTCCTGGGTACCGGGCACCAGCCGTCCCGCACCCAAGGACGGCGAGACGCTCGCGCCGCCTCCCGGCGCCGCGGCCTCGGGCTCGGCCTCGGGCTCGGGCTCCGGCCCCGGCTCGGCCTCGGTCGAGGAGACCGGCCCGCACTTTTTCGACGAGGACCCGGCCGACGAGCCGTCCCCTGCCGACGCCCAGCACGGCAGCCGTCCCGAGCCGGCGTCCGCCTGGGGCGCCGACCGCTCCCGTCAGTCGGGCTTCGGCGGCGACCAGGACCGCCGTGTCGCGTGGGGCGCACCGCAGGGCGCACAGGGAGCGGCCCAGCAGGGTGCGGCTCAGCAGGGTGCCGACCCGAGGGTGGCGCACGCCGACCGGCAGCCGGCCGGCGAGTCCGCCCCGCAGGGCGAACCACCGTCTCCGGCCGACCAGGAGGCGAACGCCGCGGCCGCCGGCAGCACGTTCGTCTTCCGCCGTCCGACGGGGAAGGGCCAGGGAGCGGCCTCCGCCGATGCCCCCGACGACGGCACGATGACGTTCCGCGCGGTGTCCCCGCGTCCGGGCACGGCCGCGTCCGGAGGCGGCTCCACGCCGGCCGGGGGCCAGGGCGGCAACTCCGGGACTCCCGGGTTCGGTCCGGCGGGCTCGGGCGGCCCGGGCAGTGGCCCGGCGGGCTCCGGGTTCGGTGCGCCGGGCGGGCCGGGCGGATCCGGTGGCGGCTCGGCAGGCTCCGGTTTCGGCTCTCAGGGCGCGGCGGCGGCCTTCGGCTCCACGGGCTCGGCCGGCCCGGCGGGGTCCGGTTTCGGCGCCCCCGCGGGCCCGGCCGGGGGCCCGGCGGGACCCGCCTTCGGCGCGCAGGGCGGTGCGGGTGCCTCCGGTGACGTCTCGAGCCGCCCCGGCTTCGCCGCCGGGAAGGCCGCCGCGGCCCGGGCCGCGGCGCAGGGAGTACCGGCCACCCCGGCGGCTCCGACGGCGCTGTC